>NZ_JAVDVK010000001.1:1578386-1894064 GCF_031456835.1 Leifsonia shinshuensis
ATGTAGGGGTAGACGCCGAAGGCCAGCGCCTTATTGACGAGCAGCTCGTTCGGGTTGAAGTAGCTCATCAGGAACGTGACCGCGTGGCGCTCCTCGTCCGTCATCCGCTTGAAGTCGGCGATGTCCTCGCCGAGCTGGATCTCGTTCGGGAACCAGGTGTTCGCGACGGCCTGGTCATACAGGTCCATCGCCCACTGGTACTTGACGGGCTTCAGCAGAAGGCCTTCTTCGATTCCGGTGCCCAGAATCCCCATGGTGTTTCTCTCCTCGTTGCTTACAGCCGGATTACTGGCAGGACTCGCACTGCAGGTCGTCCATCGGGTCGACCGGCACGTAGTAGTCCTCGACGCGGGTGGTGGTGCTCATCAGTTGTCACCCCCTGCGGAGGTGGAGGAGGTCAGTCCGCCGAAGCCGAAGCCACGGCGGGCGGGTGCTGCGGCGGGCGCGGTCTCGGTGACAGCCGGAGCCGCGGCGGGAGCCGGCGCGCCGGCGCCGACGGAGGCGAAGCCCTTGCGGCCTCCGCTGATCTCCTCGGCCTTGTTGACCTTGACCGTCGACTGCTCGGCCTGGTGACGCGGCTTCATGTGGAGGTAGTACGTCGTCTTGACGCCCTTCTCCCATGCGGCGTAGTAGATGTCCATCATGTCGCCGAGGTCACGCGTCTCGAGGTACATGTTGCGGCTGATCGCCTGGTCGATCCACTTCTGGGCGCGGGCCGCGACCTCGATGAAAGCGTACGGCGAGAGCTGGAAGCTCGTCTTGAACGTGGCCTTCACCTCGTCCGGGATCTCCGCGATGTTCTGGATGTCGCCCTGCGAGCGCAGGATCGCCTCGCGGACGTCCTGCCAGATGCCGCGCTCCTGCAGCGTCTCGACCAGGTTGCGGTTGACCTCGAGGAACTTGCCCGACGAGGTGGACCGGCTGAAGATCTGCGAGAACTGCGGGTCGAAGCCCGGCGTGGTGCCGGCGACGAGGCCGATGGACGCGGTCGGCGCGATGGCCATGAGCGTCGCGTTGCGCATGCCGCCCTTGACCTTCTCGCGGAGGCGGTCCCAGTCGAGGCGGATGGTGCGGTCCACCGTGATCGGCGTGCCGCGGTCGGCCTCGGTCAGCGCGATCGAGTCGTAGGGCACCAGGCCCTGCGACCAGCGCGATCCCTCGAAGTTCGGGTACGCACCGCGCTCCTGCGCCAGGTCGGCGCTCTCGTCGATCGCCGCGTACGAGACGTGCTCCATGATCTCGTCGATCAGGGCGTACGCCTCTTCGCTCTCGTAGCTGAGACCCAGCTTCTCGACGACGTCGGTGAAGCCCATAACGCCCAGGCCGATCGCGCGGTTCTGCTGGTTCGAGTAGTCCGCCTCCGGAACGCTCGACACCGTGATGTCGATGAGGTTGTCGAGCTGGCGCACCGCCTGGCGGGCGCTGGCCTCGATGCGCTCCCAGTCCATCCGCCCGTCGACCAGGTGGCGCGACAGGTTGATCGATGCGAGGTTGCAGACCGAGACGTTGTCGCGGTCCTGCGGCAGCGTGATCTCGGTGCACAGGTTGGAGAGGTGGATGGTGCCCGTGTTGTTGTTGAGGGCACGGTTGTTGATCGTGTCCTTCCAGGTCAGCCACGGGTGGCTGGTCGTCTGGAGGCTCATCAGGATGTCCTTGAACTGCGCGCGGGCGCTGATCTTCTTGAACATCTTGAGGTTGCCTGCCTCGGCCTCGGCGACGTAGTGGGCGTAGCGCTCCGAGAAGGCCTTGCCGTACAGCTCGTTGAGGTCGGCGACCTCCAGCGGGTCGAAGAGGTACCAGTCCTCGTCGTTCTGGACGCGCTTCATGAACTCGTCGCTGATCCAGACCGCGGTGTTGGCGGTGCGGGTGCGGCGGTAGGGGTCGCCGGAGTTCTGGCGGAGGTCCAGGAACTCCGGGAAGTCCATGTGCCAGTTCTCCATGTAGAAGCAGAGGGCGCCGAACTTCTTGCCGCCGCGGCTGACCGCGCGCAGCACCGAGTCGATCGTGTGCATGAACGGGATCGGACCGGTGGAGGTCGTGTTGTTCGAGCGGATGGGCGAGCCCTGGGCGCGCAGCTTGGTGACCGAGAGGCCGATGCCGCCGGTGCCCTTGGTCAGCCACATGACGTCGCGCACGCTCTTTGCGATGTGCTCGATGTCGTCCTGCATCTCCATGACGAAGCAGTTGGAGAGCTGCGGGTACGCGGTGCCCGCGTTGACGAGGGTGGAGCCGGCCGCGAGGTACTCGAGCTTCGACATCTTGTCGTAGAACGCGATGGCGTGGCTGGTGGGGTCGGCCTCGTTGAGGGAGAGGCCCATCGCGATGCGCATCCAGAAGAACTGGGGCACCTCGAGCGAGTCGCCGTTGCGGGCCTTGATGCCGTAGCGGTTGTTGAGCGTGACGACGCCGATGTACTTGAGCAGCTCGTCGCGGGAGGGGTCCAGGTAGCCGGCGAGGCGGTCGAGGTCGAACGCGGTGGTGAAGCGGCCGTCGAGGAGGGTCTCGGCCACGCCGCGCTCGATGTAGGAGCGGAAGCGGGAGGCGTGCAGCTCCACCAGCTCGTCGTGGCTCTGGTAGTCGCCGAGCACGCGCTTGTAGATCGTCTTGAGGAGGAGGCGTGCGGCGACGGTGTCGAACGCGGGGTCGTCCTTGACGTTCTGGAGGGCGACCTGGATGACCGCCTCGTCGAGCTGCTGCGTGGTGATGCCGTCGAACAGCGTGAGTTCGAGCTCGCTCGCGATCTGCGTCACCCACGTGATGTTCTCGTCCAGTCCCTGGGCCGCGTTCTCGATGGCCAGGTTGATCTTGTTGGCGTCGTACGGCTCGCGCTCGCCGTTGCGCTTGACGACTGTGATTGCCACTGTCTCTCCCTCTTCGATATGCCGCCTGTGGCGGCTGAAATCCCCGCGGAACCGTGCCCTCTCCCATCCCGGGAAGGCTGACCGGCTCTGTGTGCTCGACCACTATATAGCGGGGGTCCGACATTTCCACTCCCCCACATCTAGTGGGCGTGTCGTCCACAGATGGGGAGAAGTTATGCACAGTTTCCACACCCCGCGAAGGGGGGATGGCGCCCGTGTGGACACCTCGTTCACGCGCATCCGGACCGATAGTGTGGACGATTGTGAGCAGCTACTCGAGCCTTCTGAAGACGCCCGGCGTCGCCCGGATCATCGCGGCTCAGCTCACCGCGCGCTTCCCGTTCGGGATGCTGTCGCTCGCCTTCCTGCTCCACATCGAGCGCATCCACGACTCGTACGGCGCCGCCGGCCTGGTGCTCGGCGCGATGAGCATCGGGCAGGCGATCGCCGGTCCGATGACCAGCCGCCTGATGGGCGTGCTCGGGATGCGCGTGGTGCTGTGGACGACGCTCCTCTTCTGCTCGGCGGCGGTCGCGGTGATCGGCCTCGTCGTCATGCCGATCCCGCTGACGATGGCCGTGGCGTTCTTCGCGGGGCTCAGCATGCCGCCCATCCAGCCCGCGGTGCGCACCATCTACCCGAAGATGGTCAACTCGCGGCAGCTCACGCCGCTCTTCTCGCTCGACGCGTCCGCGCAGGAGATCATCTGGATCGCCGGGCCCGTCGCGATCACCTTCGTCTCCACCCAGATCGGGACCACCGAGGGCATCCTCATGTCGGTGGCGATCATGCTCGCGGGCGGCTTCTGGTTCATCGCGTCCCCCGAGGTCGGGCGGGTGCGCATCCCGCGCAGCAAGCGGCGCTTCGGGACGGTGCTGGCGCGTCCGCCGGTGCTCCTCGCGACCGTCGTGGGCTTCCTGCTGATCGGCTCGTGCTCGGCGGTCGAGGCGGGCGTCGTCGCGACATTCGGCGAGGGCTCGCCGCTCGCGGGCATCGTGCTCGCGATCTGGTCGCTCGGCTCGCTGGTCGGCGGCCTGGCCTTCGGCCACGTCCCGATCGGCCCGTGGGCGACCGCGCGCCGCATGCTGATCGTGTTCGTCGGAATCGTGCTCTCCACCTTCATGCTGTGGTCGTGGTGGGGGCTGTCGCTGACCCTCCTGATCGCCGGACTCGGCATCGCGCCGGCCCTGGCCGTGCTGTTCGCGATCGTCTCCGCGAGCGTGAAATTCTCCGACACCGCGGAGGCCTACGGCTGGGTCGGCACCGGCCAGCTCATCGGGGCGGCCCTCGGCTCCGCCCTCGCCGGCTTCCTCATCGACGGCGTCGGCGCGGTCGGCGCGTTCTGGATCGCGGGCGCGTTCGCGCTGGTCGGCTTCGCCGTCCCGGCGCTCGCCCACCGCGTGCACCCCGACCTCCGCGGCCGCGACGCGTCCCCCATCCCCGACACGGAGCCCGTCCCCGTCCAGCCGTCGTAGCGCGCGCTCCGCGCGCTCCGCGCTCCGCGCCCGCCAAGTCGTGACTACATGTCGCAACTCGCCCCGATTTCGCGCATCAACTCACGACTCGCTCCTCCGCTTTATCCGCGCGCGCGGGCCGCGCCACGAGTCGTGACAAGATGTCGCAACTGGCCCCGAATTGGCGCATCGACTCACGACTCGTTCCGTTCCGGTGCCCGACGCGCGCCAGCGGGTCGCCACGAGTCGTGACAAGATGTCGCCATTCGCCCCGAATTGGCGCATCGACTCACGACTCGATCCCTGGCTGTGGATAACTTTCTGGGCGGAAGCGGCAGGGGCGCCAGGGTGGAGGGATGGGTCGTCATTCCGTTCCGCTTCCGCGCGAGCTGTCCAGCGCGCCGTTCCGCGTCGTCGATGCCGCACGAAGCGGTGTCGGGGCGGGGCGTCTCCGCGGGCCGGACCTCGCGCGACCGGTGCGCGGCGTCCGGATGCCGGCGAACGGCGACCTGACGACGCGGTGCCGTGCGCTTCTCCTGCACCGCCGAACCGACATGTGGTTCAGCCACATCACGGCCGCCCGGCTCTGGGGGATACCGCTTCCCCGGCATCTCGAAGGCGAGGAGCGCATCCACGTCACCGTCCCGTCCACCGCGCGTGCGCCCCAGATCGCCGGCGTCGTCGGTCACGTCGCGACGACGCCCGAGAGGACCATTTATCGCGGACTGCCGCTCTCCACGCCGGCTCAGACCTGGCTCGAGCTCGCCCCTGCGCTTCCGCGCGACCGGCTCATCGCAGCGGCCGACTACCTCCTCGGCGCCTCACTCACCACGACGGAGAAACTGCAGGCGGCTGTGGATTCCGCGCACGGTCGCCGTGGAATCGCCGCTGCGCGCCTCGCACTCCCTCTCATACGGCAGGGGGCGGAGTCGCCGGCCGAGAGCGCCCTCCGCGTTCTCCTCCACGACGCCGGGATCGCCCCTCCCGAGCTCAACTACCGGATCCATGCGCGCGATGGCGGCTTCGTCGCCCGGGTGGACCTCGCGTATCCCGATCAGCGTCTCGTCCTCGAGTACGAGGGCGATCACCACCGCGTGGATGCGGACCAGTGGCACAAGGACATCCGGCGTCAGGGGCGCCTCGAGGACCTCGGCTGGCGCGTCATCCGCGTGACAGCCGCCGACCTCGCCTCCCCCGGCCCGCTGATCGCTCGCGTCATGCACGCATTGGCGACGACTCGTGACTAGATGCGCGAATCCGCGGCGAATTGCGACATCTAGTCGCCACTCGACGGTCGCGGCGGGCTACCAGCGGGGGTGGACGGAGGCGCGGAAGTGGTCGTCGTAGATGCGGTGCACCGCGGCGTCGAAGCCGTCGGGCAGGCGGACGGACGCGGCGGCCGCGTTCGCGCGCGCCTGCTCGGGCGAGCGGGCGCCCGGGATGACCGTCGTGACGCCGTCCTGGGCGATGATCCACGCGATCGCCGCCTGCGCGGGCGTCGCCCCGTCGGGCACCAGCTCCGCGAACTCGCGCGCCGCCTTCACACCCTCCTCGAAGTCCACGCCCGAGAAGGTCTCGCCCACATCGAACGCCTCGCCGTGGCGGTTGTACGAGCGGTGGTCGTCGGCCGCGAACGTCGTCCGCTCCGTGTAGCGGCCGCTGAGCAGGCCGGACGCCAGCGGCACGCGCGCGATGATCCCGACTCCCGCCTCGCGGGCGGCGGGCAGCACGCGGTCGAGCGGCTTCAGGCGGAAGGCGTTCAGGATGATCTGCACCGTCGCCGTGCCGGGATGCGCGATCGCGGCGAGCGCCTCATCCACCGTCTCAACGCTGACGCCGTAGTTCTCGATCGCGCCCTCCTCGACCAGCGTGTCGAGCGCGTCGTAGACCGCCTCCGTGGAGAACACTGGCGTGGGCGGGCAGTGCAGCTGCACCAGGTCGAGCCGGTCGACGCCGAGGTTGCGGCGGGAGCGGTCCGTCCACTCACGGAACTTCGCGAGCGTGAAGTTGGCCGGGTCCTGTGCCTCGCGGCGCCCCATCTTGGTGGCCACGGTGAGCGGGAGCTCGGGATGCGCGGTCACGAACCGCCCGATGATCTGCTCGCTGCGCCCGTCGCCGTAGACGTCGGCCGTGTCGAAGAAGGTGACCCCGGATTCGGCGGCCGCCTCCAGCACGCCGAGGGCGTCTTCTTCGGAGACGTCGCCCCAGTCCGCTCCGAGCTGCCAGGTTCCGAGTCCGACGACCGACACGTCACGTCCGGTCCCACCGAGGATGCGCTGTTCCATGCCACCACATTAGGCGCTGGCCGGATGGCGACCAGGGGACCGCCCTCAGCGAGCTCCCGGGCCCGCCCCGGCGCCCGCTCCGGTCCCCGGCCACCAGGCCGGCGTGAGCCGTCCGACCAGCGCGAGGAACGCATCCACGTCGCGCGGGCGCGGCCGGGTCAGCCAGACGTCGATGGCGCCGATCGTGCCGTCGGCGATGAATCGCGCGATCGCGTGGCGGTCGGTGTCGTCGTCCGCAGGCACCGTGAAGCTGTGCTGCTCCAGGAGCAGCTCGACGGATCCCTGGAAGTGCTCGCTCAGCATCCGGTGGAGGCTCGCCGTGCCGCTCTCCGCGCCGAGGCCTCTCCGATAGACCGCATCGTGCTCGTCGACGTGGCGCAGCACCGCCCGGGTCACGTCGGTGACCGCGGCCGCCGCGTCGGAGGGCTCGATCCCGACCAGGTACTCCGTCCGCAGGTCGTCGAGCTCGCTGCGCAGCACCTTCTCGAGCAGATCGGCCGGCGACGAGGCGTATTCGTACACCGTCGAGCGGTGCACGCCTGCGGCGGCGGCGAGCGCCGACACGGTCACCTCGGTGACGGGTCCGCGCGTCGCCAGGTCGAGCACGGCGGCGCTGAGCCGGGCGAGGGTCTTCTGCTGGCGCGCATCCACCGGACGATCGTACAATGGAGTTATCCGACAGATGTCGGATTACGAAGGGAGATTTTCCATGGCTCAGTACGACGTCGCCGACCGGTCCGCGATCGTGACCGGAGGCGGCTCGGGCATCGGCCGCGCCATCGCGCTCACCCTGGCGGCGAGCGGCGCTTCCGTCCTCGTCACCGATCTGAATGAGGAGCACGCGCAGGCCGTCGTGGCCGAGATCGAAGCGGCGGGCGGCACCGCGAAGGCCCTCGCGGGCGACGTGACCGACCCGGAGTTCGCCACGGCCAGCGTCGCCGCCGCGAACGAGCTGGCCCCGCTGCGCATCGCCGTCAACAACGCCGGCATCGGCGGCGCCTCGGCGCCGGTCAGGGACTACCCGATCGACTCGTGGCGCAAGGTCATCGAGGTCAACCTCAACGCCGTCTTCTACGGGATGCAGCCGCAGCTCGACGCCATCGCCGGCAACGGCGGCGGTGCGATCGTCAACATGGCGTCCATCCTCGGGAGCGTCGGCTTCGCCAACTCGTCCGCCTACGTCACCGCCAAGCACGCGGTGCTGGGACTCACCCAGAACGCCGCGCTGGAGTACGCCGGCAAGAACGTCCGCGTCGTCGCCGTCGGCCCCGGCTTCATCCGCACCCCGCTGGTGGCCGCGAACCTCGACACCGACGCCCTGGCCTTCCTCGAGGGCAAGCACGCCCTGGGTCGTCTCGGGGAGCCCGAGGAGGTCGCCGCGCTCGTCGCCTTCCTCGCCTCCGACGCTGCCAGCTTCATCACCGGCAGCTACCACCTCGTGGACGGCGGATACACCGCTCAGTAATCCACAACGGCTGCGTTCTCCACAGATTTCGCAGCGTCCTGCCGCGCCCGGTCACGCTCCCTTACTCTGAGGAGCGTGACCGAGCACGACACCCCTGAACCTCTCACCGACGAGCTGCTGGAACGCATCCGGCAGCGCGCCGACGGCTACGACCGCGACAACCGTTTCTTCACGGAGGACTTCGCCGAGCTCGCCGACGGCGGCTACCTGCGCGCGCTCGTTCCGGTCGAGTTCGGCGGCCTCGGGCTGAGTCTGGAGCAGACCGCGCGGCTGCAGGTGCGGCTGGCGGGAGCCGCGCCCGCGACGGCCCTCGCGGTGAACATGCACCTGGTGTGGACCGGCATCGCCAAGACGCTGCGCGACCGCGGCGACGACTCGCTCGAGTTCGTGCTCCGCGAGGCCGGCGCCGGCGAGGTCTTCGCCTTCGGCCTGAGCGAAGCGGGCAACGATCTCGTGCTGTTCGGCTCGACGACCGAGGCACGCCCGCAACCCGACGGCTCGTACCGCTTCCACGGGCGCAAGATCTTCACCTCCCTCTCCCCGGCGTGGACGCGGCTGGGCACCATGGGACTGGACACCGCCAGCCCAGATGCGCCCAAGATCGTGTACGGCTTCATCGAGCGCACCGGCGGCGGGTTCGAGATCCGCGAGGACTGGGACACGCTCGGGATGCGCGCGACACAGAGCAACACGACGGTGCTCGACGGCGCACCCGCCGCCGCCGACCGCGTCGTGCGCCGGCTCGATCCCGGCCCCAACCCCGATCCGCTCGTGTTCGCGATCTTCGCGAACTTCGAGATCCTCCTCGCCGCGGTCTACACCGGCATCGGTGCCCGAGCGCTGGAGCTGGCGGTCGCGTCGGCGCACCGGCGGACGAGCCTGAAGAACGATGGACGCAGCTACGCGAACGATCCCGACATCCGCTGGCGGGTGGCCGAGGCGGCGATCGACCAGGATGCGCTCCTCCCCCAGCTGGATGCGCTCGCGCGCGACGTCGACGAGCTCGCGGACCACGGCCGCCTGTGGTTCCCGAAGCTCGTCGGCCTCAAGATCCGCGCCACGGAGACCGCGCGTCGCGTCGTGGATCAGGCGATCCGCGTCTCCGGAGGGTCCACCTTCTTCTCCGGCAACGAGCTCGGCCGGTTGTACCGGGATGTGCTCGCCGGCATGTTCCACCCGTCCGACGCGGAGTCGGCGCACAACACGGTGGCGAACGCCTGGCTGGGGCCGATCGAGGAGTAACGCCCAGCGGGCACCGAAGACGAGGAGGCACGATGAAGGAGATCACGGCCCGGCACTTCGCCGAGCGGCTCGAACGCGGAGCGACGCAGGCAGCCGCGGCGGGGTTCGACGGGCTGATCGTCGCGCCAGGTCCCGACCTGGCGTACTTCGCCGACTACCTCCCCGTCGCGACGACCGAGCGCATCACGCTGCTGGTCGTCCCCGCCGAAGGCGAGCCGGCCATGCTGGTCCCCGCCCTCGAGCACGGCGGAGCCGCGCAGACGCGTGCCGCTGAGGCGATCCGGATCGTGGACTGGTCCGACGGCGAGGACGAGTACGTTCCCGCGGCCGGACTCCTCCGTGCCGACGGCCGCTATGCGATCTCCGACGCCACGTGGGCGATGCACCTCCTCGCGCTCCAGCAGAAGCTGCCGGAGGCGCGGTTCGAGGCCATCTCGCACGCGCTGCCGATGCTGCGGGCCGTCAAGGGCGCGGACGAGGTCGACCGGCTCGCCGCCGCCGGCGCCGCGGCCGACGCGACGTTCGAGGACGTGCTGGGGCTGCCGTTCGCGGGGCGGACCGAACTCCAGGTCGCGGCCGACCTCGACCGGCTGCTCCGCGAGCACGGCCACCAGCAGGTCGACTTCACGATCGTCGCGTCGGGTCCGAACGGCGCCGATCCGCACCACGAGCCCGATGGGCGCACCATCGCGGAGGGCGACATGGTGGTGCTCGACTTCGGCGGCCTCCTCGACGGGTACGGCTCGGACACCACGCGCACCGTCCACGTCGGCGAGCCGAGCGACGAGGAGCACGAGGTCTTCGACATCGTGCGCCAGGCGCAGCAGGCGGCGTTCGAGGCCGTCGCCGTCGGCGTCCCGTGCCAGGAGGTCGACCGCGCCGCGCGTGCCGTGATCCGGGATGCGGGCTACGGCGAGTTCTTCATCCACCGGGTCGGTCACGGCATCGGCGTGACGACGCACGAACCGCCCTACATGGTGGAGGGCGAGGAGCGGCCGATCGAGGCGGGGATGTGCTTCTCGATCGAGCCCGGGATCTACCTGCCGGGACGGTTCGGGGTCCGCATCGAGGACATCGTGGTGGCCACGGAGGACGGTGCGCACCGGCTCAACAATTCGAGCCACGCGTTGCACCTCGTGGGGTGAAGGCGAGCGGGATGAGGCGCGGGCGTCCCGCGCCAGCCCCTAGGCCCGCGCCTGCGCGTGCGCGCGGCGGTCCTGCTCTGCCAGGCGCGCCGACCGGCGCCGGGCGAACGGCAGGGCGAGGAGTCGCCAGCCCACGAAGAAGACGCCGAGCACGACGGCGGCCACCGCGATGAACGTCGGCTGCACGCCCTGACCCGCGGACGTGCGGATCAGCATCCCGACCGCCACCGTCATGAGCCACACGGGCACACCGGGCCACACGATCGCGAGCGGGCGGCGCCAGGCCCACGTGACGAGCCAGCCGACGACCAGCCCGACGAGGAACGGCCAGAGTGTGTCGAGGATGCCCGCGGCGGAGTTCGCCTCACCGTGGCTCCGGCGTCCGACCAGGACGAAGACGACGACGAACGCCACGTCGATGACGAAGGCGATGAGCGCGGTCCTCCAGGGCTTCACGCCATCAGGCTACGCGGCGCCGCCCGAGCATTGGCTGGACGGAACCCGTGCTGATGCTGGCTGTTATGCGTACAGGCGGCATGCGATCGCGCGATGCTGCGTCCGTACAGATCGCCTGGACGATCCGTCCACAAGCGGCAGGTTGTCCACAGATCCCCACGTTCGTCGACAGGGCGTCGAACCCCGTCAATAGACTGGCGTCAGATCGCCGCCCAGCCCCCGGGAGCCCCCTTGCCGAACTTCGATTTCCTCACCCAGCCTGCGCTTCCGCGGCCCGACGTGACGGCCGACGACGCCGTCGCGATCGCGGCCGAGCGATTCGGATTGCAGGGCCGCATCATCGAGCTGGGCAGCAATCAAGACCGCAACTTCCGCGTCGACACGGGCGACGCCCGCTACGTGCTCAAGCTCGCCAATCCGGTGTTCTCCGCCGACGAACTGCGGGCGCAGAACGCGGCGCTCGCGGCGCTGACCGGCTCCGGCATCCGCATCCCCGAGGTGATCGCCACCCTTGACGACCAGGAGCTGGTCGAGGTCGACGTGCGCGGCGTCACCCTGCTCGCCCGCGTCCTCCGCTACCTCGACGGCGACCCGCTCACCGACGTCGGGCGTCCCACGCCCGAGCAGCTGCGGACCCTCGGAACCCTCGCCGGACGCGTCGCCGCCGGGCTCTCCGCGCTGCGTCACCCTGGCCTCGACCGGTCGACCCAGTGGGACGCGCGGATCGGCGGCGAGGTGGTCGACCTCCTCCTCGAGCACGTCGAGCAGCCCGCCAAGCGCCGCGTCGTGCGCGACGCCACGGACGCCGCGCTTGGGCGCCTGGCGCCGTTGCGCGACCGTCTGCGCGTCCAGGCGGTGCACGGCGACGTGACGGACGACAACATCGTCCTCGGCGACGGAGGTCCGGGCGTCATCGACTTCGGCGACGTCTCGGACGGGTGGCTGGTCGCCGAGCTCGCCGCCACGGTGACGAGCGCACTGCACCATGTGCCCGACGAGCCGCTGGCGGTGCTGGATGTGATCGACGCGTTCCACGCGGAGGCGCCGCTCGACGACAGCGACCTCGCCGCCCTGTGGCCGCTGGTGGTGCTGCGCGGCGCCGTCCTGGTCGTGAGCGGCGAACAGCAGGTGGCCCTGGAGGCGGACAACATCTACGCCGCCGAGAACCGCGCCCACGAGTGGGTGGCGTTCGACGTCGCCCGGCGGCTCGATGCCGATGAGGTCGAGACGCTGATCCGCGCCCGGCTGGCCGCCTCGACCGCCGCCCAGCAGCCCGCCGCGCCCGCCCGCCCCGCCATCGCACCGCTCGTCTCGCTGAGCACGACCGCGGCCAACCTCGCCGACCTCTCCGTCACCTCCCGCGAGCTCGACGCCGGCGCGTGGCTCCGGCCGGACGCCGAGGACGCCATCCTGGCCCGCATCTGCCGGGAGCACGGCCACGCGATCACCCGTTTCGGCGAGGCGCGGCTGACCCGCGCATCCACGGACCGTTCCCTCCCGAGCCGCACGGTCGCGCTCGCCGTGACCCTGGAGGCTCCCACCGGCGTCGACGTGATCGCACCGTTCGACGGCGAGCTGTCGCTGAGCGGCGGCTCCTGGCTGCTCCGCGGCGACGGGCTGGAGCTGTGGCTGGACGGCCTCACCCGGCCGCTCACCACGGCGACGGTGCGCGCCGGCGACACGATCGGGACGGCCATCCGGCTGACCGCGCAGCTGAGCACCCTCAGCGGGCACCGTCCGCCCGCGTTCGTCACGCCGACGCTGCCGTTCTCCGAGTGGGCCGCGGTCTCCCCCGACCCGTCCGCCCTGTTCGGGATCGAGCTCACCGTCGAGGCGCCCGATCCGGACGCGTCGCTGGCACGCCGGGACGCCACGTTCGCGACGGTGCAGGAGCACTACTTCGCGCATCCCCCGCTCGTCGAGCGCGGCTGGCGCCACCACCTCGTCGACACGCGTGCGCAGACCTACATCGACATGGTCAACAACGTCACGCAGATCGGGCACGGGCACCCGCGGCTCGTGGAGGCCGTGCGCGACCAGTGGGCGCGCCTCAACACCAACTCGCGGTTCCACTACGACGAGCTGTCGCGCTTCACCGAGCGGCTGGCCGAGATCGCGCCGGAGGGGCTCGACACCGTCTTCCTGGTGAACAGCGGCAGCGAGGCCGTCGACCTCGCGCTGCGGCTCGCGCAGATCCACACCGACCGGCGCACCATCCTCGCCGTGACGGAGGCGTACCACGGGTGGACGATGGCCTCGGACGCCGTCTCCTCCTCCTTGGGCGACAATCCGCGCGCCCTCGAGACGCGGCCCGACTGGGTGAAGCTCGTCGCCGCTCCCAACTCCCTACGCGGCATCCACACCGGTCCCGACGCGGGGCCTGCGTACCTGGCCGACCTGGATGCGGACCTCGCCGCGCTCGACGCCGCCGGCATCGAGGTGGCCGGCTACATCGCGGAGCCCGTCTTCGGGAACGCCGGGGGCCTGATGCTGCCCGACGGCTACCTGGCCGGGGTGTACGAGCGCATCCGCGCCCGAGGCGGCGTCTGCATCGCGGACGAGGTGCAGGTCGGCTACGGCCGGCTCGGACACTACTTCTGGGGCTCCGAGCAGCAGGGCGTGGTGCCGGACGTCATCACGATCGCCAAGGCGATGGGGAACGGCCAGCCGCTCGGCGCCGTCATCACTCGACGCGAGATCGCCGAGTCGTTCGCTGCCGAGGGAAGCTTCTTCTCGTCCGCGGGCGGCAGTCCCGTGTCCTCGGTGGTCGGGCTGACCGTGCTGGACGTGATGCGCGACGAGGGCCTGCAGCAGAACGCGGCGACCGTCGGCGACCACCTCGCCGACCGTCTGCGCGGGCTGGGCGAGCGGCATCCACTCGTCGGTGCGGTCCACGGCATGGGCCTCTACCTGGGGATGGAGCTGGTGCTCGACCGCGAGACGCTGGCTCCGGCGACCGCCGAAGCGGCCGTCGTGTGCGAGCGGATGCTGGCCGAGGGCTGCATCGTGCAGCCGACCGGCGACTACAAGAACGTGCTGAAGATCAAGCCGCCGCTCTGCATCACGCGGGAGAGCGCCGACCGCTTCGTGGACGCCCTCGACCTGGTGCTCGCGACGCTGTAGCGGGCACGCCGACAGGCCGCAGCACCCGCCCCGCCTCCTCCGCGATCGCCGCCGCGACCGCGTCGACCGTGGCCGACCGCAGCGACCACTGGTGCCAGAACAGCGGCACCTCCTCCACGCGCTCCGCATCCAGCACGACCAGCGCGCCGTCCCGCACCAGCTCCTCGACCTGCAGGTCCGGCAGCATCCCCCAGCCCAGCCCCAGCACCGCCGCCTCCACGAACTGCGTCGACGCGGGGATGAAGTGCTGCGGTGGGCGGGCGTCCGGGGCGAACGCGCGCAGGTAGCGGTGCTGCAGGGCGTCCTTGCGGTCGAACACCAGCATCGGCGCTGCCGCCGCGGCCTGCGGCATCCACCCGTCGGGACACCACCGGGCGGCGAACCTCGGGCTGGCGGCGGCGCGGTAGACCATCGACCCCAGCGGCCGCGCGAAGCAGCCCTGCACCGGCTCCGGGTCCGAACCGATCGCTGCGAGAGCCGTGCCGTCACGCAGCCGGTCGAGGGTGTGCTCCTGGTCGTCGAGCACGACCTCGAAGGCGATCCCGTCCAGCCGCGCCAGGGCGGGCAGCACCCAGGTAGCGAGCGAATCGGCGTTGACCACGAGCGGGACGGCCGTCGCACGCGCCGCATCCTCCGCGGCGAGGGCGCGCTCGGCCTCGGCTTCCAGCAGCACCAGCTGGCGGGCGAGGCGGAGGAGGGCGTGGCCGGGCTCCGTCGCCTCGACCGGCCGGGTCCGGCGGACCAGCACGCGGCCGCTGCGCTCCTCGAGCGCTTTGATCCGCTGGCTCACGGCCGACGGCGTGATGTGGAGGGACGCCGCGGCCGCCTCGAACGTGCCGCCGTCCACAACAGCGGCCAGAGTCCGCAGGTGCTCGATATCCGCCATGAAGCCATGCTAATCCTGCGTAAGCAACCTGAGCTGTACTTATGGAGGCGGCACTCGTAGCGTCGAGGAGTGCTCCCCACGTTCCTCACCGGCCTCGGCTCGGCCGCCTCCCTCATCGTCGCCATCGGCGCCCAGAACGCGTTCGTGCTGCGCCAGGGGCTGCGGCGCGAGCACGTGCTGCCGGTCGTGATCATCTGCGTGCTCAGCGACGCCGTGCTCATCGCCGCGGGAGTCGCGGGCATCGGCGTGCTGGTGAAGAACGCGCCCGTCGCCCTCCAGATCGTGCGCTGGGCGGGCTTCGCCTTCCTCGTCGGCTATGCCGTCTTCGCAGCGAGACGTGCGCTCAAACCCGAATCGCTGAACACCTCCGGCGCCGTCGCCGGGTCGCTCGCCGCCGCGATCGGCACGTGCCTCGCGATCACGTGGCTGAATCCGCACGTGTACCTGGACACCGTGCTGCTGCTGGGCTCGCTGTCCGCGTCGCACGGCGATCCGGGCCGCTGGGTGTTCGGCGCGGGCGCCGCGACCGCCAGCCTGCTCTGGTTCGGGCTGCTCGGCTTCGGCGCGCGCTTCGCGGCGCCGGTGTTCGCCAAGCCGGTCGCGTGGCGCATCCTCGACGGCGGCATCGCCGTGCTGATGCTGGTGCTGGCCGTACTGCTGGTGATCTGAGCCGCCTCGCGCCTCCGCGACGAAAGCAACCAAACAGCCGGACATACGAAAAGGCCGCCCGATTCTGGCGGCCTTTCCGGTGGTGGTGGAGCTAAGGAGATTCGAACTCCTGACCTCTTCGATGCGAACGAAGCGCGCTACCAACTGCGCCATAGCCCCGGGGAACTGCTTAGAAACAATAGCACCCCACGCGCGCCGAGTCGAAATCGAGCACGGCTCAGCTGGCGGCCCGGCGACGGCGCAGGACGGCGTCCAGATCCATGCTCCCGGTATCCACGTCGTCGAGCACGCCCATGCTCGCGTACCGGCTCGGGACGGGCTCCGGCGCGACCGCGACGGGCGCGGCGGCGACCGGTGAACCAGCCACCGCGACCGGCGCGACCGGCGCGACACCGACAGGTGCCACAGCCGCCGGAGCAGCCGCCACCACCCGCAACGGAACCGGCTGCGGCGCCGGCGGGGCGACCTCCGCCGCCTTCCGGTCGAACTCCGCACGGGCCGCGGCCCGCCGCAGCTCGGCCGCCGCATCCACCGAGGCCATGGCCGCCGCGGCGACCGTTCCCGGCGACAGGTGCAGCGGCTTCGGCAGCGGGCGCGGCGTCCAGCTCTGCTTGAGGCGCTCCTGCACCGGCAGGTCGTGCTGGGCGTCGTCGTACAGCTCGGGCGCGATCGGCGACGTGCGCACGAGCGGCTGAGCGGAGGCGACGGGACGCTGCGGGCGCGCCAGGCGACCGAGCATCCAGCCGGAGAGCACCACGGCGCCGGCGGAGGCGACCGCGAGCAGCCACGCGCCGGTCTCGAACAGCACGACGGCGCCGCTGACGAAGCCGGTCAGCCCGGCGACGAGCACGAGGGTGCAGATGGCCCGCGCGCGGCGCACGCGTCGCCGGCGCTGGGGAGACATGGGGATGGTGGTGGCCGCGTTCGCCATCGCTCGGGCCCGCTGGGCCGCTGCCGCCCGGGCGGCGCGCTCCATGGCGATCGCCTCGGCGGCGGCGCGTTCGGCCTCCTCGGCCGCGCGGCGCCGCTCCTCCGCGATCGCCTGCTCGCGGCGGGCGTGCGCGGCGGCCTCGGCGCGTGCCGCAGCGAGGGACTTCTGCTCGGCCCGGCGCAGGATGCGCTGCTGCTCCGCGACCGTCCGCGCGGTCGCCTCCATGCGCACCTCGTCCGGCAGCTCGCTGGTCTCGGCGAGGATGCGCAGGGTCTGCTGCAGCCGCACCGCGTTGCGCTCCGTCGCGATGTACTCGCGGCGGCGCAGCCACACCGGGACGAGATAGGCCAGCCAGAGAGCGGCCGCGAGCGCGACGACGACCCCACCGCCCATCACATCCCCGTTCATGCCTCTACGGTAGGGGCGGCGGCCGCCCGCGCCCGGTCAGGCGGAGGGGTGTGTCACGCGATCCAGAGTTCTTTCAGGAGACGCGGCGGGAGGCTTCAGCGGTGCCGTGCCACCGGCAGCGGGATCGCCGCGGCCGCGCGGTCCTCGGCCGGGATGCTCGCGGCATCCGCCGGCACGTTGCCGTCGAGCCAGCGGCGCAGCACGCCCTGGGTCAGCTCCTCCGACACCAGCCCGAAGCAGAAGTGGTCGCGCCAGTCCCCGTTGATGTGGATGTAGCGGCGCCGCAGCCCCTCGTAGCGGAAGCCGAGCTTCTCGACCACGCGCAGGCTCGGGCCGTTCTCGGGCCGGATGCAGATCTCCATCCGGTGCAGGCCCAGCTGGTAGAAGCAGTAGTCGGTCGCCAGCGCCACCGCGGTCGGCGTGATGTTGCGGCCGGCGAACTCCTCCGCGATCCAGTAGCCGATGGTCGCGCTCGACAGGGAGCCGTAGGCGATCGACGACACGTTCAGCTGGCCGGCGAGCTGGCCGTCCCACTCCACGATGAACGGGAGGCCGTGGCCGGCGCGCGCGTTCCCGAGCAGCGAGCGGATGCTCGCCCGCGTGTCGAAGGAGCCCGGCGAGTACGGGCTCGTCGCCTCCCACTGGCGCAGCCAGCCGCGGTTGTCGAGCAGCGAGCGCTCGAGGGCGCGCGCATCCCGCAAGCGGATGGGGCGCAAGCCCACGCGGCCCTCTGTGAGGGTGGGGACCACGATCGCCACGTACTCCTCCTTCGGCCGGCTGTCAGAGGTCCCGGGCGGAGAGCGTCTGGATGGGACCGGTCGGGTCGGCCGGCATCTCCTCGACGATCTCCACGGGCTCGTCCTCCAGGCCGGACGCGAAGTCGCGCAGCCACGGGCGCAGCTCGGGGCCGAGGTCCTCGCGGTCGACGGCGAGCTGCACGATCGCCTTGATGTAGTCGAGCCGGTCGCCGGTGTCGTAGCGGCGGCCGCGGAAGACGACGCCGTAGACGCCGCCGGTCCAGTCCGGGGCCTCGGCCATCGACTGCAGCGCATCCGTCAGCTGGATCTCGCCGCCGCGTCCGGGCTCCGTGCGCTCCAGCACGTCGAAGACCTCCGGGCGCAGGATGTAGCGGCCGATGATCGCGTAGTTGGAGGGCGCGTGCTCCTTGTCCGGCTTCTCGACCAGGCCGGTGATCCGGACCACGTCGTCCTCGTCGGTCTCCTCGACGGCAGCGGCGCCGTAGAGGTGGATGGAGTCGGGGTCGACCTCGAGCAGGGCGACGACGGTCGCGTGCCGCTGGGCCTGGACGGTCAGCATCCGCTTGAGGAGGTCGTCGCGCGCGTCGATGATGTCGTCGCCGAGCAGCACGGCGAAGGGCTCGCGGCCGACGTGCATCTTGGCGCGCAGCACCGCGTGGCCGAGACCCTTCGGGTCGCCCTGGCGCACGTAGTGCATGTCGGCGAGGGCCGTCGAGTACAAGACCTTCTGCAGGCGCTCGGTGTCGCCCTTCTTGGTCAGCGTCTCCTCGAGCTCGGCGTTGCGGTCGAAGTGGTTCTCGAGGGCGTTCTTGTTGCGGCCGGTGACCATCAGGACGTCGTGCAGTCCCGCATCCACCGCCTCCTCCACCACGTACTGGATGGCGGGCTTGTCCACGACGGGAAGCATCTCCTTGGGCATCGCCTTGGTCGCCGGGAGGAACCGGGTACCGAGGCCGGCTGCCGGGATCACTGCTTTCGTAACGCGGTCGTGATTAGCCATGCCGCCTACAGTATCCGCATTTCAGCGGAGCACAGGATGGCATCTCCTAGGATTGCCGTATGGATCCGGACACTGCCGCTCATCGCAAGCGCGCCCTGCGCGCGGAGCTCCGCGAGCGCCGGCAGAACCTCACCACGACCGAGCGGCAGACGGCGACAGCAGGGATCACCCGCAACCTCGTCGACCTCGCGACGGACCTCTCCGCCCGCTCCGTCGCCGCGTACCTCTCCACCCCGATCGAGCCCGACACGCGACCGTTCCTCAACTGGGCGCACACCCAGGGGATGCGCGTGCTGCTGCCGATCTCGCGCGAGGACGGCCTCCTCGACTGGACCACCGGCGACGGCGAGACCGAGACGGAGGGCCTGTACGGGCTCCCGGAGCCGGTCGGCGAGCTGCTCGGACCGATCGCGATCAACGACGTCGACCTCATCGTCGTCCCGGCCGCCGCCGTCGACGCGACGGGGATGCGGATGGGCTGGGGCCGCGGGTACTTCGACAAGACGCTCGGCAGCATGGAAAAATGTCCCCCGGTGTACGCGGTGCTGTTCGACGGCGAGCTCGTCGACGAGGTGCCGCGCGAACGCCACGACCAGCCGGTGGACGGCGCGGTCACCCCGAGCCGGATCGTCCAGTTCACCTGAACCGCCGATCCACCCGACTCCACCCTGAAGCGCAGCGGAAGAAGAATGCCCACCTACTCCTACTCGTGCCGCGACTGCGGCCACGCCTTCGACATCCAGCAGGCCTTCACCGACGACGCCCTCACCGTCTGCCCGAACTGCGGCGGATCGCTGCGGAAGGTGTTCGGGACGGTCGGCGTGACGTTCAACGGGTCCGGGTTCTACCGGACGGACTCGCGCAGCGGGGGGAAGAAGTCGGACTCGGGGTCGGGGTCGTCGTCGTCCTCCTCGGGCTCGTCATCCTCCGGTTCGTCCTCCTCGGGCTCCGGCTCGTCCGCTTCGTCCTCGTCCAGCTCCTCCACCTCCTCGAGCCCGTCGACGTCGTCGTCGGGTTCCGCCGCGTAGAAGGGTCCGTCCGGTCATGCTCAAAGGATTCAAGGAGTTCATCCTCCGCGGCAATGTGATCGACCTCGCGGTCGCGGTCGTCATCGGTGCGGCGTTCACGGCGGTCGTGACGTCCATCGTCAACAACCTGATCAATCCCCTCATCGGCGCGTTCTTCAAGTCGAGCACCCTGGACAGCGCGATGGTCGTGACCCTGAACGGGTCGGACATCAAGTTCGGCGCGGTGCTCGGGGCGATCATCAACTTCCTGATCGTCGCGGTCGTCGTCTACTTCGTCTTCGTGTACCCGCTGAACCAGGTCAAGCAGCGCGCCGAGCGCCTGCGCAAGAAGGGCGTCGTCCAGCCCGACAAGCCGATCACGGAGCTCGACCTCCTCTCCGAGATCCGCGACCTCCTGCAGGCGCAGCAGTCCCCGCCCCAGCCCACAGGCAAGCACGCCGACCCCCTTACCTGACGCCTCCCGCGCGCCTCCGATGAGTCGTGAGTTGTTGCGCGAATCCCGCGCGAACAGCGACAACAAGTCACCACTCGTGGATGCTCCGTCCCTCCCAAGGGCTTCACCCTCCGCGAAGTGCACGTAGATGCGGGCGTCACGCCGCGCGGGAGCACAACAACGTGCACCTCGAGGGTGGGATCCCGCCCGCGGGAGCCACGCCCGTTGAGGTGCACGTAGGTGCGGGCGACACGCCGCGCAGGTGCGCAACAACGTGCACCTCGGCGAAACGGCAGGGAGCGCGCGCTACCAGTGGGGCGGGACGTCGCGGCGGAGGCGCTCGTCGTTCGAGCCCCAGGCGGGAGCGTCGTCGGAGTCGGGCGCGGCGCCAGCGGCGCCGGCGGCGCCGGCCGCGGCCGGCTCGTCGCTCGGGGCCACGCGGGGCGCCGGGTCGGTTCCGGGCACGCCGGGACGCTGCACGCGGCGGTTCCGCCGCCTCCCGGGTGTCTCGCTCATCGCATCCAGCCTAGAACGGCCGGCCGCGCGCAAGCCAACCGCTACGACAGCGTCGGCAGCGTGATCGGCGCGGTCTCGGCGTCGGGCTCCGCCTTGCCGATGAGTGCCGCGACGCGGCCGGCGACCGCGTCGGGGTCGGCGAACAGCTCGAAGCTGTGCACGCGGAGGTAGTGCCAGCCGAGGCGGCGCAGCACGTCCGGGCGCAGCCGCAGCGACTCGCGGAGGCTGCCCTTCGACACGTCCTGGTCCGTCTCGACGACGACCGCGCGGCCCTGGTGCGAGGCGACCAGGGTGAGCTTCCCGCGGTAGCCGAGCTGCACGTCGAGGCCGCGGCGGGCGAGCCGCTTGGCGAGGTCGAGCACCATTGGGTCCGCGTCCGGGCTGAGGTACTCGGGCGCCGCCGCCTGGATCTGGTCGGCCTCCCCCAGCACCTGCGCGAGCGCGGCGATGCCGTGGCGCATCCGGGACTCGTCGATGTCCTCCGGCTTGAAGCACGAGACGATGTCCATCCCGCGGCGTCCCCGGGTCATGCCGACCGCGAGCAGGCGGTCGCCGCCCGGCTCGGCCAGCGCGCCGAAGTTGGAGAGCAGGCGTCCGTGCGGGGTGCGTCCGTAGCCGATGGAGAAGATGACGCGGTCGCGGCTCTGGCCGACCGACTGGTCGAGGGTCACCACGGTGAACGGCTCCGCGCGCTCGCCCAGGATGAAGTCGGCCAGCTCGGTCCGCTTGGCGAACGCCGCCAGCACGGCCTGGTTGACGCGCACCGCGTGCCGTTCGCTCGCGGTGATGACCATGAGGGATTCGCGCGGCCGCTCGGTCGCGTGCGCGAGCACCAGCTCGACCACCTTGGCGACCTCGGCGTCCGTCGACTCGACGGCGCCCGTGTCGCTGTCGGGCATGCCCTGGCCGCCGGTCACGTAGTGCAGCGCGAGGCTGCCGTGACCGAGATAGGTCCCCGCCCACGGGAGGGAGTCGATCATGCCGCCGTAGAAGCGGCGGTTGACGAGCTCGGCGAGGTCTTCGCCGCCCGCGCGGTAGCTGCGGCTGAGCGTGTACACCGGGAGCAGCTCGGAGAGCCGGCTGAGCGCGGAGTCCGCGTGCAGCGCATCCACGTCGACGTCCTCGACCGTCGTGCCGTACTCGTGCACGCCGATGTCGAAGCGCGACGGAGTCTGCGTCACCGGGTCGCCGAAGGCGACGACCTGCTTCGCGCGGCGGATGACGGGGACGTTCTCGGCGAGGCTCGACGCTCCCGCGTCCACCAGCAGCACCGCGTCGAAGCCGACCTCGCGGCCGATCGACGGGACCTCGTAGGGCGAGATCAGCCACACCGGCGCCAGCGGGCGCGCCAGGTGCGGCGCCGCCTCGTTGAGGGTGGTGGCGGTCGGGATGCTCGACTTCAGCAGGCGCTTCAGCGCGGCCGCCTCGTCGGGCCAGTCGACGATGCCGATCTTCCAGGTCTCGGCGAGCATCCACGCGAGCTGCTTGCCCGTCGCGGAGGCGTGCGCCTCATCCACCAGCCGGAAATCCGCCTCCAGCCGGTCGAGCACACCCGTGTTGGCGCTGAGCAGAGCGCGGTCCGAGGCGAGCAGCGACTCGAGCACGGACTGCCACCAGGCGAGCTCCAGCTCGGCGCTGACCTGGCTCTCGGGCACGTGGCGGATGGAGAGGTCGGAGATCAGCGGGTCCAGCTCCAGATCGCGCAGCTGGGTGAGCAGCGCGGTGCGCTCCTGCAGGTTGGCCAGCACCTCGGACTCGGCTGCGAGGCCCGCGACCTGGCGGGTCAGCTCCTCCACCGGCAGTGCGGCGAGTGACTGCGGCGTGCCGGTGCGGCGCAGCGGGATGTCGAGGCGCGCCAGGTCTTCGGCGACGCGCTGGTAGGCGACTTGCACGTCCGCGATGCCGACCGGCACCTCCGGGACGACGCCGGCGACGGCGAAGCGGTTCCACAGGATGCGCTGCTGCTGGATGCGCCGCAGGCTCTCGTTGAGGTCGGTCACGTGCACGCCCGGGCGCACGTACTCGAGCGCGTGCTTGCGCAGGCGGCGACGGTTGGCGCTCGACATCGACGGCGACTCGCGACGGGATGCGGTGGCCGCGATCAGCTCGGTGAGCGACCGGTCGAACACCGACGGAGTGAACTTGTCGAGCGTCTCGCGGATGTCGAGCAGCAGCCGCAGGTACACGCCCAGCTCGGCGATGGACGCGAACGGGCGCATCCGGGTCTGGCCGATGAGCGCCTGCGCGCGGTCGATCAGGCGCGGCAGCTCTGCGCGGTTCAGCTTCTTGGCGAGCTCGTGGGCCGCCTTGCCCTCCTCCGTGGTGGTGAAGGAGGCGCCGTACCAGGGCGAGTCGTTGGGGCCGTAGCGGAACTCCCCCAGCCGGGCGGCGCGGATCAGCGCGTCGGCGGACGCGTCGCGGTCGCGTGCGAGCGCCTCGATGGCGTGGCGGCCGAGACGGGCGGTGGTGGACGGCGGCGACGGCAGCAGCGACAGGCGCGACAGCTCGCGCAGCGCATCCAGCACCGACACCCGGAGCACGGGGTCGCGGCGGGTGAGGGCGGCGCGGTAGTCGACGAGCACCTTGCGGAGCCGCACCAGCGCCTCGTCGACGTCCGTGACCTTGGGCTGCGTCGCCTTCTCGTTGCGGGCGATCGACTGCACGAGGTCGCGGCGCAGGGTGCGCGGGGTGACCGCGAGTCCGGGCAGCCCGGCCTTGGTCAGCCGCTGCGCGATGTCGTCGAGGCTGGAGCGGCGCGGGCTCACCACGAGCACGCGCTTGTGCTGCGACACCAGGGCGCCGATCGCGTTGACGATCGTCTGCGTGCCGCCGGTGCCCGGGAGGGTCTTCACGACGAGCGAGTTGCCCGCGGCGATCTGGGCGACCACGTTCTCCTGCGTCTCGTCGGCGTCGAGCAGCAGGGTGTCGGTCGCGGGCGGGCGCTCGTCCTGGCGGATGGGCTCCACCGGGTTGAACGCGCCCTCGACGGTGGTGCGCGCGGTCGGGTTGCCGGCCAGCGCATCCAGCAGCACGGTGTCGAGGTCGCGGGCCTCCTCGCTCAGCGCGGGGGCGACATCCGCGAAGGACGAGGCCACCAGGCGCGGCTGCACGTTGAACCACGGCAGGTGCGAGGTGAGTCCGCGCAGCCGGTCGATCACCGGCTGCGGCTTGAAGACCCCGTTGGACACGGCGAGCGCCACGAACGCGTCGGCGTCGAGCGTGATCTGGAACTGCTCGTTGAGTGCGCGCGCGAGCTCGGGGTTGAGGAACGTCTGCCCCTTGAGCTTCAGCTCGAAGTCGCGGCCGTAGCGGCGGATGGCGAGCGGACGCAGCAGGATCGGCGCGAAGTACTCCTCGGCGCCGTGCCGCCACTGAGCCAGCCCGATCGCCAGGTGCACCGACTCGATGCCGCGCACCGAGCGCAGCTCGATGCCCTTCTGGGTGATCGCGTTCGCGGCGGCGCGGGCGGTGCGCAGCGCGAGCTCGTCGCGGATGAGGCTCGACAGCAGCGTGCTCTGGCCGGTGATGAACTGCGGAAGGCCGCCGGGATGCGTGGTGCTCAGCTCGATGCGGGTGCGCGGACTGTCCTCGAAGTGGAGCAGCGGGGAGTCGCCCCCGATCGCCGCGATCTCCTCCCGCCAGCGCCGCCACACCGGCTCGGCGATGTTGCCGGCCACGAGGGCCGGGTCGCCGAGGCTGAGGGCGTGCGGGGAGGTCGTCGTGCGCGGGTTCAGGGCGTCGTCGTCTGCGATGTCCGACGTCGCGTCGTCATCGTCGGTCTTCCTGTCCAGTCGCCACACACGGACACCCTACGTTCACTTCCGCGGAATCGCCGGGAAATCGGGCGGGTTTCGTGTCAATATCACGCCGGGATGCGTGAGCGCGAGTCCCGGCGTGGAGGCGCGCTCAGCGCAAGCGGCTCTCCCCGCGGAGCGGCGCATTCACTTCGACGGCGTGGGTGACGGAGTCGGCGACGGCGTCGAAGTGGAGGTCGAGGTCGGCACCGGGACGGGCGTCAGCGTCCCGTACGGCTGCAGCGCCTGGGTGACGACGGGCACCTGCAATCCGACCGAGTTGCCGCCGCTGGTGACCGACACCGTGGTCAGCGAGCCCGGCTTCGCGTCGAGCCCGGTGACGAGCGTGGTCTCCGAGGGCGGATCGCCGAGCTTCTTGGTGGCGCGCGCGGGGATCGACACCTGGATGGTCTGGCCGCCGGTCGGGATGATCGTGATCTCCTGCGCATCCGTCTGGCTCTGGTTGATCAGGGTCATCACGAGGTTCGCGCTGTCGTCCTCGCCGGTCACCAGCACCGCGTTGCCGACGTAGACCTCGCCGACCGTCGCGCTCGCGCCGACGATGGCCGACTCGATGTAGAGCGTGTCCTGGGGCGCCCACAGGTCGCACGCGGTGAGGCCGGTGAGCGCGCAGGCGGCGACGGCTCCCGCGGCGATCGTGCGGCGGAGCGCCGTGCGGCGAAGCTGCGGTGATCGGAACGACATCATCCACCTCCGGGAGACCAGCGTGGCGCCACACTATCCTCGCGGCGGGCCGTTATGGAAGACGCTTCGCGCCCCGCAGAGCGACGATCCCGATCACCCCGCACAGCAGATAGAGGGACGCCTGCACATCCAGGATCGGCACGATGTCGCCCGAGTCGGCGAGCAGGCCGCCCAGCAGCAGGCCGAGCGCCTGCGCCGCTCCGTCGAGCGTGGTCACCGCCGCGATCACGCGCCCGAGGGCGCGAGGCGGCACCTCGGTCTGCACGAGCGTGATCTCGCCGGTCGCCGTGGTCACGCCCGGGAGGCCCATCGCGATGAACAGCCCGCAGTACACCCAGAGCGCGGTGGTGAAAGGCGCGAGATTCCAGGTGAGGAGGGAGAGCATCCCGAACACCAGGTACCCGCCGCCGATCAGCGAGCGCGGTCCGAGACGGCGGGCGAGCAGCCCGGTGACGAGTCCGCCGAGCACCCCGCCGATGGCCTGCACGCCGCGGATCACGCCGGCGCCGGTGTCGCCCGCGCCGAGGTTCTGCGTGACGTAGACGAGGAACAGCACGAGGAAGAGGCCCTGCGCGACCCCGCCGAGTGCCGCGATGAGGGCGAGGATGCGGAGGGTGCCCGAGCGCGCGATCAGCGCGATCCCGTCGGCCCACTCGCGCAGGATGCGCCGCTCGACCGCCACCGCGGGCTCGCCGTCGGCGCCTGTTTCGTCCGCACCGTCCACCCCGAGTGGATGCGGCCGGCTCAGCGCCACGAGCCCCGCGGTGATCACGTACGACGCCGCATCCGCCACCACCACTCCCGGCAGCCCCCAGAGGGCGAACGAGAGACCGCCGAGCGGCGAGCCGATCAGCCGGGCTAGGTTGTCGCTGACCGCGATCAGCGCGTTGGCGCGGGCGAGCTGGTCGGCTCCGACCAGCTGCGGGGTCATCGCCTGGCGGGCCGGGTTGATGACCGCGCCGAGCACCGCCTCCACCGCCGCGACCGCGTAGACGATGCCCATCCGGTCGGCGCTCGCCGCCAGCAGCGGGAGCAGGAACAGCCCCTGCAGCACGGCGACGATCACGATCGTGCGCCTGTGGTCCCAGCGGTCGACGAGCACCCCGAGGAAGCTGCCGACCAGCAGCATCGGCACCAGCTCGACCAGGAAGACGGTGGAGGCGCCGAGCGCCGAGCCGGTCGCCGAGAGGGCGAACAGCGGCAGGGCGATCCGGAGCAGCCAGTCGCCGGTGTCCGAGACGAGTCCGGCCGACCAGACCAGCGCGAAGTCGCGGCGGAGCAGCGGGGACGGCGAGCGCTTCTGCGCGGGGACGGTGGTCATGAGTCCTCCTCCGCGACGCGGGTCTCCGCGATCCGCTCCTCCGCGATGCGGCTCTCCGCGATCCGCTCCTCCGCGACCCGCGCCGCCGCGATCGCGTCCGGGTGGCGGAACGCGTTGAGGTGCAGCGCGACGACGTCGCTCCCATCCGGCGCGTCCGTGCGGGTGAGCGCGATGTACGGGCGGATGAGCGCATCCAGCCGCTCCCCCAGCTCGCGCAACTCGGCGGCCGTCAGCTTCAGCGCGTAGCCGCTCAGGATGCTCGCCTCGCGCCACTCCACCGGCTGCTCGTCGCGCTGCGCGATCGCGCGGTGCACCAGCGCGCCCTCGTCGTCGACCTGCCGGTCGGCGAGGGCCCGCTCGACGGTGTCCGCGCCGATCTCGAACTCGGGGTCTTCCGACCGCCCGAAGCTCAGGCCGGTCGACGCGGACCGCCAGGGGCGCTCGCGGCCGTCCTCCGCATCCGCCGCCTCGACCAGTCCGACCTTCGCGAGCGCGCGCAGGTGATAGCTGCAGTTGGATGCCGTGGAGCCGACGACTGCGGCGCACTCACTGGCGGTGCGCGGGCCGAACGACATCAGATGGTCGAGCAGTGCGAGGCGCAGCGGATGCGCGAGCGCCCGCAGCGCGCGGGGGTCGGTGACCGTGGTGCGGCGCTCCGGACGACCCGATGTGAAAGACATGTTTCAGATCATGGCGTGCTCTTTCTTTCACGTCAAGCGGGAATGCAGGGACCAGGTCTACGTTGTTGACCGATATGAACCAACCCACCCGAGCGAGCGTCGGCTTCCGATCGGAGCGCGGCCCCATCCTCATCGCCCTCATGCTGACGACGGGGCTGGTGGCGATCGACTCGACGATCCTCGCGACGGCGGTCCCCTCGATCGTCCAGGACCTCGGCGGGTTCGCGCAGTTCCCGTGGCTGTTCTCGGTGTACCTGCTCGCGCAGGCGGTGTCCGTCCCGGTCTATGCGAAGCTCTCCGACACCGTCGGCCGCAAGCCGATCGTGCTCGTCGGCATCGCCCTGTTCCTGATCGGCTCGGTGCTCTGCGGGTTCGCCTGGAGCATGCCGGCGCTGATCGCATTCCGTGCCCTGCAGGGACTCGGCGCCGGAGCCATCCAGCCGATGTCGATCACCATCGCGGGCGACATCTACACCGTCGCGGAGCGCGCCAAGACGCAGGGCTACCTCGCCAGCGTCTGGGCGATCTCCTCCGTCGTCGGACCGACGCTCGGTGGCGTGTTCTCGCAGTTCCTGTCGTGGCGCTGGATCTTCTTCGTCAACGTGCCTCTGTGCATCCTCGCCGCGTGGATGCTGATCCGCAGCTTCCACGAGAGCATCGAGCGCCGCAAGCACCGCATCGACTACGCGGGCGCTGTACTCCTGACCGGCGGCACGACCCTGCTCATCCTCGCCGTGCTCGAGGGCGGCCAGGCGTGGGCGTGGAACTCGATCTGGAGCATCGGCGCGTTCGTCCTCGGCGGGCTGCTGCTCGTCGCGTTCGTGCTGGTCGAGCGGCGGGCGACCGAGCCGGTGCTGCCGCTGTGGGTGTTCTCCCGCCGTCTGCTGGTGACGACCACGCTGATCTCGCTGGGCGTCGGCGCCATCCTGATCGGCCTCACCTCGTACGTGCCTACCTATCTGGAGGGCACGATCGGCGTCGCGCCCATCGTGTCCGGTCTCGCCGTCGCCGCGCTGACCCTCGGCTGGCCGATCGCGGCCAGCCTGTCCGGACGCTTCTACCTGCGCATCGGCTTCCGCAACACGGCGCTGCTCGGCATGAGCATCGCCATCGTCGGCGCGATCTCGCTCGCGCTCACCTCAGTGACCCCGTCGGTGCTGTTCGTCGCGGTCAGCTGCTTCGTGGTCGGCCTCGGGATGGGCCTGATCGCGACCCCGACGCTGATCGCGGCGCAGTCGAGCGTCGCCTGGAACGAGCGCGGCGTGGTCACCGGCAGCAACATGTTCGCTCGCTCCATCGGCAGCGCGGTCGGCGTCGCCGTGTTCGGCGCGATCGCGAACTCGATCATCGCGGGCTCGGCGGGCGGCGCGAAGTCGCCCGAGACCATCCAGTCGGCGTCGACGGCGGTGTTCGTGGCGGTGGCGATCGCCACGGTGCTCACCATCGCGGCGGGCCTGGCGATGCCGCGGTCGCGCGTCGAGGACGTCGAGCTGGGACGTGCGCCCGCGACGGCCGAGTAAGTCGGCCGCCCCGCTCAGCCCGGGATGCGCGTGAGCACCACGAACTCGTTGTACGTGAACGCCTTGCCGGCGAACCGCGGCAGCGGGAACGAGTACTCCCGCTCCACCGCCAGCCCCAGCCGGTCGGCGAGCCGGTGCAGCCCGGCGAAGTCCGTGAACGCGACGTGCGTCGCGTCGCTCGCGTAGCCGCGCTCCTGCGGCGTGATGAAGAGGACGTGACCGCCGGGCTTCACGTACGGCAGGTACATCCGCACCAGCTCCACCGCGAAGTCCGGGTCCACGTGCTCGACCACGTGCGCCAGCAGCATCGAGTCGAACGTGCCCGGCTTCGCGTACTCGGTGGTCGGGAACTCGTCGCTCGTGAACGACGTCAGCCCGCGCGCCCGCGCGATCGCCACGGACTCGGGGTTGTGGTCGACGCCGACCCCGTTATTGCCCAGGTGCGCGAGGTTGCGGCCCAGGCCGCTCCCCACATCCAGCACCCGGCCCAGGTGGAGGCGGCGGATGTTCCAGCGGTAGGGCGCCTGCACGTTGAGGGTGCGGCGCCACCACGACGTGTCCAGGCGGCGCAGCCGCTCCGCGTAGTCGGCGCCGGCGGTGTCGCGGCCGTCCTTCGGGCCGTCGCTCGCGGCGCCGGCGGCATCGTCGGACATCAGCGGGCTCGATCCGTGAACAGCATGCCTCCACGCTAGGCCACGACGCCGCCCGGCACAGCGCCTTCAAAGCAAAAGACCCCTACGATCGTGGAGGAACTGTCCACCGTTCGATGGGATGAGCTGAATGGCAACTGGCAGGGGAACCACGGGTCCCACGAAACGCGACCGCCGCGAGGAGGCGCGCGAGACCGCCAGGAGGATGCGCGAGGAGGCCGCCAAGAAGGCGCGCCGTCGCAAGATCGTCGTCCAGAGCTCCGTCATCGTCGGCATCGTCGCGGTTCTGGCCATCATCGGCGTGGTCGTCTTCACCAGCATGGGACCGGGCGCCAGCGCCGCGAACCCCAAGAACATGGCGAGCGGCGGCATCCTGCTGACCTCGCCCACGCAGGCCACGAGCACGCCCGCCATCCCGGCCGGCGGCAAGCCGACGCCCACCAAGATGGAGCTGAACGGCAAGACCGCGCACATCCAGATCTGGCTCGACTACCAGTGCCCCTACTGCGACCAGTTCGAGACCACGAACAACGCGCAGATCAAGCAGTGGCTGCAGGACGGCTCGGCGACGCTCGAGGTCCACCCGGTCGCGATCCTCGACAGCAGCGCGAACAAGCAGTACTCCACGCGGTCCGCCGCTGCGGCATCCTGTGTCGCGAACTCCGACCCCGACAAGTTCTTCGACATCAACGCCGCGCTCTTCGCCAAGCAGCCGGACGAGCAGACCGGCGGCGGCCTGAGCAACGCGCAGATCCTGTCGATCTTCAAGGACGCGGGCGTCTCGTCGAAGGCGATCACCGACTGCGTGAACAACCAGACCTTCGCGTCGTTCATCACCACGATGACGTCGGACGCGACCGCCAACTCGCAGCTGAAGAACCCGACCTCGGGCGGCTTCGGCACCCCGACCGTGTTCGTGAACGGCGAGCGCTACCAGGGCGGCTTCACCGACGCGGCCCAGTTCGCCGCCTTCAAGGACGCCGCGGTCAAGGACGCCGGCTCCGGCAAGACGATCACCTTCCCCACCGCCTCCTAGCAATCGGTTCCTCACTTAATCCCGGTTTTCGACTCGAAATCGCGGATTAAGTGAGGAACCGTTGGTGGTACGGTGCGGGCATGGAGCGAGTACCGGAGGAAGGCATCGAGGGCGTCGAGATCGGCGAAGGGGATGCGGGCGACACGGCCGGCTGGGCAGACCCGGCTGACGGCGACGTCGACTACGCGCTGAACGACCGGGAGGCGGAGGCCGACTTCGCCGACGAGCTGGTCACCAACGACGCGGTCGCCGGCGAGACCATCTGGTCCGGCCCTGGCGACGGCAACGACGGCCCCACCGGCGGTCAGGCCCGCGAGGCCGAGCCGGAGTACGACGAGCACAGCGACGACGACGTGGATGCGGGCGTGCTCACCGAGGACGACGTCGAGGAGGAGGGCATCTAGCCCTCCGCGCTACCCCTCTGCACCAGCCTCCGGGCCGGGCTCCAGCGCGTCCACCACCCCGCGCGCGCTGCGCTCGAGGAAGCCGACGATCCGCTCGGACGGCAGGTCGGTGCCGATCGCGCTCTCGACCAGCGCCTCCTCGGCGAACGCGATCCACGATCGCAGCGCGATGCGCAGCAGCTCCGTGTCCGGCACGCCCAGTTCGAGGAACACCGCGTGCACGCGTTCGGCCTGCTCGCCGCGCGCCTCCTCGACCACCGCGCGCACCTCCGTGTCCCCGGAGGCGACGCCGCGCACCAGCGAGTAGAACGTGCCGCTGTGCTCGCGCACGAACGCGACGATCCGGGTGAGGGTGTCGTGGAGGCGCTCCAGCGGCGGCAGCCCCGCGACCGGCTCCGTGGCGTACAGCATGCTGTCGCGCGCGGTGCGGACGACCTCCCGGTGGAGGCCCTGCTTCGACCCGAAGTAGTGGAACAGCAGCCCGCGGGAGACCCCCGCCCGCGCCGACAGCTCCTCGATGGTCAGCTGGTCCAGCGGGTTGTCGGCGAGGAACGCCACCCCGAGGGCGACGAGCTGCGCCCGCCGCTCGTCCGGCGTCAGTCGCGTCCGCCGGTCCGTGTCCATACGTCGAGCCTATCCGCCGCCCCTCTCCGCGAGAGTGGCGACCTCGACTATTGACACACGGTCAATAACGCCTAAGCTCGCTCCTGGACCTGACCGCGCCGTGGCTGTCAAGTCCCCCGAACAGGAGGATCGATGAAGTTCCGAAAGCTCGCCGGGTCGCACGCCGGACGGATCGTGCTCGCGGCCGTCCCCGTCGCCGTGGTGTCGACCGTACTGATGGCCGGTGTCGCGCAGGGCGCCGTGCCCGTCTCGTTCGCCGTCTCCGGCAGCCAGTTCCAGATCAGCGCCTCCAAGCTCGACGGAACCGGCTTCTCCCAGTACGCGGGCGTCGCGCCGGACACCGCCGGCAAGGAGCACCAGGTCGCGATCGCGAACATCAAGTCCGCCACCCTCTCCGACCTCTGCCAGGCCGTCGTCACCGACACCCCGCTCGGCAAGGTCGGCATGCTCATCACCGCGGGAGGCGGCGGCTCCCCCGCGAGCGCGTCCGACCTTCAGATCGGGATGACGGACCTCAAGGGCGACTCGGAGTTCCACAACATCCGCATCGGCGTCGACGCCTCCACCGTGAACACGACGGCCAAGGGCGCCGCCGGCGACTTCGCGCAGGACGCCGACACCGTCACCATCACGAACCTCCAGCAGACCGCGTGGAGCACGCAGGCCTCCGTCTTCACTCTGACCGGCATGCACGTGCAGCTCACCGACGGCTCGAAGGGATGCTTCTGATCGTGGCTGAGCACGCGACCGGCCGCTGGGCGCGCTTCCGCGCCTGGCGGCGCCGTCGCCCGTTCGTGGGCGGCGTCCTCACCGCCCTCGGCGGAATCGAGATGTTCTTCTCGGGACAGCTCGACATCGGCAAGATCCACGTGCAGCTCGGCATCGAGGGGCTGCAGGCGACGATCATCCCGATCCTGCTGGTGCTGCTGGGCGTGCTCGTCATCGCGATGCCCGCGCACCGCATCTTCTACGGCGTGATCGCGCTGGCGGTCGCGGTGTACTCGCTCGTCGGCGTGAACCTGGGCGGCTTCTTCATCGGGATGCTGCTGAGCACGGTGGGCGGCATCCTCACCGTGGCGTGGATGCCGAAGAAGGATGCGGTGGATGCGGTGGATGCGGTGGATGCACCCGCCGACCGCGAAGGCACGACCGCATGAGGCGCCGCGGCTCGGGCGTCGTCGCCGGCGCGCTGATCGCGTGCGTCGCCGCGGCGCTCGCCGGCCTGGGCGCCGCGCGTGTGCCGTCGTCTGCGCCGGCCGCCCTGTGCATCCCCCTCTTCATGTCGTGCAGCTCTCCGAGCCAGAGCCCCACGCCGTCGCCGAGCTCGACCACTCCGGGCGTGCCCGGCATCCCGAACCTCCCGCTGCCCGGGACGTCCGACGCCCCGACCGTTCCCGGCGCGACGCCCACCCCGACCGCTCCCCCGGCGCCCGCCGGGCCGGATGCCGGCGCCCCCGTCTTCACCCAGCCGCCCGCGCAGCTGGGCAGCCGGTCCCTGTCGTTCTCGGGACTGAAGGGCATCAGCGTGGTGACCGTCCCGCTCGCCGACGGCAGCCGCATCCCCGTGCTGAAGATCTCCGCCGACAGCATCACCGTCGACGGGTTCAGCCTGACCGTGCGCAAGGCGACAGGGCCCAAGCTCGCGACGACCGCCGACCAGATGGCGCTGCGCGGCAACGTGAACGTCTACGTGGATTCGGTGACCGCGACCGGCCAGGACGGCAAGAGCATCACTCTGGGCGCCGCCACCCCGCCGCCCGCCGACGGCCTGCCGCCGCAGCTGCTGCGCGTCACGCTCGGGCTCGTCGGGGTGACCGCGGACAGCATCCACTTCACGGCACCGCACCAGCACCTGACCGAATAGCGGTCAGCGGCCCTCCGACCGCTTCCGCCTGCGGCGTTCGCGCCAGGTGAGCGACTCCCACTCCTCGCGTTCGGCGCGGCGACGGGCGTCCGCCTCCCGGATGCGCTGCTCGCGCCGCTCCCTCCAGCGCCGCACTTCCGCATCCACGTCGCGCGTCGGTGTGACGACGGGAGGGCCGCCCTGCAGCTGCCGCCGCGCCTCGACGATGCGCCGGTTGAACGTCTCGAGGTGCTCGCGCACCGCGGTCTCGGACGCGAGCCGGTCGAGCTTCGCGTCGAGCTCCTTGTCCTCGGTGCGCAGCAGGAGCGCGGGAGGGCCGAGCCCGGTGAGCTGCTCGCGTTCGATCTTGCGGCGGATCCACCAGTCCGGGTCGTGCGTCCCGGTGAGCCCGGGCAGCGGCTTGCCCGCCCCGGGCAGGTTGTCGAAGTCGCCGCGCCGCATCGCCTGCTGGATCGCCGTCTCGACGATCTGCGCGCGCTGCTCCATCGACGGCTGCCCGGCGTTCGCCTCCTCCACCTGCTCGCCGCGGGCCTCCGCGTCACGTCGCAGCCGGTAGCGCGCGGCCTCCACGAGCGGGTCGGACTCGCGAGCCGGGCGACGGGTTTCGTCACGGTTGCGGGCCATGTTTTCACTCTACGCCGGGCCTCCGACGCCACTGCCGACGTGTCGGTGGCCTCCGCTACCGTCGCTTCATGGAGTTCCGCATCGACGTCCCCCAGCCTGTGCTCGACGACCTCCGACACCGGTTGGAGGTCGCCATCCTGCCGGAGCAGACGCCCGGCCCGGACTGGTCGAACGGCATCCCCCCGCACGTGCTCGCGGGGCTCGTCGACCGCTGGCGCGACGGCTACGACTGGCGCGCCTTCGAGCGCCGCCTCGACCGCTACGACCAGTGGATGCTCGACCTCGACGGGTGCGCCGTGCACGTCGTGCGCGCGCCGGCCCGCGCGCCGAGCGGTGCGCTGCCGATCGTCCTGACGCACGGCTGGCCGTACTCGTTCGCGTCCATGCTCGACCTCGCCGACCTGCTCAGCGAGGAGCGGGACGTCGTCATCCCGTCCCTCCCCGGCTATGGATACTCGGCCCCGCTGCCCGAGCCGTATTCGTCATTCGGCACCGCCCGCCGCTGGCACGCGCTGATGACGCGTGAGCTCGGCTACGACCGCTATCTGACCTACGGCGAGGATGTCGGCGCCGGCGTGAGCGACTGGCTGGCGGCCTCCTCTCCCGAATCCGTCGCGGGCATCGTCGCGAGCCATGCCTCCTTCTCCGGGCGCTCGCGCCCCGGTGTCGAGCTGACCGACGAGGAGCGGACTTTCCTGGCATCCGTCGCCTCCCCCGCCGAGTCGGGCTATGCGCACGAGCAGGGCACCCGTCCGGACACCCTCGCCGCTGCGCTCATCGACTCCCCCAGCGGCCTGCTGGCCTGGATCGTCGAGAAGGTCGCCGCCTGGAGCGACGGCGACGCCCTCGAGCGCTTCGACGTCGACGACGTGCTGACCAACGTCACGCTGTACTGGGTGACGCGGTCGATCGGCACGAGCTTCCGCCCCTACCGGGAGTCGCCTGACGACGACGAGCTGCATCCCGTCATCACCGTCCCGGCGTCGATCCTGGTGCAGCGGCACGAGGCCGCCTACCCGCGCTCGCTCGCCGAGAAGAGCTACGCCGACATCCGCTCGTTCAACCGGTTGGAGCGGGGAGGCCACTTCACCGCCTGGGAGGCGCCGGACGCGATCGCAGCGGCCGTCCGCGACCTCGAGGCACGCCTCTGATCGTCGCCGGTCCGCCCGATGTGAACGCACGATGAACGGCCGGAATACGTCGCGTGAGACCGGTTGACATTCCGCGAAAGCGCTTTACTGTGTGCACTAAGCAACCGGATGGCAGGCTGGACCGCAGGGGGCGGGCAGCTGTACTGCATTCCCGGTGCGCGACGGTCGGCTCGGGTGGGCCGACCGTCGCATCGTTCCCGGGCCTCCCGCACCGCACGGCCGCTGGCTACTCTGGCGTGGTGACCGACGACGAGCACCTGCGGATGGTGCGCGAGCGCTTCGACGACCGCGCCCCCACCTACGACGAGAGCCCGATGCACCGCGGACTCGCTGCGGCAGTCGCCGTGTTCGCGGACCTGGACGGGGTGGATGCGGTGCTCGACATCGCGACCGGCACCGGCCTGGTGCTCCGCGCCCTCCGCGAGCGCGGCTACACCGGCGCCGCGACCGGCGTGGACCTGTCCCCGCGCATGATCGACGAGGCCCGCCGCCACCTGCCCGACGCGGACCTGCTGGTGGCGGATGCGACCAGCCTGCCGCTCCCGGACGACACCTTCGACCTCGTGACGTGCGTGACCGGGCTGCAGCTGTTCCCGCATCCTGACGCCGCCATCCTGGAGTGGTCGCGCGTGCTGCGTCCCGGAGGCCGGGCGCTGACGGCGACGTTCCTGCAGTTCGACCCGTCGAGGCACCGCGCCGCTCCCCCACCCGGCTACCTCAACCACAGCCCGTTCGATTCGGTCGAGCACCTGGCCGAGACCGTCGCGCCGGCCGGCTTCGCCGTCGCCCGCACGGACACGTGGACGGATGGCGCAGACGAGCTTCTGATCGCCGAGCTGACGCTCGCGGGCTGAGCGGGCGCGGTTACTGCGTAGCGGGCGCCGGGACCCGTCGGCTATGAAGGGTGGATGCTGACCGGCACCACCGTGGGTCTGAGGGCGCGCTACGAGGATGACATCCCCATCCTGGTGGCCGAGCTGTACAACGACGTGGTGAACGGCTCCCGCGCCGAGGGCTCCCCGTGGCGCCCCATCCGCCCCAGCGCCCGGGACCCGCGCCTCATCACGGACGAGTCGAAGGAGGACGTGGTCGCGTTCTCGGTCGTCTCCCTCGCCGACGACGCCCTGATCGGCTCCGCGAACCTCTGGGGCATCGACACCCACAACCGCTTCGCCCACCTCGGCCTCGGCCTCATCCCCTCCGCTCGCGGCAGCGGCTACGGCACCGACGTGGTCGCCGTCCTCTGCCGCTACGGCTTCGTCGTCCGCGGCCTCAACCGCCTCCAGATCGAGACCCTCGCCGACAACCACGCCATGCTGAGGGCCGCCGAACGCAACGGCTTCGTCCGCGAGGGCGTGCTGCGCCGATCGGCGTGGGTGCTCGGTGAGTTCATGGACGAGGTGGTGCTGGGCATGCTGCAGGAGGAGTGGATGCGGCGGTCGTAGGGCGCCGGCTGGCCGTCTCGGCAGTCATCGTCGCCGTCCATTCGCGACCTCGAGCAGAATGTCGGCGTGGCAGGGCTGATCGAGCGGGCACCAGCAGGCCAGGTTCTTGCCGGCGAGCTGCTCCCGGATCTCCTCGGGCTCCGGATAGCCCAACGCCGCTCGGGTCGCCGGGTCATCGAGCATCGCCCGGAACGCTGCGATGGCCTGCGCGCGGCCCAGGTCAGCGATCGGGAATGGGTTGCCCCACTTCGACGGCCTCGCGACGACGACTGTGTTCTCGGGCTTCCGCCAGCCTTTCCGTCGGCTCAACTGAATGCGTCGTGGCAGCCCGCCTGGCGACGCGGGAATGGTCACCGGTGGCTCCCGCGTAGGATTTCGAGGATCACGCACCCATCAAACACTCGCGTGCTCCGTGGGAAGAGTCCGATGCGTCCGAGCGGTGAAGCGCTCAGCGGCGGCGGCCTTTGCGTGAAGCCGGAGAGCCCCGCCGAAGCAGCCGTGCGACATTCTGGAGCAGCGCTGACGCGACGAGGCCGACGATCCCCAGAATGAGGAGCGGCTTGATCGCGAGGTAGAGCGGCGGGAGCAGGCATCCCGTCGGCGAGGTGCACGGTTGACCGGCGAAGGCGCGGAAGACGAGGATGCCGACGATCGCCACGACCACCATGCCCCACGGCCGCAGGAGGTCGATCGCGCGCACCGGCGCTTTCGCCCCAGACCCGCGAATGGCCTTGGGTGCGGCCGCGGCGGGCCGTCGTGTCGGTTGCCGCTTCGGAGATGCGCTCACTTGGAGTGGAGGCGTCTGCGGCCCGACGCGGGCGACCAGTCGCTCGAACCGCTGCATCACCCGGTACGTGTCGGCGGCCCGCGGATCGACGTGCCACGTCTGCGGCTCCTCGGCCGCGAGCTTCAGCATGGCGGCCTCTGCCGCGCTCAGCTGCGGGGGCTGCGACTGCAGCCACGACACGAGCGCCAGCGCATCCACCACAGCGACCGGCCGATTCTGCGGTGCGCGACCGTCCTTGAGCGCCCGAGCCCCGAGGACCGCGAGCACCGGCCGAACCGGCACGGGAAAGCCGGTCTTGGCCTCCAGCCTGCGGGTCACATCCTGCGCGTCGCCTGCCGCGGACGGGAGGTGGCGCTTGTTGACGTTGTTCACCTTCAGAATGTGATCACCGACCCACACCGAAGCTCCCGCGTGGTGCTTGGTGTTGATGGCGAAGACGCCGGCCGGCCCGATCACCAGGTGGTCGACATCCTTGGTGCCTGCACCGATCGGGACGGAGTGCCGGACGAACCACGCGGGCCCCAGCTGAGCGAGCATCTGCCCCACGGCCATCTCGCCCACCGCGCCCTGATACCAGGACCACGCGTCGGGATGCAGAACCACCCGCTCGTCGGACCTCAGGTTGGGGTCGCGCTCCTGTTCCTCCGCCTGCACCTGCAGGCACTTGAGCGCGACCGCATACCCGGCCGGCCGTGAGGACAGCGCGTTGATGCCCGCGAAGTCGACGCGTTCCGCCGTCGTCGGCGCTGAGGGTTCATCGGGCACAAGGACGACGGTATCCGCCGGGCCGCTGGCGGTCTCGCCCCCGAGCTGGGGACGCTGCTGCGCTACCGTGAACCATGACCACCGTCCACGACCGCTTCGACGACATCGTGACGGCTTTCGTCGGCCGTCCCGGCGTGACGCCCCCGATCCCCGGCGGCCCGCGGCGCTTCGGGTCGGATGCGCTAAGCGTCGACGGCTCCGTCTTCTGCATGGTGTCGAGCGGCGAGCGCTTCGTCGTGAAGCTGCCTGCGGCGCGCGTCGACGAGCTCATCGCGGCCTCCACCGGCGAACCGTTCCGCGCGGGCAAGAAGAGCCCGATGCGGCAGTGGCTGGTGGTGACGGATGCGGCTCCGGGAGTGTGGGAGTCGCTCGCCGAGGAGGCGTACGCGTTCACGCGCGAAGGCGGCGCCGCGCCACGCTGAGGCACGGATGGGGCGCCATGGCTGACGCCCCATCCATTCAGTCGCCCTTCACGTTGACGATCTGCCGCAGCTCGTGCCGCACCTTCACCAGGTCTGACGCGTCCGCCATCACCTGGTCGATCGGCTTGTAGGCGGCGGGGATCTCGTCCAGGAACGCATCCGTGTCCCGGTATTCGATGCCCTTCATCGCCTCCCTCAGCTGGTCGTGGGTGAACGTCTTCCGCGCCGCGCTCCGCGAGTAGTTCCTGCCCGCGCCGTGCGGGCTGGACTGCAGGGCGGCCGCGTTCCCGAGGCCCTCCACCACGTAGGAGGCGGTGCCCATCGACCCGGGGATGAGCCCGGGCTCGCCGGCGCGGGCCGAGATCGCGCCCTTCCGGGACAGCCACACGCTCTTCCCCCAGTGCGTCTCCTTCTGGGTGAAGTTGTGGTGGCAGTTGATCCGCTCCGCCTCGGTGACTGCGGTCCCCATCCACTCGCTGAACTGCCGGACGACCCGGTCCATCATCTCCTCACGGTTGAGCAGCGCGTAGTGCTGCGCCCACCGCAGTTCGGCGATGTACCGGTCGAATTCGGGCGTGCCCTCGACGAGGTAGGCGAGATCCGGGTCGGGAAGCGTGATCCACCAGTTCTCCATCAGCCGCTGGGCGACCTTGATGTGGCGCTGGGCGATCTTGTTGCCGACTCCCCGGCTCCCGGAGTGGAGGAACAGCCAGACACCGTCGGTCTCGTCGACGCTCACCTCGATGAAGTGGTTGCCGCTGCCCAGCGTCCCGAGCTGCTCCCGCCAGGTGCCGAGCGCCTGCGCCGGGTCGAAGCCCGCAGCCTCGGCCATGGCCTCCAGCTCGGCCACTCTCGGTGCCGCGGTCGCGACGATCTTGTTGTTGTGCGCTCCGGCCGACACGGGGATGGCCCGCTCGATCTGCTCCCGCAGAACCCGCAGGTCGCCGTTCAGTTCGTCGAGCCGGAACTGCGTCCGGACCGCGATCATGCCGCACCCGATGTCGACGCCGACGGCGGCCGGCATCACCGCGCGCAGCGTCGGGATCACCGACCCGACCGTCGCTCCGAGCCCGAGGTGGGCGTCCGGCATCAGTGCCATGTGCGGGAACACGAACGGCATCGTGGATGTGGTCCGCGCCTGCTCCTCTGCTTTCGCGTCGAGGATGCTCGCCCAGCTGAGCAAGCGCTTGTTGATCTCTCTCATCGTCTTTCTTGTCTGTGTGGATTTCGGTGGGTGGATGGATGGCACCCGAGAGATCCGACACATCCCGACCTGAAACGGCTGGGAGACGTCGAACGCCCCGGGCCCTCGAGGGCAACGGAGCGTCGAGAAATGACGGTTCGCGCCTACACGAGGTGCTGGAGATCGCGCTGGCCGCGCTTGGTGGGCAGCGGTCGCTGAGGGCTGAGCGGGCGCAGATAGCTCACGGCTCGGTCCTCTCTCCAGATCAACGGGGCGTACGTTCGCTGGCCGATCGGCGCAGCTGTGCGAGCATAGCGGCACGCAGAGCGCGATGTCCAGGAATCAGTCTCCACTTCCTCGCATTGCGGCCAGAATGGCCCCATGAAGGATGCGGACGAGTCCCGCGAACTGCGCCGCCAGCAGCGCCACTGGGGTCGGCATGCGGAGAGCTACGACTCGAAGGTGGCCAAGGCCGAACGGTCGATGCTCGCCGGGACGCGCGAATGGGTCGGCGAGCGCGCGGCCGGCCGCGTGCTGGAGGTCGCGATCGGCAGCGGCCGCAGCCTCCCGTTCTACCGGCGGGATGTGTCGCTTGTCGGTGTCGACCTCAGTCCCGAGATGCTGGCCATCGCGCGGAGACGGGCCGCCGAGCTCGGCCGGCCGGTGGACCTCCGCGAGGGCAACGCGGAGGCCCTTCCCTTCGACGACGCATCGTTCGACACGGTGGTGTGCGCGCTGGCGCTGTGCTCCATCCCGCGTCCCGCCGTCGCGGTGGCGGAGATGGCACGAGTGGTGGCGCCGGGCGGGTCGGTGGTCGTCGTGGACCACGTCCGCAGCGACCGCGCCGTCCTCTTCGCCGGCCAGTGGATGCTCGAACGTTTCACCATCCCGCTCCAGGGCGAGCACCTGACGCGCCGCCACCGCGGCGAGGTCGAGGCCGCCGGCCTGGCGGTCGTCGAGGACGAGCGCCTGCACTCGGGCTCGGTGGAGCGCATTCGTGCGGTGCGGGAGGCGACAACCTGATGGCGTGATGTCCGGGGTCTCTGCGACCATGGATTCGAACATACGTTCGAGCGATTGGAGGCGGCATGCGCGGCGAGGCGACGGTGCTGCACGCGGACCTCGACGCCTTCTACGCCTCGGTGGAGCAGCGCGATGCGCCCGGGCTCCGCGGTCGACCGGTCATCGTCGGCGGCGGTGTCGTGCTCGCGGCGAGCTACGAGGCGAAGGCGCGCGGTGTGCGCACCGCGATGGGCGGCCGGCAGGCACGCGAGCTGTGCCCGGAGGCCGTGGTCGTCCCGCCGCGGATGGACGCGTATTCGGCCGCGAGCAAGGACGTCTTCGCAATCTTCCGCGATACGACTCCCCTCGTCGAGGGACTGTCGATCGACGAGGCGTTCCTCGAGGTCGGCGGACTCCGGCGCATCGCCGGCACGCCCGAGCAGATCGCGGCACGACTGCGCGAGCGGGTGCGCGCGGAGGTCGGCCTCGCCATCTCGGTCGGGATCGCCCGCACCAAGTTCCTCGCCAAGGTCGCCAGCGCCGTGAGCAAACCCGACGGCCTGCTGCTGGTCGAACCCGACCGCGAACAGGAGTTCCTGCTCCCCCTGCCGGTGGAACGCCTGTGGGGAGTCGGCGCCGTCACCGCGGAGAAGCTGCACCGCCTCGGCATCCGCACCGTCGGCCAGCTCGCCGAGCTCGAAGAGGCGACCGCCGAGCGGCTGCTCGGAAAGGCGACCGGCGCCCACCTTCACGCATTGGCCCGGCTGCGCGACCCGCGGCCGGTCGACAGCACGAAGCGGCGCGGCTCCATCGGATCCCAGCGGGCGCTCGGAAGCCGCCCGCGCACCGCGGAGGAGCTCGACCTCATCCTCACCCAGATCGTCGACCGGCTGGCTCGACGGCTGCGGGATGGCGACCGCACGTGCCGCACGGTCGTGCTGCGGCTGCGCTTCGGCGACTTCTCCCGGGCCACGCGATCGCGCACGCTCGGCTTCCCGTCGGACCGCACCTCGGTGCTTCTGACGGTGGCCCGCGGCCTGTTGGCGGCGGTTCAGCCGGAGATCACGGAGCGGGGCATCACCCTCATCGGCATCTCGCTCTCGCACCTGGGGCGGTCGGACAGCTTCCAACCCGAACTGCCGATCGACTGGGGGGACGGTGCGCGACTCGACACCGCCCTCGACGCTGTCCGCGACCGCTTCGGCGCGACCTCCGTGGCGCGTGCCGCGCAGCTCGGCCGCGATCAGGGATGGTCGGCGCCGCTGCTGCCCGAGCACGAATAGCGCGATCCGGTCGAGAACCGCGCGGCACAGTCGAGCGCGCCAGGACAGCGAAAGGGCGCAGCGGATGCTGCGCCCCTTTTCGTCAGGCCACTACCGTCCGGCCGACGTGTTTCGCTGAGATCAGCGGCTGATGTATTCGCCGTCCGTGCCGTGCTCCAGCGTGTAGTACCGGGTGCTGCGGGTCTCGGCCGAGAGTGCCCACGAGCGCTCGAAGCGTCCAGCGGCCGAGTCGTACTCGACGACGATGCGGTCTGCGGCGGTCGGGAGCTGGGCGGTCCACTGGCGAGGCGAGCCGAGTCCCTCGCCCTGGAGGACGATCTGCGGGCCGGCCGCCTGCGGGCGGCTGGTGAGTTCTGCCACCTGCGCGGCGTCGAGCCGAGCCTCGGTGATGGTGCGTGCGGTGAGTTCGACGTTCATTTCATCTCCAATATAACTAAACGTTTAGTTGTATACTAGACCACGTCGGAGCAAAAGGAAAGCGGGAGGCGCGACCATGGCCAGACGGTACGACCGGGACGAGAGCATCCGCCTGCTCCTGGAGGCGAGCGCTGAGGAGTTCGCGCGCCACGGCGTCGGCGGCGCGCGGGTCGACCGGATCGCCGATCGGGCCGAGGTCAACAAGGCGTCGATCTACTCGTACATCGGCAACAAGGACGACCTGTTCGAGGCGACCCTGCAATCCAAACTCGGTGAACTCGCCAAGACGGTCGCCATCCAGTCCGACGATCTCGCCGCGTACGCCGGCGACCTGTTCGACTTCCTCACCGCGGACCCGTCCGTCGCCTGGCTCTTCGAGCAGGAGGGGCTGCACTACGGCGCGGACGACGTCCCCGCGCTCAAGGAACGCTCCGACTACTTCCAGTCACGCGTCGCCGCAGTGCGCGCCGCACTCGGTGACGACACCAACCGCGATGCCGAGGCGATCTTCTTCTCCATCATCTCGATGGCGTACTGGTTCGTGGCGGCGCCGCAGCTGGTCCGGATGGTGTTCGGCGACGTCTCCGACGAGGAAGCCAAGCGCCGCTACCGCGCCCACGTCGTGGCGACGGCGAAGGCCATGGTCACGCGCTGACGCTCCCCCGGCCAGACGAGACCGTCAGGGGCTGACGCGGACGCTGCGCCCCTCGAACGTGACGACATCCCCGATCTGCAGCTGCCGTCCGCGCCGGCGGTCGACCTCGCCGTTGACGGTGACGTAGCCGTCGATGATGGCCTCTTTCACGTTCCCCCCGGAGTCGAGGAGCCCCGCGAACTTGACGAACTGGCCGAGGCGGATGCCGTCACTGCCGATGGGGACGTCTTCGATCGGAGCGGATGCGGCCATATCCACAGGCTAACCGACGAGGCGCTGCCGACGCGCAAGAGGATGATGGAGGCATGCCCACCGCCCACCGTCCCGGCCTCCAGGTCGACGCCGGACTCACCATCCCCGAGTCCGAGCTGTCGTGGCGGTTCTCGCGGTCGTCCGGTCCCGGCGGGCAGGGTGTGAACACCGCCGACTCACGGGTGGAGCTCGTGTGGGAGGTGGCCGCATCCACTGTTCTCTCGCCCGCGCAGCGCGAGCGCATCCTCGATCGCCTGAGCGGCCGCATCGTCGACGGGAAGCTGACCATCGCGGCGTCCGAGCACCGCGCGCAACTGCGCAACCGGGATGCCGCGCGCGAGCGACTGGCAGGCCTCGTGGCCGACGCCCTCCGCCCGCCGGCGCCACCGCGCAGACCGACGAAGCCGAGCCGCGGCGCGAAGGAGCGGCGTCTGGATGCGAAGAAGCGCCGCACCGACATCAAGCGGCTGCGACGCCCTCCCCACGACTGAGTCGGCAGCGGTCTGAAGCGGAGCACACACGGATCGCGCGTTCGGACGTAGCCTCACTCCGTGAGAACCATGTGGTTGCTGGTCGTCGTCGGGATCGTGCTCGTCCTCATCGGACTGTTGTGGACGCTCCAGGGGCTGAACGTGCTCGGCGGGTCCGTCATGAGCGGTTCCCCGGTGTGGGGCACGATCGGCCCCATCGTGCTCATCGTGGGCGTGGTGCTGATCATCGTCGCGCTGGTGCGCCGCCGCCGGCGCTCGGGCGCCTGACGACCGCAATGGTCGACGGCGCGCCGGCGCCCGACGACGGACGTCTCAGACGCGCCGGCTGCCGGTGAGCAGTCGCACGAGCCAGACGATCACGGCCAGCACGAGCAGGACGATCCCGACCCAGAGCAGGAAGTTCAGGGACGAGACGAAGCCTCCCGTGAGCAGGAGGATGATGGCGATCACGGCAATGACGATCAGGAGGATGTTCATCAGGGGACCCTTTCTGGTAGTTGGGCTGATGGTCCCAGGCAACCACCGGCGCGGGAGGGTCGCCTCACCCCTAGGGGTGTAATCTCGCGCCATGTCGGCACCGGCCACAACAACGAAGAAGCCGTTCACGATCGCGCTCGTGGACGACTACGACGTCGTGCTCTTGGGCCTTGCGCACATGTTCGACGCCTACAGCGACACCCTGGAGGTCGTCGAGATCGACGCGAACGCCCCGCTGAGCGAGTCGATCGACGTGGTGCTCTACGACGCCTTCGCCCAGCCCGAGTCCGGCCACGCGCAGATCGGCGAGCTCGTGAAGAACCCGCGCGCCCGCCACGTCGTCGTGTACACGTGGAACTTCCATCCCGAACTCATCGAGAGCGCTCGCGCGCAGGGCGTCCACGGCTACCTGTCGAAGACGCTCTCCGCCCCGGAGCTGGTCGCAGCTCTGGAGGCTGTGAATGCCGGCGAGATCGTGCTGAGCGAACCGCCGCCGCGCGCCCGCAGCGCCGAGGAGCTCGATTGGCCGGGCAAGCAAGAGGGGATCACGGACCGCGAGTCCGAGATCCTGGCCCTGATCACGCAAGGCAAGAGCAATGCGGCGGTCGCCGAGCTCACCTACCTCAGCCCCAACACGGTCAAGTCGCACATCCGCAGCGTCTACCGCAAAATCGGCGCCGACAGCCGGACGCAGGCGGTGCTGTGGGGCGTGGAGCACGGGTTCACGCCGGACCACCGGCGGATCGAGCGGTGGGTGACCGAGGGGCGCTGAGCCGGCAGCGATTCGGGCCCTAGGACGCCACGTACTCCAGCCCGACCGCCGACTCCAGCGTCGCGTTCGCCGCATGCAGCGGCACGCTCCACGTCTGGTCCCCCACCACACCATCCACGGTGATGAGCGCCCAGCCCTGGAACGCCTCCACCGCTTCCCGCGTGCGCGGCCCGAAGATCCCGTCGATCGGCCCGGGCGTGACCCCGCCCCACTGGTCGGCACCGTTGGTCAGCACCGTCTGCAGGCTCGACACGACGGGCCCGTGGGTGCCTTCGTGCAGCAACGGCATGGGCCCCCCATCGGGCAGCGCCGCCCAGGTCAGCGGCCCGACGATCCCGTCGGGCACCAGGCCGGCCCCCTGCTGGAACTCGACGACCGCCGCGTGCGTCGCCGGCCCGAAGATCCCATCCACGACGACGCTCAGGTTGGGCGTCCGGCGCAGCGCGCGCTGCACGCGCCTGACGGTGGTGCCGGTGTCCCCCTGCTGCACCGTCGGCTGTCCTGGATTCGACATGATCGCGTCCCTTCCCGACCAGCGCAGCCCCGGAAAGTCCGGGCGAAGTGTCGGTGCACCGGCGTTCTAGGGGCAGTGTCGCAGACGGGGTCGGGTGCGGCAATGACTCCAGGCAGTGCGGGAAGTCGCGCTGCAGCGAGCGGGCGGCGGGATGCTGCAATGCGGGAGCGGAGAGGCCACTGCAGGGACTCGAAAACTGCGGCCACCCTTTAAGCGCCGTCGCGTGATGCGTAAATCCGCGAAATTCCGCGCTTTTTGACCTCCCAGCGATGACTGCGATCACCTAGGAACTCACTCGATTGTGGGCAAATTGTGGGCAAATTTGGCCATAGGTCAAATCTGAAATCCTGTGATGTCTCAAGTCATCGGTGACAGTTCTGCCTCAGGACATCGGTGACAGTTCATGTCTCAGGACATCGGTAACAGTTCATGTCTCAGGACATCGGTGACAGTTAGCGGATTGTGCGTGGGCCACGGGGTCCGCGGGGGTTGCCGCTGCCGACGTACTTGGTCCCCGGCTCAGGCCAAACGTATTCGGCCAACAGGGTGCCGTGGGCGTCGAAGATCAGGAGCCGGTGGTCTTCCTCGAGCCGATAGGCGATCTGGCCGGCGAGGGTGCGGCTGACTTGGAACTTGGTGCCGCGAGCATAGACGGTGCCGTTGGCCTGGATCCGCGTCTCCCACGGGCCCTCCTTCTCCCCGATCGGCGCCGCCGGTTGAGCAGGCGGACGAGGAGGTTCGACCACCGGTGTCGCCGCCCACGCCAGCGCCGGAGTCACCCGACCAGGCAATCCTTGGTGCGGGCGTTCCCTGTTATAGATCAGATCGAATGTGTCGACTTGGGCCTGGAGCTGCTCGAGCGTCTCAGCTAACGGTTGCTTGTCCAGCCATCGGAACAGCGTTTGATGGAAGCGCTCGTTTTTGCCCTGCGTGGTCGGCTTATAGGGTTTCCCGGTGATCGGCTCGACCCCGAGCGATCGCAGATAGGCGACCAGCTGCCCCAGGATCCCCCGCCGGGATGGGTTCAACGCCAACCCGTTGTCGGAGAGCAGCCGTCGCGGAACACCGTGAGCTGCGATGCCTTTGCTGACCACGGCGATCGCGCCCTCGGAGGTCTCGCCCCAGGAGATATGGGAGGCGATGGCGAGCCGGGAGTGGTCGTCGATGAGCTGGAAGATCACGCATTTGCGGCCTCCGGTGAGCACGTATTCGGTTGCGTCCAGCTGCCAGCACGCGTTTGGCGCCGGATAGACGAACCGTCGGAACGCCGCCCGCGGCTTCTTCCTCGGCTCCAGCCGGGCAACACCCGCATCGCGGAAGATCCGCGCCAGCGACGAGACCGCCGGCACTGGGTCCATCCCCAGCGCCCGCATCTTCTCGTGAACACTAATCGGACCGTGATCCAGCCCGGAGGCCTCCAACGCCGCGCGGACGGCGACTGCCCGAGCCTTCACCTCATCTGACAGTCTGTTCGGGCTCGCCGCCGGTCGACGAGTCCGCGGCTCAAGGGCGGCAGCCTGCCCCTCCAGCAGCGCTCTCTTCCGGATCGCATAGAACGTTTTCCGCGCGATCCCGTGTTCCATACAAAACGTCGTCACCGCTCCCCGCGGCGCATCATCAGGCCACTGGACAATCGCGAGACGGACACGAGGATCAACCGGATCAACAGCGCTCATCCCTCAAAGATCGAGGGCAACCGCGACTAACGAGAGATCATGCCTTGGTCTTCGCCGGCCAGTTAAACTCGACCGTCTCATAGATAAGTTTGCCGGGGAGATTGCGATGGCACCTTCGGCACTCCAGGAATCCGTCATCGAAAGCGAGAAGCTCGCCATCCGCCGGACAATGCCACTCGCTTCCGCGGCCAAGGCTCGAGGCAGCCGGCTTCTCAGGAGGGCTCGCAACAAACCGCTCGAGCTCGCCCGAAGATGTGGCGACACCCCCACGCCCTCCCGAGTGCAGGTCAGCCAACCCTCCACCTCGGACATCAGCGACCCACATCGCGGGCAGAACACATCCATGCCCCGACCCTAAAGCACACCATCACAGGACCGATGGCGTCGGCGCGCAGAACTGTCACCACCAAGACAGCTCAAACAGTCACCGATCTATTGAGACAGAACTGTCACCGATGTCTTGAGACATGACATCAAATCTGAAATCCAACCTTCCGGTCAACGTCGCTAGACGCGGTGAGCACATCGGGACGAAGATAGCGCGAAACCCCAGTACGAGAGTCTGCAAAGTTTGCACGACCATTTACGGTCTTTGGACGCCCGCTGGCCAAACCACGACCACCCTCTTGCCAGCAGCCCGGGCGAATGCGACGGCGTCTGCGGTGCCTCCCTTACCTCTCGCTGGTTCTCCATCCCAAACCGCGAACATGATGTCACAGTGGGCGGCGATCCTTTTGCCAGCTGCCTCATAGGCCGCCTCGCTCGGCTCGTCGAAGTCAAGTCGCTCGATGCCTTCTGCCGCTGCTAGCAATCGGCGATAGTTCTTTAGCCCGGCATCATCGAACGTTGTCTCGTAATTTCGGCTCGGGACTACTGCTCGCAATGCCCCGCCCAGTTGGAGAGTCAATTCTGCGAAAATCTGATCGGCGCCCTCAGCAAGGCTGGAATACCCCACAAGCGGCCTAGTTACGGCGCTCAGTTCCTGCTGAAGGTGCCGTTCAACATACGCGTGTACTGAGGCGCTCAGGCTTTGATGTCCGGTGAACCCGACCCTAGTCATATCCGCCCTGAGACCACGAGTTCGCGATAATGCTTGCCGAGCGCTGTCAGCCGGCACGACTTGCGATTCATGGCCGCATAGTACATGTGCTCCTCGCCGACCGGTTCTACGAGTCGACATGCCCTCAGCTTCTGCAAGCCCGAGAACACCGCCTCGTGTTCTTTGTCCTCTGGCTGCGCGTCAGGTTCGTACGAGGGGTCGAGAGGAAACTCATGATCGGCAGTTGGAAACCATGAATCGAGTTGCCTAAGGATGCCCAGGGGCACTCGCGGATCGCAGATTCTAATGTCATGGAGCCGATCGATGTTCGCTTTGAAGGTTGGGCGCTGTTCCCACGCGCCAAAGGACTCCGATAAGTATGAGTAAAGTCCTGCGACGTTGACGTGGCCGAGGGTGTCGCAGGCTCCGGCTTGCAGACCAGCTTCAAGATAGGTGGAGAATTGGCCGCGCCCGTGTTCGGTCTCCATTGAGACCTGGTCGCTGCGACTGGCGGTCAGGATGGCTAGCCCGCTTCGCAGGTGGGCGAGATCTCTGTCCAGCGCAGCAATCGTCGCCGCGCCGCCGGAGAAACAGCAGTCGAGAACGACCGCAACCTCCTTCGCGCCGCTCGAGTTTATCCGCGTGAGGAGTTCGCCGAACGCAACCCCAGGTGTTGTCGGAGTTCCGTCGGTGGTCACCAGGGCAACATCACCGTTCACGGGGGCTCCGTGCCCCGCGAAGTAGAGAAGCGCAAAGTCTGGACTCGCCCTCAGCAACTCGTCAACACTCTCGAGAAGTTGATCCCTTGTAATAGGGGCGGTGGCATCGCGAGACACGAGCAGGCGGCACTCCAGGTTGGGGCTGTCGTCCTCGTTCCTGGCAAGCAGTGGGTACAGCGCCTCGGCATCGTTGGCACACCCGCCGAGGTCGTTGAAATTCGTGTAATGATCGACACCGACGAGGAGCGCGCGCTTCACAGCAGGCTCACAACCCGTCAATAAATGCGGCGACGTTGTCCCAGGTCCAGTCTTTGCATGGAGCTGTGCCCATGGCAGCCGGCTTGACACGGTACCCGGTCTGAATCCAGATGCCGAGCACGGGCTTACCTTCTTCGACCGCGCATTGGATCTCCCAGAGCTGCCCAGTTGCCCTCGGAGTGTTGCCACTAATCAGAGCGATCACTCCATCCGAGCGACGAATCCGCGTGCGAACCTTCGACTTCCATTCGGAAGAATAGGGCTCCTTCACGGACATGTCCGTGAATTCGAAGGGGGTGCCCGGATGGACTCGTTGTCCGGTAAACAGGTTTCGCGTGCTCTCATCTTCTTTCGCGAAAGCGATGAACACGATCTTCGACATGGTTCCCCCTCTTGCCTACGGCGAACACCGCAGCGGCTTCTCGGTTTGGTTTCGAGTCAATCGGCGCAGCCGATAATTTCTCAAGTCCTCAAACGGGGGGCTTGCAGATTGATCTAGTCGACCGGTTGCTGCGCCGCCACTTCTCAGTGCTGCGCGAGCATCTGCCGCCTCGATGCCAAGCTGATCCAACACCAAGAAGGCTGAGCCTCGTTCCCGCAGCAAACCCCGGAAAAGTGTTAGGCGCCTACCTGCGCGCCCCCAAGCTGCTCCGCCTCCCCTTTCCCCAGTGATAGAGCCCTCTTCGCCCCAATCGTGAAGGGAACCGGGTCGGGTGAACCGTCTCCTTCGTGCAAACACTGCGTCCAGTTTTGCCACCAACGCGGAGGGCGAAACCCCGAACGCGGAAAGCACTGGCACCTCGGAGCCATCCAAGTCGACCATGAAGTCATAAGGCAGATGCTCACTGCCGAGGTGCGCGTGCGCGATGGCGATTCAGTTGGATTCCAAAACGGGCCCGACCTCATAGAGCCCGCTTCCCGGCTCTCAAACGTGCATTATTCAACCTTGAACGGGCCGGCGAGTCGATCATTTAGGTTTGTCCCGTGAAGCAATGGCTCAGCCTCCGTGTATTTGAGCCGGTTGATTAGGTCCTCACGACTACCCCAACTGCCGTCGAGTGTGACCCAGTTAAATCCCTCGATGTCCGATGGCATACGAAGACTGCTATCGGAGGACACGAAGATGGTGTTGTTCGGCGACGTCGCGTAAGCCATTCCGGCCTCGAAGATGACGTTCTGTCGTGCCTGGCCCATGACTTGGGTTGCGGGGTCACCCGGACCTTTGCCGAGGTCGGCCTTAAGTTGCGCCTCATCATCTGCTGACCAAATGACGATGGTCGCTCCCGCAGAGTCGATCCCGGCCTTGACGATTTCGTAGGTGTGCGGTTGAGGCTTTCCCGTCAGATGGGCGGCGTCCTGCCAACTGATTACGGTCAATCCGGCGAAGTGGAGGAATTGTTCAAGTGCTACAAACGGTCGCGTGTCGCGGCCACGGACGAGGAAGACTTTCTTGGGGTCGCGTGTCATCACTTTCTCCGGGGTTGGTGTTTGCCTAGCTGGCTGTGTCCAAATAACCACCGATTCCGATGATGGATTCGCGGTAGTCGGGGCGGACCATGGTGGCGGAACATCAGAAGTGGATGAAGGTATTGGCTCGGGGGGCCGCTTGTTGTCGACGAAGAACCCGGACTCGGAAAAGTGGACCCCCCGCCGATCAAGGGTCCGTTTGAGTTGCCTGAACTCTCTCGACCCGCGGAGCCGATCGGCGTTCTCTGCTTGCACATACGTCGAGTCGAGGAAGCGAAATATCAACTCGTCAGTGTCGCGATGCGCAAACCATGCGTTCACGATGCGCGTGGCTCGTATGGACTTGTTGTCCGCGCTTGGCCTAAGTTCCATTCCCGCCTCAAGGCGACCGAGGGTACCGCCCGTGTTGCTCGCTTCGAGTGCTTCGATGATCGACGGCTTGTCGAGCGGCTGGAAAACGGTTGATGCCATGTCAGAACCCTATTGTCTTTCTTGCTTGCATCGTCGCGGCTGCGTCCGCGGGAGGGGCAGCGCGAACGTGAAAGCCATCCAACAAGTGCTCGGCAAGCCCCCGCTGAGCGATTGCGCGCGTTCCGCGAATTCTTCGATGACCTAGTTCGAGTGCGGGGACGTAGTGTCACGCTCCATGTCGAACTTCCCTCCTGGCGAATGTCAGGTTCACGGGTTGTCTCGAAGTTCCGTGCCTCAGCGAGGAGTGGGGGTTTTCGTCGGAGCAATCGCCACTGGGTACGACCGCAAAGCGTCACGGAATTCGACAACGTAGGATTCGAGCTGCTGCGCCAGAAAGGCGGCATCGGCCCGGGTGAACTCAAGCAGGGGGCGCCTCAAGATCATCCCCAGGACGCGCTACGGGAAAGGGCTTCGAGTGAGTGAACAATCGGAGCGACTTCAACGCCAGAGCGGCGAGGCGCGAGCGACTCAATCACTAGGTCGCACTCGCTCGTGAAGGTTCGACCCGCCATCTTAAGCGGACTCTGCAGGGGGCGGGCCGAGCTTGTTGCTAGTGCTCTGCCCACGATCATCGTGCGGTCTCCTCGGGGATTGTGAAACGCGGTACGAGTCGTCAGCAGGAAGAGCTCATCGCCGGCTCTCAGAGCGGACACTTCTCGTCTCTTGCGCGCCGTGAACGCCATCTTTTGCTGGTGAAGGACCCACGAGATTGCTTCGCGTTCTCCCAGGACAAGCAAATAAGCCGAGCTCATAAGCACCAACGCTCCTCCCCGGGAATGCTCGTTTCGCGCCCACACTAAGGGTAGCGAGCAACAGAATTTTGACCGTGCAACGAGAAGAGGACCGTCCCGTCAGACTTAATGGTGACGTGCCGAGAGCCGGCAGTTCGCTGCGCCCAGACTCACGGCCCTACTTTTCGTCGAGTGTGCCCTCGCCTCGAGACCAACTCGGCCTGCCCGCGCTTCTCAATCTCGGTAATCGCGAACACTCAGGACACCATCAGGCCTGGTCTTCGGCGCCCGCGAGGTCGTCATCTTTTTGGCTCCCGCTGGCTGAACGGGATAATCTGCGCCGCGGCAGTTGGAGTCATCGTCCTGAAGGCCGACCCAATCACCGGGATCCCGGCTTAATGAGGCGTTCGAGCGAGTCCAACGAATCGTTCGAAGAACTTGCCGAGTCTCTCAATCACGCGCTGCTTCTTCTCGACGTGGCCGCCATCCGCCGCAAAACGTGACGCAGGCGGAAGCACCTTCGTAATCGCAGTGCCTGTCGTGCGGAGCACTCCATCGCGGAAGGCAGTTTCGATGAAGACACGCGTGGCGTCGCTCCGGAGCCCCTCGTCCTCGATGATCGCCTCAAGCTCCGCCTCCCGCTTGGCTGCAACGAACGCCTGCCACTCTTGGTCAATGGCACCGTCGACTGAGACGGAGTCGACGAAGGCTTCGATCAGGTCCTTCTTGTTGCGCAAAGTCGGGCTGGCATCAACGGCGCGAGAGATTTCCGCGCGGATCTCCTTGTCATCGCCATCGCCATACTGTGAGCGATACTTCTGGACGAGTATCAGGATGTAATCGACATTAATCTCGACCTGTTTGATCAGCTCGATCTCGAAGACGATGTCGTCGTTGATGAGTTCCTTGTCGGCGTTCTTGTCCTTGCGGAACTCGGCGTAGAGGTCGAGGTAGATGCTGCGGTAATCCTGGCTTTGGCGCTCGGTCAGGATTTCGTGGCCGGCGAAGTCATCGAATGAGGTGAGGATGTTCTGAAGTCGTAGGATCTGGCCGAAGAGCTGGATGAACGCTTTTTGCGCGGTCTCCCCGATTATCTGCTCCCCCAGCGGGAAGAAGGTCAGGAGCTTGCCGACTTTGCCGGCGTAGTCGGTGTAGTAATCGGCGTATGGCTTGAGCAGGACGACGCCGCGGGCGTCTTTATTGCCGAAGAGTTCCAGCGCGACGTTAGTCTGCTCTTCGAGGTCGCGGAAAGCGACGATGTTGCCGTAGGTCTTAACTGAGTTGAGGATGCGGTTGGTACGCGAGTACGCCTGGATCAGGCCGTGTGCGCGGAGGTTCTTGTCGACGAAGAGCGTGTTGAGGGTCGTTGCGTCGAAACCCGTAAGGAACATGTTGACCACGATCACAAGGTCCAGTTCACGGTTCTTCAGCCGTTGCGAGAGGTCCTTGTAGTAGTTCTGGAACTTGTCCGCACTTGTGTCGTAGCTCGTGCCGAAGATGGCGTTGTAGTCCTGGATCGCGTCTTCCAGGAAGCCGCGCGCATCTGCCGAAAGCGCGTCGGTGTCGAATGCTTCGTCATCCAGGATTCCGTCATCTGTCGCCTCGTTGGCACCGTATGAGTAGATGAGGCCGATCTTGAGGCGGCGTTCTGCAGGGAGCGGCTCCTGCTGGACTTGGAAGTGGTTGTAGTACCGGCGAGCTGCTTCGATGCTGGCGGTCGCGAAAATTGCGTTGAAGCCGCGGACTCGCTGCCTTTCCCGTATCGCCTCGACCTGTCGACGTGCCCGAGTCGATTCGACCACGTTAGTGACGACAGAGTGCTCGTAGGCGGAGGAACGCTTGGTCTTCTGATCAAAGTGCTGCAGCGTGTACTGGACGATCTGGCTGATCCGTTCCGGTGCAAGCAGTGCCTTCTCGGTATCAATTGCCGACACTTGCTTGTCATCGACCGCGCCCACCTTGACTGTATTGACGTAATCAATGCGGAACGGCAACACGTTCTTGTCAGTGATCGCGTCGACGATCGTGTAAGTGTGCAGCCTGTCACCGAAGGCCTGCTCGGTCGTCCTCAACAGCGGGTTACCGCTGGTGCCTGAGTTCGCAGCGAAGATCGGCGTACCCGTGAACCCGAAAAGGTTGTAACGCTTAAACGCTTTCGTGATGTCGCTGTGCATGTCGCCGAACTGCGAGCGGTGGCACTCATCGAAAATCAGGACGACGTGGCCCGAGTAGATCTCGTGGCCCTTGTTACCGGCTACGAAGTTAGACAGCTTCTGAATTGTCGTGATGATGATCCGCGCGCCCGGATCCTCTAGCTGCTTCTTCAGCACCGCCGTTGACGTGTTCGAGTTCGCGGCGCCCTTTTGGAAGCGGTCGTATTCGCGCATCGTCTGGTAGTCGAGGTCTTTGCGGTCCACTACGAACAGCACTTTGGCCACGCTCGGAATCTGAGAAGCTAGCTGCGCTGTCTTGAAGCTCGTGAGCGTCTTCCCGGAGCCAGTTGTGTGCCACACATACCCGCCCGCTTTGACTGTCCCCAGTTGCTTGTAGTTGGTTGACGTCTGGATGCGTTGAAGGATCCGTTCGGTCGCGACGATCTGATACGGGCGCATCACCAAGAGAAGGCGGTCGACAGTCATCACGCAATACTGGGTGAGGACGTTGAGGAGGGTGTGCTTCGCGAAGAAAGTCCCGGCAAACGATGCGAGGTCGCGGATAGGCTGATTGTTAGCGTCCGCCCACCATGACGTGAACTCGAATGAGTTCGACGTCTTCTTGCCCTTACCAGGCTTCTGCGCCTCCTTGATGTGCTGGAATCGGGTGGTGTTGGAGTAGTACTTGGTCAACGTTCCGTTGCTGATCACGAACAGCTGGACGTATTCGAACAGGCCAGATCCGGCCCAGAAGCTGTCGCGTTGGTACCGGTCGATCTGGTTGAACGCCTCGCGGATGTCGACCCCGCGACGCTTCAGTTCGATGTGCACCATCGGCAGGCCATTGACCAGCACCGTTACGTCGTAACGATTCGCGAACTTCCCGCCCCCCTCGCCCTTACCCACCTCGTACTGGTTGATGACCTGAAGGCGATTATTGTGGATGTTCCGCTTGTCGATCAGGGTGATGTTCTTCGTCGACCCGTCGTCGCGCTTCAGAAGCTGAACCGGGTCCTCCTGAATGCGGACCGTCTTCTCAACTATGCCGTCGTTCTTCCCCGCAAGCGCGTTCGTAAAGAACGTCTCCCACTCTGCGTCGGAGAACGTAAAGTGGTTCAGCGTTTCGAGCTGGGAGCGCAGGTTAGAAACGAGCTGCGCTTCGGAGGTGACGCGCAGATGCTCGTAAGCCTGCGATTCGAGGAGCTGGATGAATTCCTGCTCTAGTGAAGCCTCCGACTGATAGGCGGATGCGGGACTGGGCGCGGGCACGTGTTCCGTCACGACTGTCGACTCTGCAGAAACCGCAATCGGGTCGTAGTGGGGCTGCAGCCTGTCGCTCATGTCATAGCTTCTTTGAAGGTAAGGAGCTTGTCACGGTAGTACTCATATTGCTTGCGGCGGGCAATGGCTTCGGCAGGAAGCCTGATGCTTAGGTCGTTGACGAGGGAGTCAAGTCTGTCGAGGATCTTCCCAACACGCACTTGCTCGTTGAGAGGCGGCGCAGCGGTCTGCAACTGGTTGAGCGTGGCGACAGCCAGCCCAGGCTGGGCTGATCTGGATGCGTACTGATTCAAGTTCATGCTCATGAGCGTGTGAAAAGCCCAACTGACATCGACACCTGGCTTCGGGGTGACGACCACGGAATGCTCAGTAGCATAGAACTCACCGCTTGTCCTTTTGACGTTTCCGCAAAGGGCGCCTTGGCGGCCAATCAGCACTCGATCTCCGCTCTGATTCGGAGTCGCAACATATCCTCGTAGTCCGCCTCCTCCGAAACATGGGATCGGGTGCTCGTCGTCCGGAGATGCGACGATGGCAGACGCTGCAATGAACTTTCCAGCGCGCAAGTCGAAGAGTTCATCAATGCGCGCAATACGTGCGCTAGCGATGTCGGCGGTAAGTAACTGGTTTCGGTAGTAGTCGTACTGACGGTGGCGCGCATTGAGCTCCGCTGCCAGCTCCGCTTCCAGCTTCACTTCCCGCTGAGTGAATTCGTCCAACACCCTTGCAATCTCAAGCTGGACTTCGAGAGGCGGAAGTGGTACACGCACTTTCATGAACCGCGGCTTGGAAACGTTGATGCGCGTTACGCCACTTGCTGTTCGGCGGATCTGAGTCCTGACGGCGTCAGAACGAAAAAGGTACTTCGAGAATTCGGGCAACAGGAGCGACGGGTCAGCAAAACGGACGGCGAAACAGAAGCTGTTGAGGTAGAGCGGTCCTACGGGTTCGGTCGCTACAACCGACGACATGCCAACCTCATCGAGAGACTCAGACGACCCAGTGATTATGACGTCGCCCCGCTGGAGTCGATTCTGCTTCTCGCCGTCCCGAACCTTCACGAAGTCTTCGGCAAATTGATCCACCGAAAGATTTGCGAATGCGTTTTTATACGACACATATCGAGCACTGCCTTCAGAGAAGTCAGACTTGCTCTTACCCGACAGTCCCGCCACCGTTATTGCAATGTCGCCAAGGGCCCGAAAGGCTACGCCACTTGGCACGAGCTCGTCGATCATTTGGTCAACACGACTCACTTCGGACCTTCCAAGTCAGCCACGATCTCGTCGATGGAAATTCTCAGTTCCGACTGCCGCGCGACAATGCGCCCGATCTCTGCGTTCAGTGCCGTGATGTCGACAAACTCGCGGGTGTCCTCGTCCTCAACGTAAGAAGAAACGGCAATGTTGTAGTCATTGGCGGCGACGTCCTCGTTCGGCACGAGCTTCGCGAGATGATCTTTGTCGGCACGCTCAGCGAGCGCCAGAAGAATGTTCTCCTGGTTATCTGGCAAGAGCTTGTTCTTATTACCGACGCGCTTGAATTCGTCCGCGGCGTTGACGAACAGCACGCAATTGTCTGTCTTGGATTTCTTGAGCACGATGACGCAGGTCGCAATAGTGGTGCCGAAGAATAGGTCTGGCGGAAGCTGAATGACCGCATCGACGTAGTTGTTGTCGATGAGGTATTTGCGGATCTTCCGCTCGGTGCCCCCTCGGTAGAGCACGCCGGGGAACTCGACGATCGCGGCGGTGCCGGTGACAGCAAGCCAGCTCAGGATGTGCATCGTGAACGCCAGATCGGCCTTCGACTTAGGTGCGAGGACGCCGGCGGGCGCGAAGCGTTCGTCGTTGATCAGGAGCGGATTGGCATCGCCCTCCCACTTGATCGAGTAGGGCGGGTTGGACACGATCGCCTCGAATGGTTCCTCGTCCCAGTGCTGAGGGTCGAGGAGGGTATCGCCGTGGGCGATGTCGAACTGCTCATAGTTGAGGTCGTGCAGGAACATATTGATCCGCGCCAGGTTGTACGTGGTCAGGTTGATCTCCTGGCCGTAGAACCCACCGACGTTTTCCCTGCCGAGTACCTTCGCAAACTTTAAGAGCAGGGAGCCTGAACCGCAGGCGGGGTCGTAGACCTTGTTCACCCGGGTCTTACCCATGACGGTAATTCGCGCGAGGAGTTCTGAGACCTCTTGGGGTGTGTAGTACTCGCCACCAGACTTGCCGGCCTGGGATGCGTACATCTGCATCAGGTACTCGTACGCATCACCAAACAGGTCGATGGAGTGATCCTCGAAGTTTCCCAGTGGCAAGTCCCCAACCGCATCAAGGAGCTTGACTAGCTTCTCGTTTCGTCGGGCGACGGTGTTGCCCAGCTTGGAGCTGTTCACGTCGAGGTCGTCGAACAGACCTTTCAGATCGTTCTCGCTGTCCGTACCGACGGCTGAGCCTTCGACGTCTTTGAACACTCGCTCGAGCGTTTCGTTGAGATTAGTGTCGTGCGGTGCCCGGCTGCGCACGTTCTGGAAGAGTTCAGAGGGCAGGATATAGAAGCCCTTCTCCGCCACCGTCACTGCGCGACCAAGCTCCGCCTCCGCATCCGAGAGGTCGGCGTAGTCGAAGCTGGAATCGCCGGCTTCGTGCTCGCCCTTGTTGATGTAGGCGGTGATGTTCTCGGAAATGAATCGGTAGAAGAGCATCCCGAGCACGTAGCTCTTGAAGTCCCACCCGTCGACGCTGCCACGCAGGTCGTTGGCGATCCGCCAGATCGTCTTGTGCAGCTCAGCGCGCTGGCCTTCGCGGGTGGTTGGCGTCATCACCAGGTCACCGCCGTCGATGAATCGGATGCGTCGACTGGTCGGGTGATAACGGTGCTACTCATGCCGGGAATTGTCTCCTCCACCAAACGGTAATCATTGCTGTACTGAAGTGACGTCTCGCCAGACTACTGGAGGGCACCGATGTATAACGCGACACCTTACGGGGTGGTCCGCACTCCGAGGGGAACCTCGAACAAGGTCGGAGCCTGACCCGGTTTCCCGGACGGTTGTTGTGTATTGATCATGCCGCGATTTCGGCGGTGGTGTGAAGGGCTTCGTAGTCGGCGGGGCTGAGGTAGTCGAGGGCGGAGTGCCGGCGGCGCGGGGTGTAGAAGCCCTCGATCCACTCGAACATAGCCGAGGCGAGCTGCGTCTTCGAGTCCCAGCTGGTGCGATCCAGGAGCTCGCGTTGCATGATCGACCAGAAGCTCTCGATCAGGGCGTTATCGACCGACGATGCGACTCGGCCCATCGAGCCGAGCAGCCCGGCTTGGCGGAGCCGGTGCCCGAACAGCCAGCTGGTGTATTGCGCTCCTCGGTCGGCGTGGACGATGGTGCCGGGCTCGGGGCGGCGTCGCCAGCGGGCTATCTCAAGCGCGTCGACGACGATCTCGGCGGTGATCCGATCCGCGATTGATCAGCCCACGACTCGGCGGCTGAACGCGTCGATCACGGCCGCGCAGTAAACCCAGCCGTCGCTCGCGCGGTGTTGGGTGATGTCGCAGAACCAGAGCCGGTTCGGTGCGTCCGCGTGGAACTGCCGCTTCACGAGATCCTCGTGCGTGGCGGTGTCCGGCTTCCATCCGCGTCGCTTCCGGCGATGCGAGACCCCGACCAGACCGTCCAGGCGCATCAGCCTAGCCACGCGTTTTCGGCCCACGTGAACGCCGAGCCCGAGCCGCAGCTCAGCGAGCACCCGCGGGGCGCCATAGGTTTCCCTCGAATCGGCGTGAATGCGGCGGATGGTGGTGGTCAGCTCGGCGTCTGCAACGCTGCGTCGAGAGGGTGGCCGGCTCGCCCAGTCGTAGTAGCCGGAGGTCGAGACGGTCAGGAACCGGCAGGCCACCGCGACGGGGACACCGTCCGCAGCGAGCTCCTGGACCAGCCGGAACCCTATTTTGGGAGCACGTTCTCCCTCGCGAAATACGCGCTCGCGCGCTTGAGGATCTCGTTCTCCATCTCCAGCACCCGGTTCCGTCGACGCAACTCGACGAGCTCCTTGTGCTCATCGGACGTCACCCCGGCCTTGCGGCCGGAGTCGATCGCGTCACGGTTCATCCAGGTGCGAAGACAGAACTCGCTGATCCCGAGATCACGGGCGGTCTGCGCGAGAGGATTGCCCTGGGTGACCAAATCCAGGGCACACCCGCCGAAACTCCGGCGGGTGAGCAGCAGGCATCACGGACTCCTCTCTGAGACGATCATCGCCTCAACTCAGGTGTCCGGAAAAGCGGGTCAGGCTCCCAGCGTCCTGGTGCTGACTCTCGCCTACACCGGCATTCGGTGGGGCGAAGCTGTCGCGCTCACGGTGAACGACATCGACCTTGAACGCTCCCGTTCGGCCATTCATCAGACCGCCACAGAAGTCGATGGGCTTATCCACGTCGGACCACCGAAGAGTTGGGAAGCTCGTTCCGTACCCTTCCCAGCCTTCCTCGCACCACGCCTTAAGACGCTCATCACCGGAAAGAAGCGCGACGAGCTCGTCTTTCCTGCTCGCGCCCGCGGCTCCCTCGGGCGACCAGACACTGCCCGGAATCGGCAATCCTGGTGGCTGACCGCACTACGCGATGCCGAACTCGAGCACATGACCCCACACGACCTCAAGCACACCGCCGCGAGTCTGGCAGTGAGCGCCGGAGCCAACGTCAAAGCGCTCCAGCGCATGCTCGGGCACAAGTCGGCTGCGATGACATTGGACACGCATGCCGACTTGTTCGAGGACGATTTCGGGTCAGTCGCTGATCGGCTCAACGAGCGGGTTCTTGCAGAGAGTGGAGGCGCTTTGTGGGACGCTTAGCCAACTCGCAGTGTTCCTCGGCTCGACTATCCAGCTCGCCTCGTACGTCGCTCGGTCGGTTACAACTGTCGTAGGATCGCGCCGTGAACAAGAGGCAGCGCCTTTATGCACAGATCTACTGCTCGGTTCGAGCACCGCACGACCGATGGATCCACCATGCCTGAGCGACCGCCCGCCGAAGTCGAGCGCGCACACGAAACCCGGGCGGTTGAAGAAGCGTTGAAGTCTATGACCAACGCTCGAGTTGGTGCCGTCATAGCCCGCGGTGAAAGCGTTCTGGCAGCTGGCTACAAAGGCGAGATTGATGGTCTTCATGCCGAAGAGATTGCGCTCCACAAAGCCGCCGAACAGAACTTAGATGTGCGTGGAGCCGCGCTCTACGTGACCCTGGAGCCGTGCGCGAACTCTCGCACGAGGCGGGTCCCGTGTGCAGAGCTGATCGCGTCTGCCGGTATCGCGGAGGCCTACATCGGGAACTATGACCCCAATCCTCAGGTCTACCGCCTTGGATGGAAGTACCTCCGCGATCACGGGGTGAGACTGCGAGATTTTGCGCCGGACCTACGAGAGCGTGCCCGCGACGCTGGAAGAGACTTCACAAAGTTCTTCACCGAGGGCTCCGGGATGAGCGCGGGCGCAAAGTTCGATTTCACCCAGAACGGAGGGCGCTTCACCATCTCCGTCGACTCGGCACAGGGCTCGCCTTCGTGGGAGACGCGGTGGTCGAACTGCGGAGCAAACGCCATCTATATGTACGGGGGAAGTCCTGGTGTGGTTGCTAACGCACGTTACGCAAATCGATTTGAAGAGATCGATGACCCGGACGCACTCGACTTCGGAAGCCATTCGCCGAAGATTGAAATTGGCTCTATCGGAGTGATGCGTAACGAATATGGACACGTGCTTTGTAGGGTCATCGCGATCGAGCCGACCGCCGACTACGGCGGAACAGGGCACGTATCGGTGACCATCGAATGGGAAATACGACTGCGAGAGCCAGCACTGCCGATTCTATGAGGTTGGGAGCGCGAGCCACTCCACCCGGAGGGCTCCCTACATAAAATCGAGAACTCGCGGCCAAACTGCGCAAAGCGATCCCCAGCTGACACAGCCAAGCACATGATCGCGGCCTGCCGCGGCGAAGGCGTGACCGGCAGGTTCCGAACGACCGCATGAGGCCCCGGGATCGATCCGCCGTTTGGAGCGCCCGACACAAAGACACTCGATAGCTGCAAGTTCAGCGCCCCGCCAGCCCGGCCATCACTCAGCTACTGTCCCTGGGGCATTCGGAGTCCTGGTACGGGCACCGTTACCCTTCGCCGCGGAATTGCCGTCAACGACTCGGAGCAGCGTCAAGGTCAGCGCAAGTGCAAGCTAATGCCTGCTGACTGCGACCTTAGGGATGTCGGGTGCAAGGTGGCGTTCGCGCGCCGGCCGCTCACAGCACGGGTCAAGTTTTGTTTCACAGTGCTCGACAACTCGATAGGTTTACCCCGTGCAGATCCCAGTCTTTGTCAGCGCTCCGACCAGCCTAAATCCCGAGCAGGAGGCCTCTCGCCAGCGCATCGTTGACCTGCTCGACGAGTTTGGCTTTGAAGCGCGAGCGCTCGGCAGAGGTGACTATCCTCTCGACTACCCGTTGCGGGAGGTTGCAGTCATTGCTCGGTCTTGTTTTGGGGCCGTGATCCTTGGCTTTGAGCAGTTCAGGAGTTTGCACGGTGTCGTGAAGCCAGGAACAGATGTCGAGGCAACGACCACGGAGGTGAAGTCCTTTCCAACTCCGTGGAACCATCTCGAGGCTGGCATCCTGTTTGCGCTCCGCCGACCGCTACTTATTTTCCGGGAGGAAGGTTTGACCGGTGGTGTCTTCGACGCTGGTGTCACCGACGCATTTGTCCACCGCATGCCGTCGGGCGATACTTCGGTCGGGGACCCTCAGGAACTACGCAATCTGTTGCTTCGCTGGCAAGGCCGAGTTCGTGAGCTTTACTACGCGTTCGACTAAATGGGGGCTCTCAGCGATGCTGGCGCAACATGTATGGATCCGCGGCTCATTGTTTATTCATCTGACGTTCAGCCTCTAGCCTGCCCGGACGAGACACAGCCCGCGCAGGTCCTCGCGCGCCGCTGCTGACGGATCGTCTAACGGGCATCACTCAGACCGCGTCCTTAAGTATTGGTTTCAGCCCAAACCATGCGCACTGGCTAGGCCGCACGCAAAGAGTTTCTCGGAGTTCCTGTGGGCGCATTGTGGGCAAATCGCGAACAGGCGATTCCATGCCGTGAGAAACCCCCTCTGACCAGCATATTTGCTACACAACTAAAGTGCCCCTGGAGGGACTCGAACCCCCAACCGTTTCCTTAGGACGGAACTGCTCTTCCATTGAGCTACAGAGGCTGGCCCGTCAATCCTAGCGAACGCGGCGGGTCAGCCGGCGAGCTGCAGTTCGTGCCGGCGCCAGGGTTCCGTGTACTCGTCCCAGTTGGGGTCGTTCCAGCGCATGCTGATCAGCGACGCCATGTTGAGGTGGGGCTCCTTCAGTTCGAAGGGGAGCTTCCAGCCGAGCTCCGACAGCAGGCGGTCGCTCTTGACGTTGTTGCAGCGGAAGCAGGCGATCACCACGTTGTCCCAGGTGTGCGTGCCGCCGCGGGCGCGCGGGATGACGTGGTCGAGGGTGTCGCCGAACTTGCCGCAGTAGGCGCACACGTGGCCGTAGCGTTCCAGCGCCGACTTGCGGGTGAGCGGGATGCGGCGGTGCGGCACGCGGATGTACTGGTTCAGGAGCACGACGCTCGGCGCATCCAGCACCAGGGAGCGGCTGTGGAGTTGCGCCCCGCTCCCTGCGACGGTGGAGGCTTTGCCTGCGAGCACGAGCATCACGGCCCGCCGCGTCGAGATCACGCCGAGCGGTTCGTAGCTGGCGTTCAGAACCAGAGTCTTCATCTGCGACCTTCCGGGAAAAGGCGACGGCCCGCGGGCGGGCGAAGGCAAACAAAAAGGGCACTGTCCGTGCGGACAGCGCCCAAGGTTGCGGCGGCATGGTGGTGGCAGGCCACATGGTGGCGCTGGCAGGCCTCCACGTGGTGGCGGCAGGCGAGGAAGTCGAGGCCGCACTCGTCCCACCCGGTCGCCCTCAGCGACCCGGCGGAACATGTTCCGGCCATCGGATCCTCCGAATCTGCGGCTGCGGCGAGGCAGCTCAGAACGACAGGGTAACCCAGAAACGGCGCGCCACCTATTCGTGGCGCGCCGCTCGGGTGCTGTGGTGCGGAGTGTTCACCGGCCGGAAACCGGTCGGTCAGGCTCGGTGGTGAGTCAGATACCCAGCCGGACGATGTAGTAGTCGCTCGTCCAGATCGGGCGGATGGAGATGGAGCGGCCGGCGTCGGGCGCATCCATGATGTTGCCGTTGCCGGCGTAGAAGCCGTCGTGGCCGGGCATGATGACGATGTCGCCGGGCTGGGCGTCCGCGATCGAGATGCGCTTGCCCATGGCGGCCTGGCCGGACACCGAGTGCGGCAGGTTGATGCCGAACTGGGCGTACACGTACATCACGTAGCCGGAGCAGTCGAAGCCCGCGGGGCTGGCGCCGCCGTACACGTACGGGGTGCCGATGTACTGCTGCGCCACCGAGAACACCTGCGAGAGGCTGAAGTTCGGGTACGGCGGGTTGGCCAGGAAGTCGGAGATCGACGGTCCGCTCGACGACCTGGTCGCGTAGGTCGCGAGCTGCACGGCGGCCTGACGACGGGCGGCCTCGGCGGCTGCAGCAGCGGCGGCCGCGGCCTTCTGCGCGTTCAGCTGCTCCTCGGTGGTGGCCGACGCGGCGTCACGGGTGACGGACGCGGAGGCGACGCCGCCGACCTCGACGGTCTGCGACTGCGCCTTCTTCATGGAGTCCGCGGCGCTCGGGCCGAACGCGGCGCTGTCGGCGCCGTTCGGGTTGAACGCGAAAGCCGGGAGCGACATGGTGGCGATGAGACCGGTGGCGACGGTGATGACACCGGCGTTGACGATCCAGCCGCCCTTGCGCTTCTTCTTCGGCTTCTCGGACGCGGCAGCACCAGCGCGCGCCGGCGACCCTGCCGGGCGAGTGGATGCGGTGGCCGCGGTCGTCGTGCGCACGGCGCGACGGGAGACGGCGGAAGAAGAAAGGCTCTGGTTCGGGTTCGTGCGGTCCTCGTCGGGACCGGGCGTGCTCGACTGTGCCAAAGTGTGACCTCCAGCGCTCCGGCAGCACTAGGGAGCTGCCCCCGTCCCAAGCTGGGTGGCTTCGGCTTCACGGATCGCGAGACGGGTAATAGGGGGGTGGAGCGTCACGATCCGGGGTCCTGATGGGCCGTTTGTGGCCCGTTCGGACTCGTAAGAGACTACGGGACGTTATCCCGTTTGTCACATCTTTCGGACGACTTTTTAACGAATCGGTAACGAGATTCAGGCGTCGACGAAGATGTGCGCGGCCAGCTCGTTGGGCAGCTCGAGGCCCGGTTCGAAGCCGTCGATCTGCACGGCGACGTACGACCCGGCCGGAGAGAAAGTGCCGGTGGAGCCCGGAAAAACGCCCGCCTGCTTCAGCTGGAGCAGCAGCTCGGGGTCGACCTGCGCGGGCTCGCCCAGCCGGCGGATCTTCGCGGTGACTCCGGAATTGTTGCCGCGCACCACATCCACCAGGTTGATCAGGCTCTCGGTGGATACGGAGGTGTCGGCGACGACGCCGAGCTCTCCCAGACCGGGGATGGGGTTGCCGTACGGCGACTCGGTGGGGTGACCGAGCATGGTGAGCAGCTTGCGCTCGACCTGCTCGCTCATCACGTGCTCCCAGCGGCACGCCTCCTCGTGCACGTACTCCCACTCCAGCTCGATCACGTCGCTGAGCAGGCGCTCGGCCAGGCGGTGCTTGCGCATCACGTGCACGGCCTTGCGGCGGCCGTCGTCGGTGAGTTCGAGGTGGCGGTCGCCGGAGACGACGACCAGGCCGTCGCGCTCCATGCGGCCGACGGTCTGCGAGACGGTCGGACCGGAGTGCCCGAGACGCTCCGAGATGCGCGCACGCAGGGGGACGATGTTGTCCTCCTCCAGCTCCAGGATGGTGCGGAGATACATCTCGGTCGTATCGATCAGATCGGTCATGAACCCCTCCACGTGACGGCGCGCGAACGTCGGATATCAGCCTACTTGGTGCGGCTGACAGGCCGGCGCAGGCCGGGACGGGGGCACCGGGCGCGCCGTCCCCGCTCTACAACAGCCAATACACTTCAGTTATGCCGGACGTCACGATCCCCTCTGAGCTCCTGCCCGCCGACGGTCGCTTCGGATGCGGACCCTCCAAGGTCCGCCCCGAGCAGGTCGCGTACCTGTCCGGCCCCGGCGCCGAGCTGCTCGGCACCTCCCACCGCCAGGCTCCGGTCAAGAACCTGGTCGGCCGTGTGCGCGAGGGCATCGGCGAGCTGTTCCGCCTGCCCGACGGCTACGAGGTCGTCATCGGCAACGGCGGGTCGACGGCGTTCTGGGATGCGGCCGCTTTCGGACTCATCGAGAAGCGCAGCGAGAACCTCGTCTTCGGCGAGTTCGGCGGCAAGTTCGCCAAGGCGGCGACCACGCCGTGGCTGGATGCTCCGCACGTGATCGAGGCGCCGGGCGGCTCCCGCAGCGAGGTCGAGGTCCTCACGGGCGTCGACGTGTACGCCTGGCCGCACAACGAGACGTCGACCGGTGTGATGGCGCCGGTGCGCCGCGTCCACGGCGACGACGGAGCGCTGACGGTCGTCGACGCGACCAGCGCCGCGGGCGGCGTGGACCTGGATGTCAGCGAGTCGGACGTCTACTACTTCGCGCCCCAGAAGAACTTCGCCTCCGACGGCGGACTCTGGCTGGCCCTCTTCTCCCCCGCCGCCCTCGAGCGCGTCGAGCGGATCGCGGCGAGCGGGCGCTACATCCCCGAGTTCCTGAGCCTCAAGAACGCGGTCGACAACTCCCGCCTCAACCAGACGCTCAACACCCCGGCCATCGCGACGCTCGTTCTGCTCGAGAACCAGGTCGAGTGGATGAACGGCAACGGCGGCCTCTCCTGGGCGGATGCGCGAACGCGCGAGTCGTCCGGCGCGCTCTACGAGTGGGCCGAGAAGGCGGAGTACGCGACTCCGTTCGTGACCGACCCGGCGCACCGCTCGCAGGTGGTCGTGACGATCGACTTCGACGACCGGATCGACGCGGCGGCTGTCGCGAAGACGCTGCGCGCCAACGGCGTGGTCGACACGGAGCCCTACCGCAAGCTCGGCCGCAACCAGCTGCGCGTCGCCACGTTCACGGCCATCGAGCCGGCGGATGTGCGGGCCCTGATCGGCTGCATCGAGTACGTGGTCGAGCGGCTGGGCTGACCAGCGCCATGCGCCTCTGGCTCCGCGACGACGAGCGTCGGCCCGACCCGGTCCCCGTGAAGACGGACGACCGGCGGGCCGTGCTCGTCGGGCTAGGCCTGTGGGTGGTCGCCCTCGTCGTCGTCCTCATCGTCGGAGCCCCCGAGGGCACCTGGCTCTGGACCATCGTCGTCGGGCTCGGCCTCGGCGTCCTCGGGCTCGGCTACCTGACGGTCACTCGCCGGCGCTGACGGGGCGTCGTCGTCGTCCGAGTCGTCGTCGTCGTCCGACTCGTCATCGTCCGACTCGTCATCGTCGTCGCCCGACTCGTCATCATCGTCGTCCGACTCGTCCTCGTCATCATCCGACTCGTCCTCGTCGTCGTCGTCGTCCTCATCCGCGAGCGCCGCCGCTTCCTCCGCCTCCAGGTCGAGGTCGGGGTCGACATCCGTCTCCTCGTCGAAGCCGACGTCGACGCTGTCGATGTCCACCCCGTCCAGGTCGTCGTCCTCGTGGAGGTCGTGGACGTCGCGGTCGTCCTCGTCCGCGTCCTCGAAGTCCTCGTCGTCGGACTCGTCCGCATCCTCGTCGTCGGCGTCCTCGTCGTCGGACTCGTCCGCATCCTCGTCGCCGGCCTCCGCCTGCTGCGCGGCCAGCGCCTCCTGGGTCGCCTGGTACTCGGCGAGGCGCTCGGACCACGGCACCCAGTCGGGCGCGAGGAGCGCGCCCTCGCCGGGCATCAGCTCGGCCTCGAGCACGGTCGGCTCGCTGTCGTCGTCGGCGCGGCCGACGGTGACCGTCCAGTGCCAGCCCGGGTAGCCGGGGAGGCGCGTCTCGAACAGCAGGGACAGCACGCCGGCGCTCTCGACGACGTGGCCGAGCGGCTCGCCGATCGTCGCCTCGGGCGTGATCTCGGCCAGCGCGGCGCGGGCCAGCGGGAGGGCTGCGAGCAGCTCCTCGTCGGCGGCAGGCTCGCCCTGCTCAGGCATCCAGGTCGTCCGCGACCTTGCGCAGCACGGCCGCGATCTTCGCGCCGTGCGCCTTGTCCGGGTACTTGCCGCGGCGCAGGTTCGCGCCGATGCCGTCGAGCAGCTTCACGAGGTCTTCGACGATGATCGCCATGTCGTCGGCCGACTTGCGCTTCATCTTGACGAGGCTCGGCGGAGCCTCCAGCACGCGCACCGAGAGGGCCTGCGCGCCGCGCTTGCCGTCGGCGATGCCGAACTCCAGACGGGTTCCCGATTTGACGACGGCACCGGCGGGGAGCGCCGAGGCGTGCAGGAAGACTTCCTGGCCGTCATCGGAGCTGATGAAGCCGAAGCCTTTCTCCTCGTCGTAGAACTTGACCTTGCCGGTTGGCATGGGAACCTCACTTCGCATGGGGGATCGTATGACCAACCTCAATTATCCTTGATTTCGTGACCCAGCAGACCCCGCCGCCGGCTTCGCGGCTCCAGCGCATCCTCGCCTACATCATCGCCGCGCTCGTCATCGTGTCCCTGGTCTGCATCGCGGCCATCCTCATCGGCACCGCAGCGGGCCAGTTCGCCGCCCAGGGATCGGGTCAGGGCCTCTGGCCGACCGTGTTCCTCTTCCCCTACGCCGCCCTCCCGATCGCGTTCATCCTCATCATCGTGCTGCTGATCGTCAGCGCGCGCCGCAACCGTGCGCTCAACCGCGCGAACGCCGCACCCGGCGCTGCGCCCAGCGGACCCAAAAGCCGGCGCTAGGCCGGACGGCCGGCGGTTCGGCGGATGACGACCACGCTCGCGCTCGCAGCCCGGCTGCGGGAGCTGGACGACGCCGCGCTGCTCGCGGCCCTGCAGCGCCGCACCTACCGGCGGACCGGCGTCGCCGACTTCTTCGACCTCGCCGACGCCCTGCTCGACGCGGACTCGGTGCAGCGGGCGCTCGCTCCGCTCGACCGTCCGCGACTGGCGGCCCTGGTGGTGCTCGCACGCGCGGCGCGACCATTGACGGTGGATGCGGTGGCCGCGGCACTCGCGGACGCACCCGCCACCGCGGGCATCGATCGCGACGCCGTCGTCGCGGCCCTCGACGACCTCGCGGGGCTGCTGCTCGTGCATCCCGCCGACTCGTCCGGCGCTCGCGCGTTCGACCTGTACGACGGCGTCGCGGCGCAGCTCGCCGCGTGGCCCGCGCAGGGCTTGCCGTCGGGCGACGACCTGCTCGGAACTCCCCCGCCTCCCGCGCTCGCTCCGGTGCCGGACACCGAGCGCCGCTTCACCGACCGGCTGGCCGCCGAGCGGGCGTTCGAGGCCGTCGCGGCGGTCTCGGAGCTGCTCGCCGAGCTCGGCCGCGAAGGCGCACGGCGCCTGCAGAAGGGCGGCCTGGCGCTCCCGGCCGTCAAGCGGCTCGCCGAGGCGCTGTCGCTCGACGCAGACCTGGTGCCGGTGGCTCTGTCGGCCGCCGAGCGCGCCGGGCTCGTCGCGGTGGACGAAGGGATGTGGCTCCCGACCGACGAGGCGGCCGCTTGGTCGCACTCCCCCACGGCCGACCGCTGGCGCGCCCTCGCGGCCGCCTGGCTGGCCGCGCTTCCCGAGGACCTGCGCACGCTGCTCGCGCTGCGCAGCCGGGCGGCCTGGGGCGACAGCCTGCGCGAGCATGTCGCGTGGCTGTATCCCGCCTCCATCGAGGAGGCGCAGCGGCGAGTGGATGCGCACACGCGGCTCGCCGAGTGGCTCGGCGTGACCGCGCACCAGGCCCCGAGCTCGGCGGGCGCGGCGCTCGTCGAGGAGGGCCCGGACGCGGCGACGGCGGTGATGACGACGCAGTTCCCGGCGGAGGTCGACCGCGTCTACCTGCAGCACGACCTGACCATCGTGTCTCCGGGACCCCTCGCGCCGGAGATCGAGTCGCGGCTGCGCGGCATCGCCGAGCTGGAGTCGCGGGCGCTCGCATCCACCTTCCGGATCTCGGCCGCGTCGGTGGACCGCGCGCTCACGGCCGGGGAGACGGCGGACGGCATCCGCGAGTTCCTCAGCGCGATCTCGCTGACGGGACTGCCGCAACCGGTCGACTACCTGATCGCGGACGCGGCGGAGCGGCACGGCCGCGTCCGGGTGCGCGAGGCGGTCGGCGAGGGCGTGCGGTCGGCGGTGCGGTCGGAGGACGCGACGCTGCTGCGCACGATCCACGTCGACCAGGCGCTCGCCTCGCTGCGGCTGGCGCCCGGACGTACCGGGGAGCTGATCAGCCGCTTCCCGCGGGACGTGGTGTTCTGGGCGCTGAGCGACGCCCGCTATCCGGTGGTGGCCGAGGACGCGAACGGGGCCGAGGTGACGCTGCGGCGGCAGCGGGTCGCGCATCCCGCGGCCGCCCCCGAGCACGACCGCGACCTCGAACTGGTCGAGCGGCTCCGGCTCGCCGACGCGGATGCGGGCGACGACACCGGCGAGCGCTGGCTGGCGCGCCAGCTCGACCTGGCGGTGCGGGCGCGGCAGCCGATCGTGATCGAGGTGGCGATGCCCGACGGTCAGATCGTCGACTACCTGCTCGAACCGACCGGCGTCGGCGGAGGCCGGTTGCGCGGACGTGACCGAGCTGCGGACATCGAGCGGACACTGCCGCTGTCGAGCGTGCGAGGCATGCGGCCGGCGCCCGAGCAGGAGGAGTGAGGGGGCCGGGTCCGCGGGTCCGCGGGTCCCGGTTTCGCCGGGAGCGCATCCTGAAGCCTGCTCACACCGGCAGGGCGTAGGCTGGGCAGCTATGTCGGATGGCCCCCTGATCGTCCAGAGCGACCGCACCGTGCTGCTCGAAGTCGCACACCCGGACGCGGAGGACGCGCGTCACGACCTCGCCGTCTTCGCCGAGCTGGAGCGCGCGCCCGAGCACATCCACACCTACCGCATCACGCGGCTGGGACTGTGGAACGCGCGGGCCGCGGGCCACACCGCCGAGGACATGCTGGGGACGCTGGAGCGGTACTCCAAGTTCCCGATCCCGCAGACGGTGTCGGTCGACATGACCGAGACGGTCGCCCGCTACGGGCGGCTGGTCATCGAGCGCGACGACGAGGGGACGCTGCTGCTGCGGTCCGCGGACCTGCCGGTGCTGACCGAGGTCGCGAGCGCCAAGCGCATCGCTCCGCTGCTGCTGGAGCGCCGCGACGACGAGACGTTCGTCGTGGAGGCGTGGGCGCGCGGGCAGCTCAAGCAGGAGCTCGTGAAGCTCGGCTGGCCCGCGGAGGACCTCGCCGGCTACACGCCGGGCACCCCGCACGAGATCGGACTCAAGGAGGACAGCTGGGCGTTGCGCGACTACCAGCGCAAGGCCGTCACCAACTTCTTCGACGGCGGCTCGGGCGTCGTCGTGCTCCCCTGCGGCGCCGGCAAGACGCTGGTCGGCGCCGGGGCGATGGCGACGGCGAAGACGACCACGCTCATCCTGGTCACCAACACCGTCTCGGCGCGGCAGTGGCGCGACGAGCTGCTGCGCCGCACCACGCTGACGGCGGAGGAGATCGGCGAGTACTCGGGGCAGGTGAAGGAGGTCAAGCCGGTCACGATCGCGACGTACCAGATCCTCACCGCCAAGCGGAAGGGCGAGTACGCGCACCTGGCGCTGCTCGACGCGCTGGACTGGGGCCTCGTGGTCTACGACGAGGTGCACCTGCTTCCCGCGCCGGTGTTCAAGCTGACCGCCGAGCTGCAGGCGCGCCGCCGGCTGGGACTCACCGCGACGCTCGTGCGCGAGGACGGCCGGGAGGGCGACGTCTTCAGCCTGATCGGCCCGAAGCGCTTCGACGCCCCGTGGAAGGAGATCGAAGCGCAGGGCTTCATCTCCCCCGCCGCCTGCTACGAGGTGCGCGTCGACCTGCCGCCGTCCGACCGGCTCAGCTACGCCGCCGCCCCCGACGACGAGCGCTACCGCCTCGCCGCCACGGCCCCGGCGAAGCTCGACATCGTGCGGCAGCTGGTTGCGCGACACGAGGGTGAGCGCATCCTCGTCATCGGGCAGTACCTCGACCAGATCGACGAGCTGGCATCCGCGCTGGACGCTCCGCAGCTGACGGGCGCCACGCCGGTGGATGAGCGCGAGCGGCTGTTCCAGGAGTTCCGCGACGGCCGCACCAAGGTGCTCGTGGTCAGCAAGGTCGCGAACTTCTCGGTCGACCTGCCCGAGGCGACGGTCGCCATCCAGGTGTCCGGCTCGTACGGCAGCCGCCAGGAGGAGGCCCAGCGCCTCGGACGCCTCCTGCGCCCCAAGGAGTCGGGCCTGTCGGCGAACTTCTACACGCTGGTCGCGCGCGACACGGTCGACCAGGACTTCGCCCAGAACCGCCAGCGCTTCCTCGCCGAGCAGGGGTACTCGTACACGATCCTGGACGCGCACGCGCTGCAGGCGGCGTAGGGGGCGGCGGCATTCGGCACGAATCACGGGTTTTCGTCGGGCCCTGGCCCTGACATTCGGCACGAATCGCGGTTCCCGGCGGGCCGCAGCCGACATTCGGCACGAATGTCGACCCGGAGCGCGGTAGCCGATATTCGGCACGAATCGCGGTTCCCGGCGCGTCGCAGCCGACATTCGGCACGAATGTCGGCCCGCCTCCACGTGCGACCCTCGACGATCGTCGGCGTCGGCGTCGCGAGAGATTTGGCACAAATCGTCGTTATCGGGGCGCCATTACCGAGATTTGGCACAAATCTCGGGCCGCTCGGGCGAGTCGCGGGGCGCCAGGCTGGGGCGCGATTTGTGCCAAATCGTGGTTATGGGGGGTCGCATAACCACGATTTGGCACAAATCGTGCGTCGCGGCAGGCACGAGAGCGGCGAACGTGCGGGCGGCGCGGCGGCGTCAGCGCAGGATGCGCGCGAGCGTCGCGCGCGCCTCGGCGTCGGCCGGGCGGTCGCGCACGGTGATCGCGGCCTTCCACAGCGCCCAGCCGCGCGCCCGCGCCCACGTCGCGTCGTCGAGGCCCACCGTCGCCACGAAGGCGTCGCGGGCGGCGCCCTCGAACACCGTCCAGGCGGGGACGAGGTCGCAGGCCGGATCACCGACCCCGGATGTGCCGAAGTCGATCACCGCGGAAAGCGCGCCCGACGCATCCACGAGCAGGTTGCCGGGGGCGACGTCGCCGTGGAACCACACCGGCGGTCCCTGCCACCGCGACGCGGTCGCCTCCGCCCAGAGCGCCCGCGCGCGCGCCGCGGCGTCGGCGCCCAGCACCGGGAAGGCCGCCAGCGCCTCCTCGCCGTACACCTCGGGCGGTGCGCCGCGGAAGAAGTTGTGCGTTCCCGGGCCCGGCGCGCCGTCGGCCGGCGCCGAACGCAGGGCGACGAGGAAGCCCCCGATCGCCTCGGCGAGCGCCACATCCTGCGACACGTCGCCGCGCAGCACGACGGGCGTGCCCGGAAGCCAGCGGTAGACCGACCACGGCAGCGGGTACTCCTCCGTCGGCTCGCCCTGCGCGAGGGGCTGCGGGATGGGCAGCGGCAGCAGCGGGGCGAGCCGGGGCAGCCACTCCTGCTCCTTCGCGACCTGCTCCCGGTATCCGGCGGCGCTCGGCAGGCGGACGCTCAGCTCTTCGCCGAGGCGGAAGGTGCGGTTGTCCCAGCCGTCGTGCTCGACAGGCCGGATGACGAGAGCGCGCCACTGCGGGAACTGCGCGTCGACCAGCCGGCGGACCAGCGCGGCGTCGATGTGCGGACGGAGCTCAGCCGCGGACATACCGCAGCAGCAGCGTGTCGTCTCCCGCCAGCGTGTGCGCGAGCCGCAGCCCGAGCGGCGCGATGGGGGCGGCGCCGGTGGCGATGCGCGACGATGTTCCCGCCTCGAGCCGCGGGCTGATCGTCAGGCACAGCTCGTCGACGGCGCGTGCGGCGATCAGGTCGGCGAACAGGTGCGGACCTCCCTCGCAGTGGATGCGCGTCAGCCCCCGCTCGTGCAGCACGGCGAGCCCGCGCTCGGCCTGCACGCGTTCCCGCCCGCAGACGACGACGTCGGCCACCTCGGAGAGCGCCTCGCGCGACTCGGGCCGCGACAGCTCCGTCGTCAGCACGATGGGACGCTCGGGCGCGTCCGCGAAGATCGAGCTGCGCGGGTCGAGGTCGAGGCCCGCCGAGACGATGGCGAACACCGGGTGCGGCGTCATCCCGGCCCCGCTGCGAGCGCGAGCGGACTCCGCGCCCACCCGCATCGCGCCGTAGCCTTCGGCGCGCACGGTGCCGGCTCCGACGAGCACCACGTCGCAGAGGCGGCGGAGCAGCTCGAACACCCGGCCGTCGACGTCGTTCGAGAGGCCGCCGGACAGGCCCTGGTGGGTCGCCGCGCCGTCCACGCTGCTGACGAAGTTGACGCGCAGCCACGGGTCCCCCGCATCCTGCAGGTACAGCTCGGTGATGTCGTCGTCGCTCAGCTCGGTCTGCGACGGCAGCGGTGACAGGCGATGGATGGCCGGCTCAGTCATTCACGTCTCCCATGTTGTGCTTGAGGTAGGCGGGCGCGCGCAGGCCGAGCACGGCCTCCGTCATCCGCATGGCGGCGACGGACGCGCGCACGTCGTGCATCCGGACGATGCGGGCGCCGTTCATCACGCTGATGACGGCGGCGGCGAGCGAGCCTTCGAGCCGCTCGGCGCGCGGGGCGTCGAGGGTCTCGCCGATGAAGTCCTTGTTCGAGACGGCCGCGAGCACGGGGTATCCGAGGTCGGCCAGCTCGCTCAGGCGGCGGGTGAGCTCCAGCGAGTGCAGCGTGTTCTTGTTCAGGTCGTGGCCCGGGTCGATGATGAGGCGCTCCTCCGGGATGCCGGCGGCCTTCGCGCGCGAGACGCGGTCGAGGAGGAACGCCGACACGTCCGCGACGACGTCGTCGTACTGCGGCCGCGGGAACGGCTTCCGCGGCTCCGCCAGGCTGTGCGTGATGACGAGGGTGGCCTCGCTGGCGGCGACGACCGGCGCGAGGTCCGGGTCGCGCAGCCCGGTCGTGTCGTTGATGACCGTCGCGCCCGCCGCGATCGCTTCGCGGGCCACCGCGGCGTGGAAGGTGTCCACCGAGATGACGACGTCGGATCCGGCGCGCAGCGCGGCGACGACCGGGACGACCCGCTCGATCTCCTCCTCGACGGGCACGGGCTCGCCGGGCGCGAACGGCGCACCGCCGATGTCCACCCAGTCGGCGCCGAGCGCGACCGCCTCGAAGCACGCGTCGACCGCCCGGTCGAAGGCGTAGGTGCGGCCCTGGTCGAAGAACGAGTCAGGCGTGCGGTTCACCACGGCCATCACGGCGACCTGCCGCGAGAAGTCGAACGTGCGCGCACCGATCCGCCGGACCGGCACGCGCAGCGGCGGCAGGTACGGCTCAGAGCGCGGCAAGGTCGAGGTCCTGGTCGGCGAGCTGGTCCGCATCCACCCGCTCGGCCGAGCGGATGAGGCGCTGGATGTCGTCCTGCACGTCCCACACGTTGACGTTCATCCCCGCGACGACCCGGTCGTTGCGCAGCCAGAAGGCGATGAACTCGCGCGCCTCGACGTCGCCGCGGAACACCACGCGGGCTCCGACGGTCAGGGGCACGTAGCCCGAATACTCCATGCCCAGATCGTATTGGTCGGAGTAGAAGTACGGGATGTCGTCGTACGACGCCCGCTCGCCCAGGATCGCGTGCGCGGCGACCTTCCCGCTCGCGATCGCGTTCGCCCAGTGCTCGCTGCGCAGGTGCCGTCCGATCGCCGGGAGGAACGGGTTCGCCACGTCGCCGACGGCGTAGACGTCCTCGATGCTGGTGCGCATCCCCTTGTCCGTGAGCACGCCATCCGCGACCGCCACGCCGGAGCGCTCGGCGACCAGGCTGTTCGGCGACGCGCCGACCCCGGCCACCACCACATCCGCCGGGATGCGCTCGCCCGTCGCGAGTACGACGTACTGCTGCGTGCCGCCGTCGACGCCCACCACCACGGCGTCGTTGCGGAACTCGACCCCGTTGTCCCGGTGCAGCCGCTCGAAGACGCCGCCCAACTCCCGTCCGATCGCACCGGAAAGCGGAACGGCCGAGTGGCCGACCACCGTCACCTCGTTGCCGTAGCCGCGGGCCGCCGCAGCGACCTCCATGCCGATCCAGCCGGAGCCGATCACGACCACGCGCCTCCCGCCCACCTTCAGGGCATCCCGCAGCCGGACGGAGTCCTCCTGCGTCCGCAGCGGGAACACGGCCCCGTGCCCGCTGCCCGGCACGCCGAGCGGACGGGCCCGCGCGCCGGTCGCGATCACGAGGCTGTCGTAGGTGATGCGGCCGCCGTCCTCGGTGATGAACAGCTCGTGCGCATCCGCCTCGAACGAACCGGCCTCGACGCCGGGCACGAACTCGACCGCGTTCTCGGCGTACCAGTCGTCGGGATGGACGGCGGCCCCCTCGAGCGGCGCATCGCCCTTCAAGAACTCCTTCGACAGCGGCGGGCGGATGTAGGGGCGGTGCTCCTCCATCCCGAGCAGCAGGATGCGACCGCCGAAGCCGTGCTCACGCAGCTCGGTCGCGACGCTCGCCCCGGCGAGGCCGGCGCCCGCGATGACGACGGTGGGTTCGGTCATGATTCCAGCATCCACTCTTCCCACTGCGGGCGCCAGACCTCCGCACCCGGCGCGCACCGATGGCTCACAGGTAAGAGTCAGCTGACGCGCAGATAATGTTGGCCATGAACGCAGGACCCCGCATTCTCATCGTCGACGACGAGCCCAACATCCGCGACCTCCTCACCACCAGCCTCCGTTTCGCCGGGTTCGCCGTACGGGCGGTCGGCAACGGGGCCCAGGCGATCTCCGCGGTCCTCGAAGAGGAGCCCGACCTGATCATCCTCGACGTCATGCTGCCGGACATGAACGGCTTCGGCGTCACCAAGCGCCTCCGTGGCGCGGGCTACACCGCGCCCATCCTGTTCCTCACCGCCAAGGACGACACCGAGGACAAGATCACCGGCCTCACCGTCGGCGGCGACGACTACGTCACCAAGCCGTTCAGCCTCGACGAGATCGTCGCCCGCATCAAGGCCATCCTGCGCCGCACGATGCAGGCCGACGAGGATGCGGTCATCCGCGCCGGCGAGCTGACGATGGACCAGGACACGCACGAGGTCTTCGTCGGCGACACCCCGATCGAGCTCAGCCCGACCGAATTCAAGCTGCTGCGCTACCTGATGCTCAACCCCAACCGCGTGCTGTCGAAGGCGCAGATCCTCGACCACGTCTGGGAGTACGACTTCAACGGCGACGCCGGGATCGTCGAGTCCTACATCTCCTACCTCCGCCGCAAGGTGGATGCGCACTCCAGCGAGCCGCTCATCCAGACCAAGCGCGGTTTCGGGTACATGCTGAAGGCCGCCAAGGCCTGAGATGCTTCCGCCGGTGTGCGGGCGGGAGCACCGCCCGCACACATGCCCGGCACAGCATCCCCTGCATAGACTGACGGCCTGATGCACTCACGCCTGCTCGACCGCTGGAACGCGATCTCACTCCGCACGAAGATCACGGGCGTGACCGTGCTCATGCTGACGCTGGGGCTGCTCGTGACCGGCATCGGCACGATGTCGATGCTCAAGCCGGTGCTGCTGGACCAGCTGGATGCGCAGCTCTCCGCGGCGTCGGGTGCGTCGTACCTGAACACCTACTTGTTCAAGACATCGTCGGGCGCCGACCAGATCGCGACGGACGCGAGCCCGTCGGACTACTTCGCCGCGCTCTACGACTCGGACGGCCACCTCGTCGCGCACAACTGGGACAACATCCCCTACGCGCACCGGCCGGCCATCCCCAGCAGCCTGACCGTCGCGGAGGCCAAGAACATGGCTCCCGGAGGGTTCAACCTCCCGAGCAACGACGGCCGGACCACGTACCGGGCGCTGGCCACCACGCAGACCTTCGAGGGAAGCGGCGAGCTGGCGACCGCGATCGTGGCGACGACGACCTCCCAGATCGATACCGTGATGGCGAGCTTCCTCGCGATCTTCCTCGGCTTCGGCGTGATCGTCATCGTCGTCGGCGCGGGACTGACCCGGATGCTCGTGACCACGACGTTCTCGCCCCTGCGCGAAGTGGAGCAGACGGCGGCGGCGATCGCGGACGGCGACTTCAGTCAGCGCCTCGGCGGCGCGACGCCCAACACCGAGGTCGGCCGGCTGAACCGCTCCCTCAACACCATGCTGAACCGGATCGACCGAGCCTTCACCGACCGCGCCCGCACGATCGAGCAGATGCGACGGTTCGTCGGCGACGCGTCCCACGAGCTGCGCACACCCCTCGTGTCGGTGCGCGGCTACGCCGAGCTGTACCGGATGGGCGCGCTGCAGACGCCCGAGGACGTCGCCCAGGCGATGGACCGCATCGAGAAGGAGGCGATCCGCATGGGCATCCTCGTGGAGGACCTCCTGGAACTCGCCCGCCTCGACGAGACGAAGCCGCTCGACCTGCACCGCGTCGACCTGGTGAAGATCGCGCAGGACGCGGCGATGGATGCGATGGCCGGCTCCCCCGGCCGCGTCGTGACCGTGCTCGTCCCCGAGCCCGCCGCGCCTGAGGAAGAGGAGCTGGACGAGCCCGGTGTCGACACGGTGCCGATGACGTTCGCGGACGCGAGCGGCCGTCCGTCGAACGCCACCGGTCCGATCTCCTTTGCCGGATCGGCGCTCGCGCGGCTGCGCCGCGGGCGCGGCCGCCGCGGCACCGCGACGGAGCCGCTGCCGATCACGACCAGCGAGCGCGTCGTGCTGACGCGCCCCGCGCCGTCGGAGCCCGCGATCGTCATGGCGGAGGAGAACAAGCTCCGCCAGGTCGTCACCAACCTCATGGGCAACGCCCTCCGCTACACGCCGGAGGGAAGCCCGATCGAGATCGCCGTGCGCGTCGACCACCGCACCGAGCGCGCGACGCTCGAGGTGCGGGACCACGGCGAGGGCATCCCGCCGCAGATCCGCGAGAAGATCTTCCAGCGCTTCTGGCGCGCCGACACCTCCCGCGCCCGCGAGACGGGCGGCAGCGGCCTCGGGCTGGCGATCGTCTCGTCGATCGTGGCCGCCCACAACGGCACGGTCGACGTGGTCGACACGGAGGGCGGCGGCGCGACCTTCCGCGTCTCGCTGCCGCTGGCGGCGTCTGCCGCGGCGCCGGGCGCGATCGCGCCGTAACCTGCGGCCCCCGGACGCTCGTGCCTCGCGGGCCGCCGCCGCGTCCGCTCGTGCCGCGAGTTGCGACATCGAGTCACCACTCGCGCGCGATTACGACGACAACTCACGACTCGTCGCCAGGGGTCAGCTCCGCCTCCCCGCGAGTTGCGACATGTAGTCACGACTCGCGCGCGATTACGACAACAACTCACGAGTCGCGGCCCGGCGCTGTGCGCTCGCTCGACGGACCATCGCGAGTTGCGACATCAAGTCGCCACTCGCGCGCGATTACGACCGCAACTCACGGCTCGGCGCCGCGGGGCGGGCGCCCGAGACACGGAAGAGGGCGCCTCCCCGAAGGGGAGACGCCCTCTGTCAGTCGGTCGGACTGGACTCAGAAGTCCATGCCGGCGCCCGGGTCGCCGACCGGCGCCGGGTTCTTCTCCGGCTTGTCGGCGACGACGGCCTCGGTGGTGAGGAACAGGCCCGCGATGGACGCGGCGTTCTGCAGCGCCGAGCGGGTGACCTTCACCGGGTCGTTGATGCCCGAGGCGAGCATGTCGACGTACTCGCCGGTGGCGGCGTTGAGGCCGTGGCCCACCGGGAGGTTGCGGACCTTCTCGACGACGACGCCGGCCTCGAGGCCCGCGTTGATCGCGATCTGCTTCAGCGGAGCCTCGATGGCGACCTTGACGATGTTCGCACCGGTCGCCTCGTCACCGGTCAGCTCGAGCTTCTCGAAGGCGGTCTTGCCGGCCTGGATGAGGGCGACGCCACCACCGGCGACGATGCCCTCCTCGACGGCGGCCTTCGCGTTGCGCACGGCGTCCTCGATGCGGTGCTTGCGCTCCTTCAGCTCGACCTCGGTGGCCGCACCCGCCTTGATGACGGCGACGCCGCCGGCGAGCTTGGCGAGGCGCTCCTGCAGCTTCTCGCGGTCGTAGTCCGAGTCGGTCGACTCGATCTCGTTGCGGATCTGCTGCACACGGCCGGCGATGGCCTCGGGGTCGCCCGCGCCCTCGACGATCGTGGTCTCGTCCTTGGTGATGACGACCTTGCGGGCCTGGCCGAGCAGGTCGAGGGTGACGTTCTCGAGCTTGAGACCGACCTCCTCGGAGATGACCTGGCCGCCGGTCAGGATCGCGATGTCCTGCAGCATGGCCTTGCGGCGGTCGCCGAAGCCCGGAGCCTTGACGGCGACGGACTTGAAGATGCCGCGGATCTTGTTGACGATCAGGGTCGCCAGGGCCTCGCCGTCGACGTCCTCAGCGATGATGAGGAGCGGCTTGTTGGCCTGGATGACCTTGTCGACGATCGGCAGAAGGTCCTTGATGTTGCTGATCTTCTGGTTCGCGATGAGGATGTACGGGTCCTCGAACACCGCCTCCTGGCGGTCCTGGTCGGTCACGAAGTACTGCGACAGGAAGCCCTTGTCGAAGCGCATGCCCTCGGTGAGCTCGAGCTCGGTGCCGAAGGTGTTCGACTCCTCGACGGTGACGACGCCCTCCTTGCCGACCTTGTCGATCGCCTCGGCGATGATCTCGCCGATGGTGGTGTCGCCGGCGGAGATGGACGCGGTGGCCGCGATCTCCTCCTTGGTCTCGACCTCCTTGGCGGAGGCGATGAGCTCCTCGGTCACAGCCGCGACGGCCTTCTCGATGCCGCGCTTCAGCGTGATGGGGTCGGCGCCGGCCGCGACGTTGCGCAGGCCCTCCTTGACCAGGGCCTGAGCGAGCACGGTCGCGGTGGTGGTTCCATCACCCGCGACGTCGTCGGTCTTCTTCGCGACCTCCTTGACGAGCTCCGCGCCGATCTTCTCGTACGGGTCGTCGAGCTCGATCTCCTTCGCGATGGAGACGCCGTCGTTCGTGATGGTCGGGGCGCCCCACTTCTTCTCGAGGACGACGTTGCGACCACGCGGGCCCAGGGTCACCTTGACCGTGTCGGCCAGGGTGTTCAGGCCGCGCTCGAGGCCGCGGCGCGCGTCCTCGTCGAAAGCAATGATCTTTGCCATGTGTTTCTCGTCCCTCCCGGACGTCTGCGAAAGATTCCGTGTTTTAGCACTCAGACAGATGGAGTGCTAAACAGATTCTGGCACTCGTGGCGGTGGAGTGCAAGCGAGGGGAACAGCGAAGCGCCGCCCCTCGCGGGACGGCGCTCCTGTTGCTGCTGGATCGGTGTCAGGCCAGTCGGACCGATTCGGCCTGCGGGCCCTTTTGCCCGGAGCCGACCTCGAATACGACCTGCTGGCCCTCTTCGAGAACCTTGTATCCCGCCATGTCAATTGCGGAGTAATGAACGAAAACGTCCTGTCCCCCACCTTCGACGGTGATGAAGCCGTAGCCCTTCTCAGCGTTGAACCACTTCACGGTCCCGTTCGCCATGCATTACTCCCATTGCTGTGTCGCTCGCACGGTCCATCGCCGCACGTTGAGTGCGATCCTAATGCGTGCAATACGGGGCGGCGCCAGCGATTTCGTGAATCCGTATCGAAATGCCGCCAAAGTTAAACACGTGCGTAACAAAGAGGAGCGGACGGCCCCTGAGGCCGCTCAGCCGGCGTAATTCGCGCCCACCACGACGGTGATGTCGGCGCCGGTGTCGGAGAACGCGGTGCTCTGCTGGATGGTCGCGCCCGGCAGCGACTGCGCGACGCCGAGGGCGGCGGCCTGGTTCGCTGGGTCGCCGTAGTACACGATGGTCTCCGCGAGGTCGGTCTTGTCGGCGTTCGCGAGCGCGCCGACCTTCCAGCCCGCCTTGGTGAGCACGTCGCCGACCGTGCCGGCCAGTCCTTCGCGGCTGGTGCCGTTGAGCACGTTGACGGTCAGCGCGGGGTTCACCGTCGGGACGATGGTCGGCGTCGGCGTCGCGGTCGGCGTCGGCGTCGTGGATGCGGTGCGCGAGGCGGACGCCCCGGCGCCGTGGAACGAGATGCTGCCGTTGACGAGCGACAGGCCGAAGATGCCGGCGCCGACCAGCAGGACGGTGGCCAGCGCGGCCCACCCGACGGCGATCCACGCGCGGCCTCGGGGACGGGGCGCCCGGTGCGCACCGACGCGCGTCAGGTCGTCCGGGATCTCGTCGAACCGGTCGCGGGGGAACTTCTCTGCCATCGGGGAGTGTGGTCCTTGGGGGTCAGTCGCCGGACGGGAGGGTCCGTGCGTGTCGTGCGGCCAGCCTCGCCTCGCGGAGCCGCAGCAGCCTCTTGACGAGCATGGGGTCGTGGCGCAGCGCCGCCGGACGGTCGATCAGCGCACCGAGCAACTGATAGTACCGAGCCGCCGAGAGACCGAACTCCTCGCGGATGGCCTGCTCCTTGGCTCCGGCGTGCCGCCACCATTGGCGTTCGAACGCGAGGATCGCGGCATCCCGATCGCTCAGCTGTTCCGTGTCCGAGGGCTCGCGGTCGTCGGCGGGCCGTCCGTCGGCTGACCGGGCCACGCGCACCGCCTTCCCTCGTCACGGATGCCGGGCCCCACCGGCGTGCCGGTCGCGCCCCGCGCTCGCACGTCATCCTAGGGCGCTGGTCCTGTGGTTTTCCCGTTCCCGCTCGGCACGTCGCGGTTCGCGCGCGCGGTCGCCGGATCGGGAACAGCCGGTTCAGGAAGGCCGTTTACCCTGGTGACGACGAAAGGGAGTGGCATGGCACACGACGGCACGAGGCAGGACGGCTACCAGATCGCGAAGAGCGAGGACGAGTGGCGGCGCGAGCTGACCCCGGAGCAGTACGCGGTGCTGCGCGAGGCCGGGACCGAGCGTCCGTGGACGGGCGAGCTGCTCGACGAGAGCCGCGCCGGCCTCTACACCTGTGCGGCGTGCGGCGCGGAGCTCTTCGCCGCGGGAACCAAGTTCGACTCCGGCTGCGGCTGGCCGAGCTTCTACGAGTCGGTGCGACCGGAGGCGGTCGAGCTGATCGAGGACACCAGCCTCGGGATGGTGCGCACCGAGGTGCGCTGCGCCAACTGCGGATCGCACCTGGGACACGTCTTCCCGGACGGTTTCGGGACGCCGACCGGCGACCGGTACTGCATGAACTCGATCTCGCTGAACTTCACCCCGGAGGCCTGATGAGCGGAAGCGCGACGGCCGCTGCCGGGGGCGCCCCCGAGACCGGCGGCGCGGATCTGCCCCGCCGGGTGGCCGCCCGGCGCTCCTACTCGCGGGTGACCCCCGACGCGCCGACGCACGAGGAGCTGCTGCCGCTGGTCGCGGCCGCGGGACGGGTCGCGGATCACAGCGCGCTGCATCCGTGGCGCGTCATCGAGCTGCGCGGCGAGGCCCGGCAGCGCCTGGGCGACGCGTTCGTGCGGGATGCGAAGGCCACCGGTCACGAGGCGGAGAAGCTGGCCGCGAAGCCGTTGCGCTCCTCTCTTCTGCTCGCCATCGTGGCGGTGCGGACGAAGAGCGAGAAGGTGCCCGGCTGGGAGCAGGACGCGGTCGCCTCGGGCGTCGCGCACATCCTGAGCCTGCTGCTGCACGACGCCGGCTGGGGCGTGATGTGGCGCACCGGCCACCACACCCGGTCGAAGGCGGTGCACCGGATGCACGGGCTCGCCAAGAACGAGCGGCTGCTGGGCTGGCTGTACGTGGGCGGCATCCCCGCGGACAGCAAGGAGGGGCACCGCACGTCGCTCGACCCGTCGCGGTTCCTGTCCGTGCTCGACTGAGCGCGCGGGCGTCCCGAGAGCTCAGGCGGGAGTGCGCCGCCAGCCCCAGCGGATGCTGGCGATGGCGACCGCGACGATGGCGAGCAGGGTGCCGCCCACGGTCGAGAACGCGAGCACGTGTCCGGCGGTCGGGAGCAGCAGGTCGAGCAGGAGCGCGGCCACCAGCTGGCCGGCGACGGTCGCGAGCCCTAGCAGGAGCACACCGGTCTGGCGCACGAGCAGCGCCGTCACGCCGATGAAGACGCAGCCGATCGCGCCGCCGACGTAGAGCCACGGCTCGGTCGGCACCTGCTTCGGCAGGCCGACCATCGCCCAGTGGCCGAGCATCAGGACGAGCAGCACGGTCGTCCCGACGGCGAAGTTGATGAAGGTGGCGCTGAGGGCGCTCTCCGCGACCTGACGCACCTGGCCGTTGACGGCCTGCTGCCAGCCGGTGCCGAGACCGGCGATGAACGGCAGGATCATCAGCCAGACCGGCGCACTGCCGCCGAACTGCGCGGAGACCGCCCAGGTCACCGCTCCCAGCGCGAGGACGGCGCCGACCAGGCGCGCGGCGGTGAGCGGGCGCCGACCGCCGGGGCCGATCCCGACGCGGTCGAGCACCAGGCCGCTGATGGTCTGACCGGCGACCACCGCGACGGTGAACAGCGCGACGCCGAGCGCCGCGGCGGCGAGCCCCTGCGAGAGCACCAGGAACGATCCCGCCGCACCGCCGCACACGTACCACCAGCGGATGCGGTGGGTGCGCAGCGCATCCCGCACCCGGGCGAGGCCGCGACGGCCCGCAGGGGCGATCGCCAGTCCGACGGTGAGGATGACGAGGCCGGAGCCGAACGAGATGGCGGCGGCCGTGAACCCGTCGCCGAGGCGGCTGCCGAGCTCGCCGTTGATCCGCGACTGCACGGCCACGAGACCGCCGCACAGCACCGCGAAGACGAGCGCGAGCCACAGCGGGAGGGAGCGAGGGGTCACTCCCCCTACCCTAAGCCCGGGCTGGATGCGGCTCCGGGGCCGCCAGTCCTCGGGTGCGCTCAGGGAGCGGGCGCGCCGCCGTCGGTCGGCTCGGGGTCGGGCAGCCAGTCGATGTTCTCCTCGGGCGCGACTTCCTTCTCCTCGCTGAGGTCGCGGTCGTCGTTCTTCTTGTCGCTCATGCCGTCACCTTACGCCGGGCCGCTCGCCGGTCCAGGCGTGTCCGCGAGCGCGCCGAGGGGCGACTCGATCGCATCCGCCACCTCCCGCAGGAAGCCCGCCGCGACGCCGCCGTCGGTCACGCGGTGGTCGAAGACGAGCGACAGCTGCAGGATGCGGCGCGGCACGATCGCGCCGTCGACCACCCACGGCCGTTCGATCGCCCGGCCGAGGCCGAGGATCGCGACCTCTGGGTGGTTGATGATGGCGGCGCTACCGTCGACGCCGAGGCTGCCGTAGTTGTTGATCGTGAACGTCGACCCGGTGAGGTCGGCGGGCGGCAGCGAGCCGTCGCGCGCGGCGCGGGCGAGACCGTCGAGTTCGGCGTCGAGTTCGCGCACCGAGAGGCGGTCGGCGCGGCGGACGACCGGGACCAGGAGACCGCGGTCCGTGTTCGCGGCGAAGCCGAGGTTGACGCCGTCGAAGGTGACGAGGCCCTGGCCGTCCGGCGTGACCCGTCCGCCGAGTTCGGGATGCCGCGCGAGCGCGGACAGGGCGAAGCGGGCCACGAAGGAGAGGAACGAGGGCGCACGGCCGTCGCGCACGAGCCGGCGGCGTCCCTCCCACAGCTCGGTGGCATCCACGTCGACCCAGACGGTCGCCTCGGGGATCTCGGAGCGGCTGCGCGACATAGTCTCGGCGACGGTGCGGCGGAGGCGGGAGAACGGGGTCGTGGCGCGGAGGGTGAGGCCGGTGCGGGGGTCGGTGGGGGCGGTGGTGTCGGTCCTCTGCTCGTCCGGTGCGGCGACGGTCGGGCGGGTCCCCAGCGTCTCGGGCGCCGTCGCGAAGGCGGCCTCCACATCCCGGCGCGTGACCACCCCGTCGGAACGGCTCGAACGAAGCGTGGCCAGGTCGATCCCGTGGCTGCGGGCCAGCGCCCGCACGACAGGCGAGACGACGGGCACGATGCCCGCCGGACGGGACGCGAAGCCGGTCGATGCGGCCGGACGGGACGCGGCACCGGTCGCTGCGGCCGGACGGGACGCGACGCTTGCGCCGGTCGCCGCGGCCGGACGCTCGGCGGTGACGGTCCCGGCGCGCGTGACGCGGTTGCGGCGGCCGCTGTGCGCGGTCGTACCGTAGCCGACGAGCACCTGGCCGGATCCGCCCGTTGCGTGCTCCTGCGCCGCGGGTTCCTGAGGCGCGGGTTCCTGCGGCGCGGCCGCCTCCTCGACCTCGATCAGCGGAGCGCCGACCAGGATCGTCTCCCCCTCATCCCCGTGCAGCGCTGCGACCGTCCCGGCGTAGGGCGACGGCACCTCCACGACGGACTTGGCGGTCTCCACCTCCGCGATCGGCTGGTCGGTCGTGACGGTGTCGCCGACCGCGACGAGCCAGCGCACGAGTTCGGCGTCGGTCAGGCCCTCCCCCAGGTCCGGGAGGGTGAACACCCGGGCGGTCACGCGTCCTCCCACTGCAGCGCATCCACCGCATCCAGCACGCGGTCGACGTCGGGCAGGTAGAACTTCTCGAGCTTCGGGGGCGCGAACGGGGTGTCGAAGCCGGTCACCCGCCGGACCGGCGCGAGCAGGTGGTGGAAGCAGCGCTCCGAGACGCGGGCGGCGACCTCGGCGGCGACGCCCGCGAAGCCGGGGGCTTCCGCGATGACGACGGCGCGGCCGGTCGCGCGGACCGCGGCGCACACGGTCTCGTCGTCGAACGGCGACAGGGAACGCAGGTCGATCACGCCGAGCTCGCGTCCCTCCTCGGCCGCCGCCTCCGCCGCGGCGAGCGCCACGGGGACCGACGGGCCGTACGCGATCAGGGTGGCGTCGCCGCCCTCCCGGGCGACGCGGGCGCGGCCCAGCTCGGGGAGCGGCGCGGCCGCATCCACCTCGCCGGTGGTCCAGTACAGCTTCTTCGGCTCCAGGAACACGACCGGGTCGGGATGCGCGATCGCGGCCCGCAGCATCCCGTACGCGTCCTGCGGGGTCGCGGGCGACACCACGGTGAGGCCCGGGGTGTGCACGTAGTAGGCCTCGGAGGAGTCGGAGTGGTGCTCGACGCCGCCGATCCCTCCGGCGTACGGGATGCGGATGACCATCGGCAGCCGGACGGCGCCACGGGTGCGGTTGCCCATCTTGGCGACGTGGTCGACGATCTGCTCGAACGCGGGATAGGCGAACGCGTCGAACTGCATCTCGACGACCGGGCGCATCCCGTTCATGGCCATGCCGACCGCCGTGCCGACGATGCCGGACTCGGCGAGCGGGGTGTCGAAGCAGCGGCTCTCGCCGAAGCGGGCGGTGAGGCCGTCGGTGATGCGGAAGACGCCGCCGAGGGTGCCGACGTCCTCGCCGAAGACGAGCACGGACGGGTCTGCGGCCAGGGCGTCGGCCAGGGCGCGGTTGAGGGCCTGGGCCATCGTCATGGTGACGGGGGCGGCGGCGGGGGCTGCCGGCTGGGCGTCGGCCGGGGTGGCGTCGGCCGGGGTGGTGGATGCGGCGCGCTCGGCGGGGGCGTCGTGCATGAGCGTCATCGGGCGACCTCCGCGGTGTCGGGGGTGGGTGCGGTGGATTCGGTGGATGCGCCGGCCGCGAGCTCGGCGGCCAGCTGCTCCGCCTGCTCCCGCAGGTGCGGGGTGGGGGTGGCGTAGACGTGGGCGAAGAGGTCCTCGGGGTGCGGCTCCGCATCCGTCATGATCGCCGCGCGCAGGTCGGCGGCGACCCGTTCGGCGTGCGCGTGCGCTTCCGCGTCGTCGCCCTCGCCGAGCGCGCCCTCCGCGGTCAGCCAGGTGCGCAGCCGCAGCAGCGGGTCGCGGGCGAGCCACGGCTCCACCTCGTCGGCGGTGCGGTACCGCGTGGCGTCGTCCGCGTTGGTGTGCGACTTGATGCGGTACGTGAGCGCCTCGACGAGGGTCGGGCCGCCGCCGTCGCGCGCCTCCCCGACCGCCTCGCCGAGCACCGCGAGCAGGGCGGCGAGGTCGTTCCCGTCGACCAGGCGGCCGCGCATCCCGTAGCCGACGCCCTTGTGGGCGATGCTCGGGGCGGCGGTCTGCCGGCTGAGCGGCACCGAGATCGCGTAGCCGTTGTTCTGCACGAGGAAGACGACCGGCAGGTGGAACACCGCGGCGAAGTTGAGCGCCTCGTGGAAGTCGCCCTCGCTGGTGGCGCCGTCGCCGCACATCGCCAGCACGACCGTGTCCTCGCCGCGCAGCCGGGCAGCGTGCGCGAAGCCGACCGCGTGCAGCAGCTGGGTGGCGAGCGGCGTGGACTGCGGCGCGACGTGGTGCACGGTCGGGTCGTACCCGGAGTGCCAGTCGCCGCGCAGCAGCACGAACGCCTCGAACGGATCGACGCCGCGGGCGATCACGGCGACGGTGTCGCGGTAGGTCGGGAACAGCCAGTCCTGCTCGTCCAGCACCATGGCGGCGGCGACCTCGCAGGCCTCCTGCCCGTGCGACGACGGGTACACCGCGAGGCGGCCCTGGCGCACCAGCGCGTCGGCCTGGTCGTTGAGGCGGCGGGCGAGCACGAGCCGGCGGTAGCCGTCCAGCATCGTGTCGGTGGACGGGATCCGGTGGAGGTCGTCCGGGTGGGACGCGCCATCCTGGTCGATGAGCCGCAGCGGGGTGTCGCCGGGCAGCAGATCGTCCGCGTGCATCTGTTCTCCTTCGAAAGACGTCGCTCACTCTCATGGTGACTTCGCCGGACGTCGAACGCTATGGGTCGCCCGGAGTCGAGACGAACGGATGCGCGCGGGCGCCACGAGTGACAGACTGTCCAGCACCATGGACGACATCGACGTACGCATCCTGGACGCCCTGCGCGCCGACGGCCGCGCATCCATCACGGCCGTCGCCGAGACGGCCCACGTCTCGCGCGCCAACGCCTACGCGCGGGTGTCGCGGCTGGTCGCCGACGGGGTGATCACGGGGTTCACCGCGAAGGTCGACCCCCGCCGGTCGGGGCGTGCGTCCTCGGCGTACGTGACGCTGCGGGTGGAGCAGGCCGACTGGCACGACCTGCGCGAACGGCTGCAGCGCATCCCCGAGGTGGAGCACTTCGCGCTCGTGGGCGGGGACTTCGACGTGATCCTGCTGGTGCGGGCGCGCGACAACGAAGACCTGCGGCGGGTGGTGCTGGAGGAGCTGACGAGCATCCCGTCCGTGCGCGACACGAAGACGTCGCTGGTGTTCGAGGACCACGACCTGCGGTGACGGCGCGTGGCCGGCGGCCGGCGGCCGGCGGCCGGCGGCCGCACGATCGTAGGTGTGAAACGTTCAAATCTCCGACGCAAGGCGTTGTGGCTGGAGATTCGGGCCGAATCCGCCCGAATCTCCGACGATCGGACGCGGATCTCCGACATGCGACCACCCGACGCCGCGCGCCACCCGCCGGGTTGCCCGGGGGCGGCGATTCTGCGACGATGCAATTGCTGAACGCTCGTTCGGTAATTCGGGTTCGAGGGAGAGCGCGATGGCGGAGGCCTACCTCGTCGGCGGCGTGCGCACGCCGGTCGGCCGCTACGGCGGTGCCCTGGCGGGCGTCCGGCCGGACGACCTCGCCGCACTCGTCGTCGCCGAGGCGGTGCGCCGCGCCGCGGCCCCCGCGGACGCCCTCGACGAGGTGATCCTCGGCGCCGCCAACCAGGCCGGCGAGGACAACCGCAACGTCGCCCGGATGGCCGTCCTGCTGGCGGGGCTGCCCGACGAGGTCCCGGCGATGACCGTCAACCGGCTGTGCGCCTCCGGCCTCACCGCCGTCATCCAGGCCGCGCAGGCCATCCGCGCCGGGGATGCCGACCTCGTCGTCGCGGGCGGCGTCGAGTCGATGACCCGCGCACCCTGGGTGCAGGCGAAGCCCGAGCGCCCGTGGGCGAAGCCCGGTCCGCAGTTCGACACGTCGATCGGTTGGCGCTTCGCCAACCCGCGGCTGCTCGCCCGCGACAAGGCCACCTACACGATGCCCGAGACGGCCGAGGAGGTCGCCCGGCTCGACGGCATCACGCGCGAAGAGGCCGACGCCTTCGCCCTGCAGAGCCACCGCCGGGCCGCCGCGGCCGCCGACGCCGGACGGTTCGACGACGAGCTGCTGCCGGTCGAGACGCCCGCCGGCGCGGTCACCGCCGACGAGGGCATCCGCCGCGACACCGACCTGGATGCGCTGGCGCGGCTGAAGCCCGTCGTCGCGGGCGGCAGCGTGGTCACCGCGGGCAACGCGTCCCCCCTCAACGACGGAGCGTCCGCCATCCTCGTGGCGAGCGCCGCCGCCGTCGAGCGCTACGGCCTCCGCCCGCGCGCCCGGGTCGTCGCCGCGGCGAGCGCCGGCGTCGCCCCCGAGGGCATGGGCCTCGGCCCGGTCCCCGCGACGCAGAAGGCCCTGGCGCGCGCCGGCCTCGACGTGTCCGACCTGGGAGCCGTCGAGCTCAACGAGGCGTTCGCCAGCCAGGCGCTCGCGTGCATCCGCCGCCTCGGCCTCGACCCGGCGACCGTGAACGCCGACGGCGGCGCCATCGCGCTCGGCCACGCGCTGGGCTCGAGCGGCACGCGCATCCTGGTCACCCTGCTCGGCCGGATGGAGCGGGAGGGCGCCCGCCGCGGGCTCGCGACGATGTGCGTCGGCGTCGGTCAGGGCACCTCGCTGATCGTGGAGGCCGTATGACCGACAGCCTGCACGTCGAGGAGCAGGACGACCGGATGGTCGTCACCCTCGACCGTCCCGAGCGCCGCAACGCGATCGACCAGGCGATGGTGGATGCGCTGCACGCGGTGTGCGAGCGGCTGGAGCGCGAGCCGCGCATCCTGATCCTCACCGGGTCGGACGGCGTCTTCGCGTCCGGCGCCGACATCGCCGAGCTGCGCGAGCGGACCGCCGCCGACGCCGCGAACGGCATCAACGACACGATCTTCTCGCGCATCGCGGCCCTCCCGATGCCCGTGATCGCCGCCCTCGACGGGTACGCTCTGGGCGGCGGCGCCGAGCTCGCCTACGCGGCCGACCTTCGGGTCGGCACCCCGCGGCTGCGGATCGGCAACCCGGAGACCGGGCTCGGGATCATCGCCGCGGCCGGCGCGCTGTGGCGGCTGCCGCAGCTGGTGGGCCTGCCGCTCGCCACCGAGCTGGTGCTGACCGGGCGCGTCCTCACCGGAGAGGAAGCGCTGGCCGCCGGGCTCGTCAGCGACCTGTTCGCGCCGGGCGAGCTGCTCACCGGCGCGCACGCCCTCGCCGACCGAATCGCCGCGAACGACCCGCTGGCGACGCGGCTCACCAAGCAGGTGCTGCGCGAGCCCGCGGAGCGCCATCCCGCCGCCGAGCGCGAGGCGCAGGCCGTGCTGTTCGAGTCGCCGGAGAAGCGGCGGCGGATGACCCAGTTCCTGGAACGGAGGAGCAGGCGATGAGCGCGACGGGGCTGCCGGAGCGGGTCGCCGTGATCGGCGGCGGACGGATGGGATCGGGGATCGCGCACGCGTTCCTCATGGCGGGCGCCGACGTGGCCGTGGTCGAGCAGAACGCGACGGCGGCGTCCGAGGCGCGGGACCGCATCCTCGCCGCCGTCGAGGGCAGCGTCCGCCGGGGAGCCGCGGCTCCCGACCCGGACCGGCTGGTCGTGACGGTCACGTGGGAGGCGCTCGGCGGCGCCGGGCTCGCGATCGAGGTCGTGCCCGAGCTGGTGGGCCTGAAGCGCGAGGCGCTGCGCCGCGCCGAGGACCTGCTGCCGGTGGACGCGGTGCTCGCCACGAACACGTCGTCGCTGTCGATCGACGTGCTCGCCGAGGGGCTGGCCCGTCCCGGCGCCTTCCTCGGACTGCACTTCTTCAACCCGGTGCCCGCGTCCGCACTGGTCGAGGTCGTGCTCGGCACGGCGACCGCCCCGTCCGCCGCCGACGCGGCCACCGGATGGGTGCGCGTGCTGGGCAAGACCGCGATCACCGTCCGCGACTCCCCCGGCTTCGCCTCCTCGCGTCTCGGCGTGCTGCTCGGGCTGGAGGCGATCCGCATGGTGGAGGAGGGCGTCGCCACCCCCGACGACATCGACACCGCGATGGAGCTCGGGTACAAGCATCCCGTCGGCCCCCTGCGCCTCACCGATCTGGTGGGGCTGGATGTGCGGCTCGACATCGCCGAGTACCTCGCGCGCGAGCTCGGGCCGCGCTACGAGCCTCCCGAGCTGCTGCGGAAGATGGTCGCCGAGGGGATGCTCGGCCGCAAGAGCGGTCAGGGGTTCTTCTTCTGGGACGAGGACGGGACCGCGGTCCCTACCGCCCGGGAGCGTCGACGATGAGGTTGGTGATCCGCGCCGTGCAGAGCCGGTTGCCCTCCTCGTCGGTGATCACGATCTCGTGCGACGCGATGGTGCGGCCCAGCCGGATGGCGGTCGCGACCCCGGTCACCACGCCCGAGCGCGCGGCCCGGTGGTGCGTCGCGTTGATGTCGACGCCGACCGCACTTCGGCCAGGACCGGCGTGGATGACCGCGGCCCACGAGCCCAGCGCCTCCGCGAAGGCGACCGATGCGCCCCCGTGCAGCAGCCCGAACGACTGGCGGTTGCCCTCGACCGGCATGGTCGCGACGACCCGCTCGGCGGACTGCTCCAGGATGCGCACCCCCATCTTCACGTCGAGCTCACCCAGTTCGATCGTCCAGTCGCCGTCGGCCATGCCGTCAGCATACGCATCCACTCGAGGAGGCCTCTCATGATCGTGCCCAGCTACATCCGTGACGGATGGTGGACGCCCGACGACGCCCCGGCCGGCGTCCTCGGTACGGGATCGGGCGACGAGGCGCCCCGGCCCGCGGAGGTGCTGGACGCCTCCACCGGTGAGCCGATCGCGCAGATCAGCACGGCCGGGCTCGACCTCGCGGGCGCTCTGGAGCATGCCCGCACGGTCGGGCAGCGGTCGCTCGGCGAGCTGACGTTCCATCAGCGCGCCCTCATCCTGAAGCAGCTGGCGCAGGCGCTGACCGAGCGCAAGGACGAGCTGTACGCGCTGTCGGCGCAGTCCGGCGCGACGCGCGCGGACGCGTGGATCGACGTGGATGGCGGGATCGGCGCGCTGTTCACCTACGGCTCCAAGGGGCGCCGCGAGCTCCCGAACGCGCAGGTCGTGCTCGACGGACCGGCGGAGCAGCTGTCGAAGGACGGCAGCTTCCTCGGCCGCCACGTGTACACCCGGCTGCCGGGCGTCGCGGTTCAGATCAACGCGTTCAACTTCCCGGTGTGGGGGATGCTCGAGAAGCTCGGGCCGTCCTTCCTCGCCGGGATGCCGACCCTGGTGAAGCCGGCGACGCCGACCGCGTTCGTCGCCGAGGCCGCGGTGCGGATCATGGTGGAGTCGGGACTGCTTCCGGCGGGATCGCTGCAGCTGGTGAGCGGCGGCGTGCCCGACCTGTTCGAGCACCTGAGGCTCGGCGATCTGGTGGCCTTCACCGGATCCGCGTCGACCGCGGAGCGGCTGCGCGCCCACGACTCGGTACAGACCGGCGGGGTACGGTTCACCAGCGAGACCGACTCGATCAACGCGTCGGTGCTGGGCCCGGATGCGGTGACCGGCACGCCGGAGTTCGACGCCTACATCAAGGGGCTCGTCGTCGAGCTGACCGCCAAGTCGGGGCAGAAGTGCACGGCCATCCGCCGCGCGATCGTGCCCGCGCCGCTGCAGGACGACGTGATCGCCGCGGTGCGCGAGCGCATCGCGTCCCGCGTCGTCCTCGGCGATCCGCGGGCGGAGGGCGTGACGATGGGGCCGCTCGCCTCCCGCACTCAGCGCGAGGAGGTGCTGCGCCAGGTGGCGCGGCTGGTGGCCGCGGGCGGCGAGCTCGTGGTCGGCGGGCTCGACCAGCCGACCGTCCGCCACGCGGACGGCACGACCGGCGTGGCGCCCGAGGGCGCGTTCGTCGCGCCCGTGCTGCTCCGTTTCGCCGACGCCTGGACGCCCGAGGCGCACACGGTGGAGGCGTTCGGGCCGGTGGCGAGCATCCTCCCCTACTCGACCGCGGAGGAGGCGGTGGCCCTTGTCGCGCGCGGCGGCGGGTCGCTCGTGACCAGCGTCGCGACGCACGACCCGGAGTTCGCGCGGACCTTCGTGCTCGGCTCCGGCGCCTACAACGGCCGCATCCTGGTGCTCGACCGGGACGACGCCCGCACCTCCACCGGGCACGGCTCGCCGATGCCGCACCTGGTGCACGGCGGACCGGGCCGGGCGGGCGGCGGCGAGGAGCTGGGCGGCATCCGCGCGGTGCTGCACCACATGCAGCGGACCGCGCTGCAGGGGTCGCCCGACCTGCTGACCGCGATCACCGGCGTCTGGCATCCGGGCGCGGCGGTGTCGTCGGATGCGCAGCATCCCTTCCGCAAGTCGCTCGCGACCCTGCGGATCGGCGACCAGGTTCAGGCGGGGCCCCGGCAGGTGACGCTCGACGACATCGAGGACTTCGCGACGTCGACCGGCGACACGTTCTACGCGCACATGGACGAGGAGGCCGCGGCGGCGAACCCGTTCTTCCCGGGACGGGTCGCGCACGGCTACCTGCTGGTGTCGTGGGCGGCCGGGATGTTCGTCGACCCGGCGCCAGGGCCCGTGCTCGCCAACTACGGCCTCGAGGATCTGCGGTTCCTGACCCCCGTCGTCCCCGGCGACAGCATCCGCGTCGCCCTGACGGCGAAGCAGATCACCCCGCGCGAGACCGACGACTACGGCGAGGTGCGCTGGGATGCGCGCATCCTGAACCAGCGCGACGAGCTCGTCGCCACCTACGACGTCCTCACCCTCGTCGCGAAGTAGCCCGCCCCCCTCCGTCGAGTACACGAAAAGTGCACGCTCGCCCGGCGTGTCGCGTGCACTTTTCGTGTACTCGACGGGGGGCGGACCGGGATTCAGCGCAGGGCGAGGGCGAGGATGGTGGCGGCGAGGTCGTCGGGGGTGAGGGGGCCCGTGGGGGTGTACCACTCGGTGAGGGAGTTGATCATGCCGAAGAGGAGGCGCGCGACGACGGCCGGGTCGGCGTCGGTGCGCAGCGAGCCCTCGGCCCGCGCCTCGGCGACGAGGTCGGCCACGGCGTGGTCGAAAGCGCGCCGGCGGGCGAGCGCGGCGCGCTCCACCTCGGTGTTGCCGCGCACCCGCAGCAGCAGCGTGACGTAGGGCAGCCGGTCGGCCAGCACCCGGACGGCCCCGCGCAGCACGAAAGCCAGACGGTCGGCGGCCGCGCCCGACGCGGCCTCGGGCGCGCGCAGCACGCCCTCGAGCCCGTCGAGCGCCTCGTCCAGCGCCAGTCGCAGCAGCTCGTCCTTGGAGGCGACGTGGTGGTAGATCGCGGACTTCGACAGCCCGAGCCGGTCGGCGAGCATCCCGATCGAGGTGGCGTCGTAGCCGTGCTCGTTGAACGCGGCGACGGCGACCTCGAGGATGCCGCGCTGGTCGTACCCGGGGCGCCCGCGCCGCAGGGTCTCGGAGTCCGCCGTCTCGGTCACCCGATCAGTCTGGCATGTCGCCCGGCCGCGGGGATATACTGACCGAACGATCAGTAAGTAAACCGATCCATGCGCAAAGGGGCGTTGATGGAGACCACCACCACAGAACGAGCCGACGCCGAGCGGGGCGCCGCGCAGGCCGCCTTCGACCAGCTCATCGCCTCCGACTCCCGCGTGGAGCCGCGTGACTGGATGCCCGACGACTACCGCCGCACGCTCATCCGCCAGATGTCGCAGCACGCCCACTCCGAGATCATCGGGATGCAGCCGGAGGCGAACTGGATCACGCGCGCTCCGAGCCTGAAGCGCAAAGCCATCCTCATGGCCAAGGTGCAGGACGAGGCGGGCCACGGCCTCTACCTCTACTCCGCGACCGAGACGCTCGGCGTCACACGCGACGAGCTCACCGAGCAGCTGATCTCGGGTCGCGCCAAGTACTCGTCGATCTTCAACTACCCCACGCTCAGCTGGGCCGACATCGGGGCGATCGGCTGGCTGGTCGACGGCGCCGCCATCTGCAACCAGGTGCCGCTGTGCCGCTGCTCGTACGCGCCGTACGGCCGCGCGATGGTGCGCATCTGCAAGGAGGAGTCGTTCCACCAGCGGCAGGGCTTCGAGATCCTGCTGTCGCTCATGCGCGGCACCCCGGAGCAGCAGCGCATGGCTCAGGATGCGGTGGACCGCTGGTACTGGCCGTCGCTGATGATGTTCGGGCCGCCGGACGGCGACTCCCCCAACTCGGCCCGCTCGATGGCCTGGAAGATCAAGCGCTTCTCGAACGACGAGCTGCGGCAGCGGTTCGTGGCGATGCTCGTTCCGCAGGCGGAGGCGCTGGGCGTCACCCTCCCCGACCCCGACCTCCGCTGGAACGAGGAGCGCCAGGCCTACGACCTCGGACCGATCGACTGGACCGAGCTGCAAGAGGTCATCGCCGGCCGCGGCGTCTGCAACGCGCAGCGGCTGCAGCGCCGCCGCGAGGCGCACGAGGACGGCCGCTGGGTGCGGGAGGCCGCCGCGGCGTACGCCCAAAAGCAGCAAGCACAGCAGCAGCGCGCGACGCACGAGAGCGCGGAGGCCGTCGCGTGACCGCCGAGCCGTGGCCCCTCTGGGAGGTCTTCGTCCGCGCCTCGCGCGGTCTCAGCCACGTGCACGTCGGGTCGCTGCACGCGCCGGATGAGGAGCTCGCCGTCCGGAACGCCCGCGACCTGTACACGCGCCGCGGCGAGGGCGTCTCGATCTGGGTGGTCCGCTCCGACGCGATCACCGCGAGCGACCCGGACGCCAAGGATGCCTTCTTCTCCTCCCCCGAGGGCAAGAACTTCCGCCACGCCACCTACTACACCGCCGCCGAAGGGGTGAAGCACCTGTGACGGATGCACGTATCGAGCCCGGCCACGCAGACACCGACCACACCGAGCCCGGCCACATCGAGCTCAGCGCCGTGACCCTCTCCGAGGAGTTCGTCAGCTCTGACGTCCCGCCCTCCCCCGAGGTCGCCGAGTACGCCCTCTGGCTGGGCGACGACGCGCTCGTCCTGGCGCAGCGCCTCGGCGGCTGGATCACCCGCGCTCCGGAGCTGGAGGAGGATGTCGCGCTCGCGAACATCGCGCTCGACCTGCTCGGCCACGCCCGCTCGCTGCTCCGCTACGCGGGCGCCGCGTCCGGTCGCACCGAGGACGACCTGGCGTACTGGCGCGAGGAGGGCGAGTTCCGCTCCGCCCACCTGTTCGAGCAGCCGAACGGCGACTTCGCTCACACGATCGTGCGCCAGTTCGCCGCCGCGCACTACCTGTACGCCCTGTACGACCGGCTCCGCGCATCCACCGACCCGGTTCTGGCGGGTGTCGCCGCGAAGGCGGTCAAGGAGGTCGACTACCACCGCGACCACGCCGACCAGTGGATGCTGCGCCTGGCTCTCGGCACGGACGAGTCGCGCCGCCGCACGCTGCGCGCGATGGAGGACGTCTGGCCGTACGTCGACGAGCTGTTCTCCGACGCGTCGGCTCTGGATGCGGACCTGTTCGACGCGCTGGAGGGCGTCGCGGTGCGCCCGTCGTCGCTGCGCGCGGCCTTCGACGCGGACGTCGCTCCCATCCTCGCCGAGGCCGAGCTCACCCCGCCGGACGCGTTCCACGCCGCCGGCGGCGGACGGCGCGGCCGGCATTCGGAGCACCTGGCCCCACTTCTGGCCGAGCTCCAGGTGCTCGCCCGTCAGCACCCGGGGGCATCGTGGTGACGCATCACGCGGACGCCGCGCGGGCGTGGTCGGCGGCGGCCTCCGTGGTCGACCCGGAGGTCCCCGTGCTGAGCATCGACGACCTGGGGGTGCTGCGCGAGGTGACCGTCACCGACGACGGGGTCGAGGTGGTCATCACGCCCACCTACTCCGGCTGCCCGGCGATGGATGCGATCCGCGAGGATGTGGTGCGCGCCCTGTCGTCCGCCGGCTTCGGCGACGTCCGGGTGCGGCTCGAGCTCTCGCCGGCGTGGACCACCGACTGGATCAGCGCGGCCGGCCGCGCCGCGTTGAAGGACTACGGCATCGCCCCGCCCTCGGCGACGGGCCCGGTCCGCGTCCGCATGTCGGTCAAGTGCCCGCACTGCGGTTCGCTCGACACCCGCGAGGTGGCGCACTTCGGCTCGACCTCCTGCAAGGCGCTCTACGTCTGCAACGCCTGCAGCGAGCCGTTCGACCACTTCAAGGCGCTGTGAGGGCCGGCTGATGGCGCGGGCCCGTTTCCACTCGCTCGCGGTCGCCGAGGTGCGCCCGCTCACCGCCGCCAGCGTCGAGGTCACGTTCGCCGTGCCCGAGGACCTGCACGGCGAGTACGACTACCTGCCGGGCCAGCATGTCGCCCTGCGCGCGCACGTCGACGGCCGGGAGCTGCGCCGCAGCTACTCGCTGTGCCGCCCGCCGTCGCCCGGCCGGATCACCGTAGCGATCAAGCGCGACCTGGGCGGCGCGTTCTCGACCTGGGCGACGAGCGAGCTGCGTCCCGGCGACACGATCGACGTCATGAGCCCCCAGGGCACGTTCACGGTGGATGCGGCGGCCGCGGCGCACAAACACATCGTCGGCATCGCGGCGGGCTCCGGCATCACGCCGCTGATGGCCCTCGCGGGCAGCGTCCTCGCCGGCTCCGACACATCCCGGTTCACGCTGGTCTACACGAACCGCACGGCGATCGACGTCATGTTCCTGGAGGAGCTCGCCGACCTGAAGGACCGCTACCCGTCCCGCCTGGCGCTCCACCACGTGCTGTCGCGCGAGCAGCGGTCGGCGCCGCTGCTGTCGGGCCGGATCGACGAGGACCGGCTGCGCAGGATGCTCGACGCGCTGCTCCCTCCCGACACGGTCGACGAGTGGTTCCTCTGCGGGCCGTTCGAGCTGGTGCAGCTGTGCCGGGACGTGCTGGAGAGCTACGGGGTGCCGCGGGAGCGCACCCACTTCGAGCTGTTCACGACGGGTGAGCCGGGCGAGGTCCGCGGCGACAGCGGGCGTCCGGTGGTCGTGCACGAGGGCGAGAGGACCGCCGACATCGAGTTCACGCTCGACGGCTTGAGCTCGACGGTCACCACGCCGATCGACGCCAACGAGTCCGTGCTGAACGCCGCGCTGCGCGTGCGCCCGGACGTGCCGTTCGCCTGCACCGGCGGCGTCTGCGGCACCTGCCGGGCGCGGCTGATCTCGGGCGATGTGCGGATGACGGAGAACTACGCCCTGGAGCCGGAGGAGCTCGAGCGCGGCTACGTGCTCACCTGCCAGTCGCATCCCCTCACCGACCGCGTCGTCGTCGACTACGACGTCTGAACCGAGGAGCCCCGTGATCGAACTCGACATCGCCGACGGCGTCGCCCGGGTGACCCTGAACGCCCCGGAGCGGCTGAACGCGCTCGGCCCCGACGACCTGCGCGCGCTCGACGCCGCCTACGCCGAGGCGGAGGCCGCCGGCGTGCGCGCCCTTGTGCTGCGCGGCGAAGGGCGCGCCTTCTGCGCCGGACGCGACATCGCGGGCGTCGACCCGGCGACGGACGACGTCAGCGGCTACCTCGACGGACTGGTGACCCCGCTGCTGCGGCGCATCGCCGCCTTCCCGGCGCCCACATTCGCCGCAGCTCACGGCGCCTGCCTCGGCGTCGGCCTCGGGCTGCTGGTCGCGACCGACATCGTCTACGTCGCCGAGGACGCGAAGGTGGGCTCGCCGTTCGCCGCGCTCGGCGCCGCCCTCGACTCCGGCGGCCACTGGCTGCTCGTGTCGCGCCTGGGCCCGCACCGCGCCATGGACCTGATCGTGAGCGGCCGCTTGATCTCGGGCGCTGAGGCCGTCGCGGGCGGGCTGTTCTCGCGCGCGCTCCCGGCCGCCGAGCTAGCGGAGGCGGTGGATGCCGCGGCCGCGGCAGCCGCGGGCGGCGCGACCGAGGCGTTCCTGGCGAGCAAACGCATCGTCGCCGGGCTGCGCGACGGATCGCTCGACTTCTGGGGTTCGATCGCCGCCGAGAACGCCGCGCAGGCGCAGCTGCGCGACACCGCGGACTACCGCGAGGGCTTCCGCGCCTTCCAGGAGAAGCGCATCCCCCGCTTCACCGGCCGCTGAGCGGCGCGCGCCCGCGCGCTCCCGCCGCGTGCGCCGCTCCGTCGAGTCGTGACATCTTGCGGCAATTCGTCGCCGATTGGAGCATCTACTCACGGTTCGACGCAGGCGACGGACGCGCGGAGCGGTCAGGACACGCGGCTCGCGAGCAGGCGCTGCACCGCGGAGAGCGGGATCGGGATCCACGCCGGTCGGTGCCGCGCCTCGTACGCGATCTCGTAGACCGCCTTGTCGAGCTCGAACGCGTCGAGCAGCAGGCGGAACTCCTCCACCTCGCCGCCCGCGACCGAGGCGTAGCCGTCGAGGTACGACTGCCGGGCGTCGCCCGCCCAGCCGGCGGCGTCGATCGGGGTGTCGCGGCGGGCCAGCGACCCGGCGACGTAGTCGAACGACCGCAGCATCCCCGCGACGTCGCGCATGGTCGCGTCCGGAAGCGCGCGCTCCGCGAGCGGACGCAGCGGTTCGCCCTCGAAGTCGATGAACTGCCAGCCGCGCTCCAGCGAGTACAGCACCTGCCCGAGGTGCAGGTCGCCGTGGATGCGCTGCAGCGTCGGCAGCGGAGCCGCCGCGGCATCCTCGTACACGGCCGCGATCCCGGCCCGCAGCTCCTCCACCTCCGGAACCTCGGTCGTGGTGACCGTCAGCCGCCGGAACATCCCGTCGAGCGCGCGTGCCACATCCTCGGTCGTCGCCCGCGTCGTCGGCAGCACCTGCGCCATCAGGCGGTGCAGCTCGGCGGTTCCCCCGCCCAGCTGGTACGCCCGCTCGGTGAAGTCCTCGCCGCGCTCGGCCGCGCTGACCGCGAGCTCCCACCCGTCCTCGGCGCCCGGCACGAAGTCCTGCATGAGCGCCAGCTCTCCGGATGCCGTGCGGCCGTCCGCGGTGGGCCACCGGCCGGTCAGCCAGCCGAGGAGCGACGGGGTGCGCCGCGAGCCGCCGGCGGTGAGCGCGGCGAGCGTGGACACATCCGGGTTCTCGCCGTCCTGGACGACCCGGAACACCTTGATGAGCGCCCGCCGGCCATCCGCGAGCTCGCCGACGATGGACGTGTTGGACTGCTCGCCGGTGAGCCTCCGCGACGAGCGCAGGGCGATCCGCTCGCCGAGCGTGTGGCCCTGCGCGTGCGCGTCGCGACCCTCCGCCCGCTCCTCGCCCGTCATCAGCTGGACGAGCGCGGTGACGTACGCCTCCTCGGTGGGTCCGTCGTACAGGAACCGGCCTCCGGCCTCGCCGATCAGCGCCGCCTCGTCGCCGTCGCGCTCGGTGCGGGCGACCACGGGCACCTGGTACACCCGCGGAGTCCGCGGGGCGTCGTCGGCGAAGAAGTGGGTGACGATGCGGACGTCGCCGGCCGCGGGTTCGGCGTCGAACGAGGCGAGCAGGCGCAGGCGCGGCTCGACGTTCTTGGTCGAGTACCAGCGCTGGCGCCGCATCCACGATCCGACCAGCTCGGTGAGTTCGGTCATGCCTGAACCGTACGCCCGGACCGGCGTTTTCGCGCGGGGCGGTCAGGCGATCGGGAGGAACGGGCGACGGTCGCGCTTCCGCGCGGCTCAGCGGGTTCCGAGCACCACGCCGCGCGCCGCCATGAACGGCTGCGGGTCGATCTGCAGCCCGTTGACGTGCACCTCGAAGTGCAGGTGGCAGCCGGTGGAGAGACCGGTCGAGCCGACCTGCGCGATCGGCTGGCCCGCCGCGACGTGCTCGCCCACGGTGACCCCGATCCCGCCGTCGCGGATGTGGCCGTACGCCGTCTCGACCCCGCCGCCGTGGTCGATCAGGATGTAGTTGCCGTACCCGCTGAACGGCCCCGCCCGCTCGACGGTGCCGGCCGCCGCGGCGTAGATGGTGGTGCCGCAGGAGGCGCCGATGTCGTCGCCCGGGTGGAACAGCGCCGTGCCGAGGGGACGCGACGGCCGGGGCCCGAACACGTCGGTCAGGCCGCCGTGCACCGGCAGCGCCCAGCCGCTCGCGACGAGGGCCGGGTCGGAGGTGAGCATCTGCCAGTCGGAGCCCGCCTGGAGGACGGTGGGCGCCGCGGCGAGCGCCGCCGATGCCGCATCCACCTGGGACTGCGCCTCGGCGACCGCCTGCTGCGGCGAGTCGACGTCGACCGCGGCGACGGCGTCCGCGGCGCCCTGCGCCTGCTGCGTGAGCTTCTGCGCGGCCTTCTTGGCGCTGGCGGCGGCCCGGATGGCCGCATCCCGGTCGGCGGACAGCTTCGCCAGCCGGTCTGCGGCGCCGAGCTTGGTCAGCAGGTCGCCCCGACCGTGCAGCGCGGCGCTGAGCGGGTCCTGGGTGAGCAGGTGCGTGCCGGAGGAGCGGATCAGCGCCGTGGCGAACGCGGCCGCCGACTTCGCCTGCTTGGCCGCCGCGTCGGCCCGCTTCTGCACGGCGTCCGCGACCGCCTGCGCCTGGTCGTGCTCCCGTTGCGCGCTCTCGGACTGCTCGGTCGCGTCGGCGAGTTGCTGTTGGGCGGCGGCGAGGTCACTCGCGAGCTGTGCCGTCTGCGCGAGCTCCACCGGGTCGACGCTGTCGAACTGCGGCAGGTCGGGGGCTTCGAGCTGGATGTCGTCGGTCGGCGGAGGGGCGGGGGCCGGGTCCGGGGCGGGCGCGGGGGTCGGGGCGGGCGTCGGCGTGCCGGTGGGGTCGGGGGTCGGCGTGGGAGTCGGCGTGGGCGTCTCTGTCGGGTCCGGAGTCGGCGTCGGCGAGGGAGTTGGCGTGCCGCTCGGGTCGGGCGTGGGCGTGGGCGCGGGCGTGCCGGTCGCGTCCTGACCGTCGCCCGGGTCGCTCCCCTGGTCCGTGCCTTCGCCCGTCCCGGGGTCCGGCGTGGGCGCCGCGGTCTCCGTCGGCGCGGGGACGCATCCCGCCCCGCATTCGTCGGCGGCCGCCGCCTGCGGGACCGCCAGGATGCCGCCCGCCACGAGCGCGAGAACCGCGCATGCGTGAAGGAGGCGCGGCCCCCGGAACCGCGTCGCCGTTCCGTGCCGTTCGAACGTTCGCCGCATGAGTGGGAACGGGCCGGCGGCACGTGCCGCAAGCCCGTAGTGAGATGTTCTCACTCCCTCCGGGCGGGGACAAGCCACCCGAACAGGGTGTGATGCGGCTCACAGCATCGGCACGTTACGGTGGGGGGTTGTGACCGACAGTACTGCCACCGCGCGCCCGCGCCGCTCCGCGCGGCGTACGTCCAGCTGGAAGACCCTGCTGCGGGATGTGGTGGTCATCTTCGTCGTCGCTGTGCTGGTGTCGTTCCTGATCAAGACGTTCGTCGCCCGCTCCTTCTACATCCCCTCAGGATCGATGGAGAACACCCTCCAGATCAACGACCGGATCATCGTCAACGAGCTGCAGCCGAAGGTGTTCGGCCTGCAGCGCGGCGACGTCGTCGTCTTCAAGGATCCGGGCGGCTGGCTCCCTCCCGCGCCCCCGCAGACCGGCAACGCGGTGCAGCAGGGCATCGGTGCCGTCCTCGACTTCGTCGGCCTCGGCGCGTCCGACTCCGACCAGCACCTGGTGAAGCGGCTCATCGGCCTTCCCGGCGACCACGTGAGCTGCTGCAACGCCCTCGGGCAGATGAGCGTCAACGGCGTCCCCCTGAAGGAGCCGTACGTGCTCCTCCCCGCCGGCGTGCAGGCCGTCTCGGAGAAGTCGTTCGACGTCACCGTGCCGAAGGACACCGTCTGGGTCATGGGCGACAACCGCTACAACTCGGCCGACTCGCGGTACCACATGGACGACCCGGGCAAGGGCTTCGTGCCCCTGTCGGATGTCGTGGGCAAGGCGTTCGTGATCAGCTGGCCGGTGAGCCACTGGTCGTGGCTCGACGACTACCCGGACACGTTCCGCGGCGTGGAGCGCGAAGACCAGTAACCAGGCCGGTCACGGTCAGTTCTCCGAGCGGCCCAGCCGCCAGTACCCCATGAAGGCGACGCGCGACCGGTCGATCCCGTGGTCGCGCACGAGCATCCGGCGCAGCGTCTTGACCGCGGCCGATTCGCCCGCGATCCACGCGTAGAACCCGGCGTGCGTGGCGTCGGCCTCGTCGAGCGGGCTCTCCCAGAGGATGTCGCGGTCGACATCCACATCGTCCAGGCTCTGCGCCCGGCCGGCGGCGGCCGCAGCGACGACCCGGGGATGCTCGGCCAGCCAGCACTGCACGGCCGGCACCAGAGCGGCGCCGGTCACGGCGGAGCCGCGCGGCAGCCACGTCGCCTCGACGTGCGGCGGGAGGCGCAGCGAGAGTGCATCCTGCGCCGACGGCACCTCGATGAACGCCTGGGCGCGACGACCCGCGGGGAGGGTCTCAAGGATGGACGCGATGGCGGGCGCCGCCGTCTCGTCCCCGGCGAGCAGGAGCTCGCGGGCGGACCCCGGACGCCAGTCGATGCCGACGCCGCGGTGCGGGCTGCGCGCATCCGGGCCGATCACCACCAGCTCGTCGTTGGGTCGCGCGCCGAGCAGCCACCGGGCGGCCGGTCCGCCGTCGCCGTGCACGACGAAGTCGATGTCGAGGCAGCAGGCGTCCGTGTCGATGGCACGGACCGTGTAGGTGCGGAACGGATTGCGCCGATGCTCGGGGAGTCCGCGCCAGCGCTCGTACCAGTCGCCCGCGAACTGCGCCTCCTCGTCGTCCACGCCGAGGTCGGCGAAGCTGCCGTCCGCCAGCGGGAAGAGGAGCTTGATCCGCTGGTCCAGGCATTCGGTGCCGAAGTGCTCGAAGTCGCCGCACTCGAAGCGGACCCGCGTGAAGTGCGGGCTCAGCCGGCTGATCGCTGCGACCCGGGCACGGTACGGCCGGTACGCCGGGCGCGGACGCTCGGTGCGGGTCGGGGCGAGGATGGTCACGGTGTCTCCGGTGGACGGGCGGCGGAGCGGAACTAAGGTAAGGCTACACTAACCAACCCGTCGCTCCCCTGGTGATCCCCTGAGTGGTAGAGCGCCTGACTCTGCCGGATCCCGGCTCCCCGGTCCAGAATGTCGATCGACGGTCCACCCGTTCGACGCCCCGGTGAAGCATTCGCTCTCGAGAGGACACAACGATGAAGTACATGATGTTCGTGATCACCGACAGCTCGCCCGACACCGAGCGGGACGAGTCGGACGTCGACGGCTGGGTGGACGAGCTGGACGCGAGCGGCAAGCGCGTGATCGGCGAGGTGCTGCAGGCGCCCGCCGAGTCGCGCGTGGTCCGCGTGCGCGACGGCAAGCGGTACGTCACCGACGGCCCGTTCGCCGAGACCAAGGAGTGGATCTGCGGGTTCGACATCCTCGAGGTCGCCGACCTGGACGAGGCGATCGAGATCGCCTCCCGGCACCCGATGGCCCGCAACGGCCAGCTGGAGCTGCGCCCGTTCATGGAGTGGGACGAGGTCGCCGGGGCGTGAGCGAGCGGCCGGTCGTCGTCACGTCCGCGGGCGCCGTCCGCGGGCGTGACGACGACCGCGTCAGCACGTGGCGCGGCATCCGCTATGCCGAGCCTCCGACCGGACGGATGCGCTGGCGAGCCCCCGTCCCCGCGCGACCGTGGGACGGCGTCGCCGATGCCGTCCGTTTCGGCCCGGCCGCTCCCCAGCGCCCGAATCCGTCGGTCCCGCTCGCGCCGGGTGAACCGGGCGGAGCCCGGCTGGACGAGGACTGCCTGTTCCTCAACGTCGTCCGCCCGAGCGCCGATCCGCCGCCAGGGCGGCCGCGCCCGGTCATGGTGTGGCTGCACGGCGGCGCCTACGCCCTGGGCTCCTCCAGCCAGCTGGTGTACCACGGGGACGAGCTGGTGACCTCCGGCGACGTCGTGGTCGTGACGCTCAACTACCGCCTGGGAGCCCTCGGGTTCCTCGACCTCGGCGCGGCGGGCGTCCCCGGCGCCGAGAGCAACGTGGCCCTGCGCGACGTTCTGCTGGCGCTGCGCTGGGTCCGTGACAACATCGCGGCGTTCGGCGGCGACCCCGCTCGGGTCACCGTGTTCGGGCAGAGCGCCGGCGCCGGTCTCGTCACCGCCCTGCTCGCCTCGCCGCTCGCGCACGGCCTCTTCCACCGCGCCATCGCGCAGAGCCCGCCCGCCGGCTCCATGTACGGTCCGGAGCGCTCGGAGGTCGTCGCGCGAGCGTTCCTCGAGCGGCTGGGCGTCCGTCCGGACGACGCGGTCGCCCTGCAGCACGTGCCCGTCGAGCGGATCGTGGATGCGGGGGCCGCGGTCTACGCCGACATCCCGCGCGAGCATCCCGGCATGCTCGCCTTCGCGCCCGTGGTCGGCGACGACGTGCTGCCGGAGGCGCCGCTCCGGATCCTCAGCGAGGGCCGCGGGATGCGCGTCCCGCTCGTGATCGGCACGAACCGCGACGAGGCGACGCTGTTCCGGCTGATGCGTTCGCCGCTGCTCCCGATCCGGCGCGCGGCCCTCCAGCGCATGTTCCAGGCCATGCAGGAGGAGCAGCGCGCCGGTGGACCGGACGGGGCGCGCCTCCCACCGCCCGACCGCGTGCTCGCCGCGTACCGTCGGGCGCCGCTCTCCCGGAACGTCCGCATCGCCACGGACATCGCCTTCCGGATGCCCGCCGTGTGGGCCGCGGCCGGCCACGCGGAGGTCGCCCCGACGTTCCTCTACCGCTTCGACTTCGCGCCGCCGCTGCTCCGGCTGAGCGGCATCGGCGCCGCGCACGCCACGGACCTCCCGTACGTCTGGGGCGAGTTCGGTGGGCTCCCCCGCGACCCGTCGTTCTGGCTCGGCGGACGCCGCAGCGCCGACGAGGTCTCCCGGCGGATGCGGGCCCGGTGGGCCTCCTTCGCGCACGGCGGCGCCCCGGGCGAGGGATGGCCGCCCTACGACGCGGAGCAGCGCGCCACCCTGCTCATCGATTCCGAAGAGCGCGTGGTCCCCGATCTGGACGGAGCCCTGCGCGCGGGCTGGGGCGAGCAGATCCTGTCCTTCCGCTGAACGCTCCCCCTAGACTGACCGGTATGGTGCTGCTGCCGCTGATCGTGTTCGCACTGTTCGTGTTCGCGCTGGTCGACATCATCCTGCGCCGCGACGACCAGGTGAAGCACCTGCCGAAGCTCGCCTGGGTGTTCATCGTCATCCTGCTCCCGCTGGTGGGCGGCATCCTCTGGTTCGCGGTCGGCCGCGAGTACGAGAGCGCCCCCGCGCCCCGCCGCACGCTGCGCATGCCGACGGTGGACGAGCGGCACCGAACCGACCCGGCCCTCCGGCCCGACAGCACCGAGGCGCAGCTCGCCGCCCTGGAGCGCGAGATCGAGGCCGCCGACCGCGATCAGCGCATCCGGCGCCTCGAAGAGGAGCTCCGCCGCCGCGACGACGCGGGCGAACCGGCCTGACGGGTCGCCGCTGCGTCGCGCTACCCCTCCGGCGTGTGCTGCGCGACGAAGCGGATCGCGTCATGCGCCATCCCCGGCGTGATCTCGTGGCCGGCCGCCGGATAGACGTGCTCCTCCAGCGTCGAGTGCCCGGGCAGGAACTCGCGCATCCGGATGATGTCGTGCGTGCTGATCACGTCGTCGCGGGCGCCGTGCCCCCAGAACACCGGCGGACGGCTGGAGGCGAGCTCCGCATCCCCGCGCTCCTCGTCGTCCGTCGTGAAGCCGCCCAGCGTCACCACGAACGAGAGCCGCCCGGGTGCGCGCCGCAGCATCTGAAGCGCCGTCGCGCCGCCCTGCGACCACCCGACCGCCGCCACGGGCGCGTCGCCGAACCGCTCATCGACCCACGCCAGCAGCCGGTCCGCCGCCGGCGCGACGTTGCTCGAGAGCGCCCCGCGTTCTCCGTCGTCGGCGACGTGGAACCACTCGAACCGGTCTCCCAGCGGCAGCGGCGCCTGCAGCAGCTCGGTCCGCCACGGCGCGGGCGTGCGCTCCGCGATCCAGGCGAGATCCTCCCGGATGCCGTAGCGGCCGTGCAGGAACAGCAGGACGGGGGCGGTGGACGAGGTCGGCATCCCTCCATTCATCCCCCGCGGCCCGCCCGCGTCCACCCCGGCACGGTGAGACGCCGCTGACAGTAGCCTCCACGTCGCGTCACGCGCGCCCGAAGTCCCTCGTCATCGTGTGTGGAACCGCTTCGCGGAACAGCCGAGATGGGGAGACGACCATGCCGAAACGCACTGCACCACTCATCGAGCCCTCGCCGGGGCGTCAGGCGAGCCCGCACACACGGACCGATGCCTGGCTGCGCCTGAGGCTGGCCGTCGCCGACGAGTACGTGAGCAAGCTCCCGGAGCTGCTCGCCGTCGACGAGTTCGCCCGCCTCACCGGCCTCACGATCGCGCAGGTGCGTCACGCCACGACGACGGGCGACCTCGTGGTCTCGCTCCGGGACGGCCGCCGCGGGATCGCGCCGGAGGACAATCTCCCGTTCCTGATCCGCGAGCGACTTTTGCGGCTGCCGCGCCCCGGCCGGGCCACGTCCACGCGCCGCGCCCGATCCCTCCCGATCAGCCCAGCCGCCTACGAACGCATCTGGGACGAGGCGGTCTGCCACCGGATCGCGCCGGAGGCCGCACTCGACCGCCTGCTGCGCGTCCCCTCGAGCGCGCAGCAGGCGGATGCCGACAGTACGGCCAGCCGGTACTGCTGAGGCCGCACCGGCCGGACGCGCCGATCAGGCGACGGCAGCGACCTCGACCGTCCGCACCGTCTTGTCCCATCCGGTCTTCTTCTGGAAGATCCGGATGAGCGCACCCCAGGCGCAGATGTAGGAGAGGTAGTTCATCACCACGAACGAGTGGCCCATGAGGTAAGCGCGCCAGAACCCGACCTCGCTGTCGCGCCGCAGGTAGACCACCGAGGTGAAGAGCGCGGGCGCGAAGGTGAGCAGGTACCACGCGAGCACCCCGAGGATCAGGGAGAGCGGCCCGCTCACGAAAGCGAACGACGAGTCCATGCGCGAGATGAACATGAACAGGGTCCAGTGCGAGAGGAGGGACCACGGCAGGTCGAACAGCCACGGAACGATCAGGTAGCCGGACAGCTCCAGCACCTTGGGCGCGCTGAGCTTCGGGTTCGACCAGATGCCGGGCAGGCGCTTCGCTGCCATCATGTGCCCCTGGTACCACCGGCGGCGCTGCACGATGAGCCGCTTCAGGCTCTCGACGGCCTCCTGGTCCACCGACGCGTACGGCGTCGTCGTGAGCTCCCAGCCGTTGTTCGACAGGCTGATCGCGAGGTCCAGGTCCTCGGTCAGTGAGGACGACCAGGGAAGCGCGTCGAGGCCTTCGAGTGCCGACATGCGCGTGAACTGACCGTTGCCGCCGAGCGACACCGTCCCGGTCTTCCGGCGCCCGAACTGGGTGACGGCCGACATCGACCAGAACTGGAAGTCCTGGAACCGGGTCAGGAAGTTGCGACCGCGGTTCCGGATGCGGACGGCCAGCTGCACGCCCCCGACCGTCTCGTCCTCGAACAGCGGCAGGACGTGGCTGAAGGCACCGTCCGACAGACGGCCGTCGGCGTCCATCACCAGGACGATGACGCGCGCCGGGTCCTGCCCGCGCTCCTCCACCAGCTCGCGGATCAGGCGGTAGGCGTCGTTGAGCGCGTCCCCCTTGCCCTGCCGGGCGTGGGGCAGTTCACGGCGCAGCACGATGGTCGAGTCGCCGCCTTCGCGGCGTGCGATCTCGGAGGTCGCGTCGTCCGAGGCGTCATCGATCACGATGGTGGTGACCCGGCGGCCTCCCCGGAGCGCCGCCACGGTCGGGCCGATGACGGCCTCCTCGTTGAGGCAGGGGATCATCACGTAGACGTCGAACGTCTCCGGGTCGTCGATGAACGGGTCGAGGTACGTGGTGTCGCCCTGCGCGCCGAGCTTGGCGCCCAGCTTCCGGTTCTCGTGGAGCCCGGCGAGCATCGACACCAGGAAGTAGGCGAGCGACAGGCAGACCACCACACCGGCGATCGAGTTGATGATGGCGATGGCGAGGGTCATGTGCGGCCTTTTCTGTCGAGGTCGGCGTTCTCCTTGAAGAGACCCGTCTGGCTGCCGATTACTGTCGGGCACCGGCGCAACGCGGCGGGCAGGCTCCAATGCCGTCATAGCGGGGCCGAATTTGCGGTCTTGATAGACGAGGCCGATCGGTCTCACTGCACCCGAACCCGCATGAGGAACCATGAAGAAGACACCAGGAATCGTCGCCGCCGCGCTGGCGCTGCTCATGTCGGGCGGCTCCGCCATGGCAGCCGGAGCGACGGAACCGACCGCCGTCGTCGCCGCCGACACCCATGACGCCGTCGCGTTCACCAGCCCTGCGCCGGGTTCACGCGTCACCGAGCGCACCCCCGAATTCCGTGGCACGGGCAAGCCGGGTGCGTCCGTCGTGGTCACCGGCCTGAACGGCGTCGTGCTCTGCGCCGCGCGGGTGACTGCGGACGGCTGGGCCTGCACCAGCGTCGTCCCCATCGGCGACGGAACCGCCTGGGCCATCGCGACCCAGGATGCCTGGGCGGTGAAGACGTCGGCCTCGTTGAGCTTCGAGGTCGATTACGAACCCCGGCCGGCGGTGCCCGCGTGGGTCTTCCCGCTCGGCGGCGCAGCTCTCATCATCCTGGTCGTCGGAGGCGGCATCCTGCTGGCCTCCTGGCGGCGAAAGCGCGGGGACGAGCAGGACCACGGCGAGCCCGCCGTGGATGCCGCGACCGAGGCCGACGAGAACGAATCGACAGCCGACGCTCAGACGGGCACAGAAACGGACACAGAAACGGACACCGAGGCAGACGCGGAGACAGAAGCGGAGGCCGAGCGGGTCACCGCCGAGTGAGACGGTATGCCGCGGTCGACGGCCTGCGCGGCATCGCCATCCTCTCCATCGCGGTGTACCACACCGGCCTCTACAGCAACGGGATCTTCGGCGTCGACGCCTTCCTTGTCCTCTCCGGGTTCTTCGTCACGCTGACCCTCGGGCGGGACCTCGTCACCGAAGGCCGGCTGGGACTGCGGGCTTTCTACGGGCGAAGGGTCAAACGGCTGCTTCCCGCCCTGCTTCTGGTCCTGGTCCTGACCACAGGGGCCGTGTGGATGTGGGCGAGCGCGGCCGAGCGTGCCCAGTTCATCCCCCGGGCCCTCGCCGCGCTCGGAAACGTGGCCAACTGGCAGGCGATCGTGCAGGGCGACGGGTATTGGGAGGCGGCACACCGTCCGGGCCCGCTCTCGCATCTGTGGTCGCTCTCGCTGACCGAGCAGTTCTACCTGGTGTGGCCGCCCGCGCTCGCGGCGATCGTCTTCCTCGCCCGGAAGGCCGGAGCGATCCAGAGGATGACGGCTCTGCTGATCGGCGGCGCGCTGGCCCTCACGCTCGTCGCCGAGCTGACGGTCTGGGGTGCGTTCGTCTTCGCCGGCGAGGGCGCCGACCGGGCGTATCTCGGCACGGACACCCACGGGATGGCGCTTGCCGCCGGGGCGGTGGCCGCTGTGGTCGTCCTGTGGACCGAGAACCGCATCCCGCATCGCGACCCGCCGCCCGCGCGATCGCCCCTGCTGACCTCGCTCCTCGGCATGAGCCTTCTCACGGCCATCGTCGTCGCATCGATCTGCGCCGACTCATATCGTGCCGACTGGTTGTACTTCGGCGGATTCGCCGCTGTCGCCGCCGCGCTTGCGGCTCTGATCGTGCTGCTGACGAGCGAGAGTCCGCTCGCCTCCGTCCTGTCGGTCGGTCCCCTTGTCGCAGTCGGCCGCATGTCCTATGCGCTGTTCCTCGTGCACATGCCCGTCATCTGGTTCACCCGCACCATCCTGGAAAACCTCACCGACGTGGAGGTGCTCGCCGTCTCCCTTCCCGTCTCGCTCATGATCGCCGCGACGCTGCACCATGCGTTCTCCGAACCGCTCCGGCGCGCGACCTGGGACGGGCGCCGCCGGATCCTCGCGGCCGGTCTCACCGCGGCCACCGCTGTCGCCGTCCTGGGAGCCGCCGTCCTGCCGCCGGGAGGCGGTGGCGCAGTCCGCGTCCTCACCCTGGGCGACTCGTTGGCGAACAACTTCGCGACGGCCCTGTCCCACTCCTCATCGGAGATCGCGGTCAGCGACGGGGGAATCGGCGGGTGCGGCATCATGTCGCCTCAGGCGACGAGGATGCCCGGCTCCGGCAGCCTGGATGTGCCCACCGGCTGTCTCCCCTGGGAGGAACGCTATGCTGCCCGACTCGCCGAGGACCGGCCGGACGTCGTCCTGATCGATCTGGCATGGGACGGCGTCGAGCAGCAGCTCGACGGCCGCTGGTCCGATCTCACCGATAAGGCGACGCAGAACCACTATCGAGCGCAGCTGAGCCGTCTCGGCGGACTGCTCGAGGGCACGTCCGCCCACGTGCTGATCGCCAACTCCCGCGCCTCCACGTGCGTCACCTCAGCGGAGTCGGCAGCGATCCACTCGCGGATGATCGCCGAATTCGCGGCCGCGCACCGCAACTTCAGCCTGCTCGACCTGAACGGACATCTGTGCCCGGGCGGCGACTGCGCGACGACGACGAAGGGCGGAGCCCCGCTCTATGTCGACGGCGTCCACTTCACGCGCGCGGGACTCGCGGAGCTCGAGCCGTGGCTGACCCACGAGGTGCTGCGGGTGGCGCCGTGACCGCGGCGGATGGAGCCGGCTGCGGGACTCGAACCCGCGACCGCTCGCTTACAAGGCGAGTGCTCTACCAACTGAGCTAAGCCGGCACGGCGGTCTCCCGCCCGCCCAACATCCTAGGGGGTCGGCGTCGGGGTCGGCGTCGCGGTCGAGGTGTACTCGTCGCCCTGCGCCTGGAGGATGAACGCCTTGAAGTCGTCCGCGCTGGTGAGCGAGCCGGTGTACGGCTTGCCGTTGACCAGCACCAGGAGGGCGTTCGTCATCTTGTTGACGTCGGAGTTGGGGATGGGGCCGCTCAGGGCGCGGTCGCTCGCGGTCGTCACCCAGCTCTTGAAGCGGCCGTCGTCGATGCACGAGTCGATGTCGCCGGTGTGCGCAGCACCTGCCGCCTCGGCGCGCTTCTTCAGCACCTGGTCGCTCAGTCCCGGTCCGCCCTCGGCGGGCTGCTTGTCGAACAGGGAGGCGTTGAACTTCCAGAACGCGTTGGGGTCGTAGTTCGCGACGCAGGCCGCGGCATTCGCCGCGCGGAGCGAGTACTTCGTGCCCGCCGAGTGGCTGGTGTAGATCGCCACCGGGTGCATCTCGACGGTGACCGCGCCGTTCTTCACCAGCGGCTCGAGCTGCTTGAGGTTGGTGCGCTGGAAGTCGCCGCACAGCTTGCAGAGGTAGTCCGCGTAGATGCGGATGTCGACCGTGCTGGCCTTCGGGTCCGGCGTGCTGGCGACGGGCTTGGCGTCCGGGGCGAGCGCCATCGTGGTCTTCACCTTGAGGCCCGAACCGACGACCACGCCGTCGCTGGCCATGTTCTTCGGGCCGGGGACGGTCGGACGGATCGCGCTGACGATCACCACGGCGACGATCGCGAGAACCGCGAGCACAGCGACGGTGATGCCGCCGCCGAGGAGGGCGCGTCTGCGGCGCTCCTTCTTCTGGTGGGACGTGCGGAGCTGCCGTGCTTTCTCACGGGCGGCCGCGCGGACGTCGCCGGGGCGGCTGTCGTCGGGCTGGGTGTCAGGGCTCATGTCTTCCGGAAACTGCTCTCGGGTCGGACGGGCCGCGCGGGGGACGCGGTGGGGCGGGGCGCGCATCCGGCGCACACAACCGGGACAGCGTAAACCGGCAGTCTGGGAATCGACCAGACGGTGGCTGGACGCGCGTTCGGCGGATCAGCGGCGGCCGCGCGGGCGTCCGGCTGGGGGTCCGGTCGAGAGCATGTCCGCCGATGCCATATTATGGCCACGTGGCAGAGACGCCATCGGACGTCTACGCCACGTTCATCCATTCACAACGGATCGTCCGGCACGTACCTGCCGGTGAAGGAGACAAGAAGAAGATGGCGACAGTCACCTATGACAAGGCGACCCGGCTCTACCCGGGTTCCACCCGTCCCGCCGTGGACGCGCTCGACCTGGAGATCGCCGACGGCGAGTTCCTCGTCCTCGTCGGCCCCTCGGGCTGCGGCAAGTCCACCTCGCTCCGCATGCTCGCGGGCCTCGAAGAGGTCAACGACGGCAACATCTTCATCGGTGAGCGCAACGTCACCGATGTTCCGCCGAAGGACCGCGACATCGCGATGGTGTTCCAGAACTACGCGCTGTACCCCCACATGACCGTCGCCGAGAACATGGGCTTCGCGCTCAAGATCGCCGGTGTCGGCAAGGAGGAGCGCGCCCAGCGCGTCCTCGAGGCCGCCAAGCTGCTCGACCTGGAGCCCTACCTCGGCCGCAAGCCGAAGGCGCTCTCCGGTGGTCAGCGTCAGCGCGTCGCCATGGGCCGCGCGATCGTGCGTTCGCCCCAGGTGTTCCTCATGGACGAGCCGCTGTCGAACCTCGACGCCAAGCTCCGCGTGCAGACCCGCACGCAGATCGCCTCGCTGACCCGCCGCCTCGGCGTCACCACGGTCTACGTCACGCACGACCAGACCGAGGCGCTGACCATGGGCGACCGCATCGCGGTGCTCAAGGACGGCGTGCTGCAGCAGGTCGGCACCCCGCGCGACCTGTACGCGCAGCCGAACAACGTGTTCGTCGCCGGCTTCATCGGAAGCCCGGCCATGAACCTCTTCACCGCTGACGTCACCGACGGCGGCGTGAAGTTCGGTTCCGCGGTCGTCCCGGTCGAGCGCGACACCATCGCCAGCGCCGGTTCGGCGGTCACCATCGGTGTCCGTCCGGAGGACGTCGTCGTGTCCAACACCGAGGGCACCGGCCTCAAGGTCACGGTCGACCTCGTCGAGGAGCTCGGCGCCGACGGCTACCTGTACGGTCACTCCGAGGTCGAGGGCAAGCGCACCGACATCGTCGGCCGCGTCGACGGCCGTATCCACCCGAACGCGGGCGACACGGTCTACATCACGCCGAAGCCGGGCCACGTCCACGTCTTCCACGCGGAGACGGGCGAGCGCCTGGGCGGCGCGGTCGTCGACTAAAGTTCCAGGAGCGATTCCTCACTCTGCCGCAGTCCGGAGCCGGGCTGCGGCAGAGTGCTTTCCACGGGTGCGCGCATCCACTGAACCGACCGGAGGACCATCGTGGCCGGATCCGTCAACATCACCGCGGCGACCGTCGACCCCGCGCTGCTCGACCTTCCCTGGAACATCCCGCTGGAGGACTGGTCGAACCAGCACATCGCGCTGCTGCCGAAGGGCATCAGCCGCCACCTGGTGCGGTTCGCGAACCTGTCGGGCTACGTCATCGCCATCAAGGAGACGACGGCGGAGATGGCGCAGCGCGAGTACGACATGCTGCGCACGCTTCAGCGCCTCGACGTGCCGTGCGTCGACCCGGTCGCCGTCATCAAGAACCGCACCTCCGACGACGGCACCCCGCTGAACGCCGCGCTGGTGACCCGGCACCTCAAGTTCTCCCTCCCCTACCGCGCGCTGTTCTCGCAGACGCTCCGGCCCGACACCGCCACGCGCCTGGTGGACGCCCTCGCCGTGCTGCTGGTGCGCCTCCACATCGTCGGGTTCTTCTGGGGGGATGTGTCGCTGTCGAACACCCTGTTCCGACGGGATGCGGGCGCGTTCGCCGCGTACCTGGTGGATGCGGAGACCGGCCAGCTCTACGAGGGCGGCCTCTCGAACGGCCAGCGCGAGAACGACCTCGAGATCGCCCGCGTGAACATCGCCGGCGAGCTGATGGACCTGGAGGCCGGCGGCCGCGTCGACGAGGAGCTCGACCCGATCAGCCTCTCCGACGGCATCGTCGCCGCCTACCGGTCGCTCTGGAAGGAGCTGACGGGCAGCGAGTCGTTCTCGTCATCGGAGCGCTGGCGCATCAGCGAGCGCGTCGAGCGTCTCAACGAGCTCGGCTTCGACATCGAGGAACTGGCCATCAAGACCTCGGAGGAGGGCACCAAGGTGCGCATCCAGCCGAAGGTCGTGGATGCGGGTCACCACCAGCGCCGCCTGCTGCGGCTGACGGGCCTGGACACCGGCGAGAACCAGGCGCGCCGCCTGCTCAACGACCTCGACTCCTACGCCGCCACCCTGGGCAAGGAGGGACTGGACGAGGAGGCGATGGCGCACGAGTGGCTCATGCGCGTGTTCGAGCCGGTCATCCGCTCCATCCCCGCCGACCTCAAGGGCAAGCTGGAGCCGGCCGAGGTGTTCCACCAGCTGCTGGAGCACCGCTGGTTCATGTCGCAGAAGGAGGGCCGGGATGTGCCGCTGGCCGAGGCCCTCACCTCGTACATCAACGACATCCTGCGTCACCGCCGCGACGAGGCGACCGTGATCGCGCCGCCGACGGAGACCATCAGCATCCCCGTGCTCGGCGACGGCACCGCGTCCGCCGACGAGGACGAGGACGACTGGCGCTCCAAGGTCTGAGGCCGGGGCCGCGACTGCGGCGTCCCGGTACGACTGCGCCCGCTCACGCAGGCGCAGTCGTTCCGGACGGCAGCAGACGTTCTGAGCAGCGGTCAGGCGCGGGTGCGCGCCTCGGCCCGCAGCTTGGAGATCTCGTAGAGCGTGACGCTCGCGGCGATGCCGGCGTTGAGCGACTCGGTGGTCGCCGTGATCGGGATGGACACGACCGCGTCGCACGTCTCCGTCACCAGGCGGGACAGGCCCTTGCCCTCGCTGCCGACCACGATCACGACCGGACGGTCGGCGAACGACAGACCCGGGAGGGACGTGTCGCCTCCCCCGTCGAGGCCGAGCACGAAGACGCCCGCCTTCTTGAAGTCCTTGAGGGTCTGCGTCAGGTTCGCGGCCATGGCGACCGGGGTGCGCGCGGCGGCGCCGGCGGAGGTCTTCCACGCGGCGGCCGTCATGCCGACCGAGCGGCGCTGCGGCACGATGACGCCCTGGCCGCCGAAGGCCGCGGTCGAGCGGATGATCGCGCCGAGGTTGCGCGGGTCGGTGATGCCGTCGAGCGCGACGAACAGCGGGGTGTCGCCCGAGCGCAGGGTCCGGTCGAGCAGCTCGCCCGGGTGCGCGTACTCGTACGGCGGCACCTTGAGCGCGACGCCCTGGTGCACGGCGTCGCGGCCGGCGAGCCGGTCGAGCTCCGGTCGCATGACCTCCAGGATCGGGATGGCGCGGCCCGTCGCGATCGAGAGGATCTCGCGCATCCGGTCGTCGAGCTCAGCGCGAGCCGCGACGTACAGCGTCGAGGCCGGGATGTCGGCCCGCAGCGCCTCGAGCACCGAGTTGCGGCCGGTCACGATCTCGCTCTCGTCCCCGCTCTTGGCGCGGCGCGAGGCGCCGGACGCGCCGCGCGGCGTCGCGTCCCGTCCGCCCCGCTGCGCGGCCTTCGCGGCGGCCCGTTCGCGCAGGGCCTTCGCCTTGGCGGCGGGGTGGTAGTCGCGGTCCTCCGCCTTGGGGGTCGGTCCGCGACCCTCGAGCGCCTTACGGCCGTGGCCCCCGGTGCCGACCTGGGCGCCCTTCTTGCTCTTGCGCACCGCCCCGGCGCGGGGCTTTCCACCCGAGTTCTTCATGATCCGATGCTCCAATGCGACCCCGTCGGGGTGTCTTCGATGGTGATTCCCGCGGCGCTCAACTCGTCGCGGATGCGATCGGCCGCCGCGAAGTCGCGGGCGGCCCTGGCGTCCTGGCGGTCCGCCAGCAGCCGGCCGACCAGCTCGCCCAGTGCGGACTCCGCCGCGGTCGAGCCGCCGGTGCGCCACTGCGGGGAGAGCGGGTTGATGCCCAGCACCTCCGTCATGGCGAGCGCGTGCCCGCGGGCGGTGGCGGCCGCCTCCAAGTCTTCCGCATCCAGCGCCGCGTTTCCTGTGCGGATGGTGTCGTGCAGCACCGCGAGCGCCTGCGGCACGGCGAGGTCGTCGTCCATCGCCTCCGCGAAGGCGTCGGGGACGACCTCCGCGCCGTGGCCGGCGAAGCGGGTGCCGGCGAGCCGCCGGTCCACCCGCTCGAAGAAGCCGGCGATCCGGTCGAGGGCGGCCTCCGCCTCGCTGAGCGAGCCGTCGGTGAAGTCGATCGTCGACCGGTAGTGGGCCGAGCCCAGGTAGTAGCGGACCACGAGCGGGCGGGCGGCGCCGAGCAGGTCGGCCGCGTAGACGGAGTTGCCGAGCGACTTGCTCATCTTCTGGCCGTTCACGTTCACCAGTCCGTTGTGCACCCAGTAGTTCGCGAACGCGTCGCCCGCGGCGGTCGACTGCGCGATCTCGTTCTCGTGGTGCGGGAAGCGCAGGTCGAGCCCGCCGCCGTGGATGTCGAACTGCGGCCCGAGGTAGCGGCGCGACATGGCCGAGCACTCGATGTGCCATCCCGGACGTCCGTCGCCCCAGGGCGACGGGAACGCGGCCGACGCCGGCTCGTCGTCCTTGCGGCCCTTCCAGAGCGCGAAGTCGCGCGGGTCGCGCTTGGCGCGGGGGTCTGCGTCGGCCGCGGCCTCCATGTTGTCGATGCTCTGCCGGGTCAGCTCACCGTACGACGGCCAGCTCTTCACGTCGAAGTAGACGTCGCCGGAGCCGTCCTGTGCGGCATACGCGTGACCCCGGTCGATGAGCCGCTGGATGATCTCCTGCATCTGCGGGATGCTCGCGGTCGCGCGCGGCTCGTAGGTCGGCGGCTGGATGCCGAGGGCGCGGTAGGAGTCGCTGAACTCGAGCTCGAAGCGGTAGGCCAGCGCCCACCACTCCTCGCTGCCCCCGGCGGCCTGGCCGGCCGCGGCGTTGACCAGGATCTTGTCGTCGATGTCGGTGACGTTGCGCACGAGGGTGACGTCGAGACCGCGGTACGTGAACCAGCGGCGCAGCTGGTCGTAGACCAGGGCCGAGCGGAGGTGCCCGATGTGCGGGGACGACTGGACGGTCGGGCCGCACACGTACATGCCGACCTCGCCGGCGCGCAGCGGGACGAAGTCGCGCAGGGCGCCCGCTTTCGTGTCGAAGAGTCGCAGAGTCACGCCCACCAGCCTAGAGGGCGCGGGGCCTACGAGGCCGCGCGCTTCTCGAGCTCCTCGTTCACCGGGGCGAAGGCGGCGCGGTCGAGCAACAGCTCGATCTGCACGATGCGCCCGTCGCGCACGGTCAGGAGCTCCACGCACCGCACGGCGCCGGCCGCGGTGTCGGTGACGAAGTCGTAGACGATGCACGCGCGCTCGCCGTTCGTGAACACCTCACGGATTTCGTTCCGGAGGATCACGGGCATCAGCCGGCGCAGGGCCGCCGTCCACCCCTCCTTGTCGAGCGTCGAACCGGCGAACTCCGCCACCAGGGCCACGTCGAAGAGGTCGTCGAGCGGGTCCTCGTCCCGCGCCCCCACCGCGTGGATGTACTGCCGCGCGACCGTCTCGGTGTCCGTGGATGCCATGTGGTGCCCCTTCCCGGCGCCGCCCGTGCGGCACTCCATCGGTCAGAGTAGGCCCGCTGCGGCGTCGGCCGCGACGCCGCACCGTGCTCAGCCGAGCAGCAGCGCGGTGGCCTGGGCGGTGAGGCCCTCGCCCCGGCCGGTGAAGCCGAGACCGTCGGTCGTCGTGGCGCCGACCGAGACCGGGGCTCCGAGGATGGCGGACAGCCGCTCCTCGGCCTCCGCGCGGCGGCCTGCGAGCTTCGGCCGGTTGCCGATGACCTGGACGGCGACGTTGCCGATGCGGAAGCCGGCCTCCTCCACCCGTCTCCGGGCTTCGGTGAGGAAGACGTCGCCGTGGGCGCCCGAGAACCGCGGATCGCCGGTCCCGAAGACGCCGCCGATGTCGCCGAGCCCCGCGGCGGAGAGCAGCGCGTCGACGATGGCGTGAGCCACCGCATCCCCGTCGCTGTGCCCCGCGAGACCCGGTTCGCCCGGCCAGTGCAGACCGGCGAGCCACAGCTCGGCGGCCGGATCGTAGGCGTGCGTGTCGCTGCCCGAACCGATCCGCGGCGACCGGGAGCCGGTGAGCATCTCCTCGGCGCGGCGCAGGTCCCAGGGGGTGGTCACCTTGAAAGCGTGCGCGTCGCCGGGGACCACATCCACCCGGAACCCCGCGGCGGCCACCAGGCCGGCGTCGTCGGTCTCGTCGCTCTCCGCCAGCGCGTAGGCGGTCAGCAGCTGCTCGCACGGGAAGCCCTGCGGGGTCTGCACCGCCGCGAGGGCGGACCGGTCGACGGTCTCGTGCACGATGCCGTCGGCGCCGATGCGCTTCACCGTGTCGCTGACGGGCAGCCCGGGGATGACGCCGTAGCCGCGCTCGACGACCGCATCCACCACGGCGTCGAACAGCGTGGACGGCGCGAGCGCGCGGGCGGCGTCGTGCACGAGCACGACCTCGACGGAGGAGTCGACCACGGCGAGCCCCTCGGCGACCGAGCGCTGCCGGGTCGCTCCCCCCGCGACGACCTGCACCGGCCGGCCGGAGGCGCGCTCGGACAGTTCCGCCGCCTCGGCGAGCAGCTCGGCGGGCGCCACCACGATCGGGTCCGCCGCATGACGCATACCCCGGACGGCATGCAGCGAGCGCTCGAGCAGGGTGAGGCCCTGGAGGGTCACGAACGCCTTCGGGCGCTCGGCGCCCAGCCGCGTGCCGGAACCGGCGGCGACGATCACGACCGCGACGCGCGGCCCGGTGTAGCTGTCCACCCGACCACCGTACCGGCACCCGGCGACTGACGGCCCGGCGGAAACGACGAAGCCCCGCTGCTCGGTGCAGCGGGGCTTCGGACGATGGGCGGTGCAGCCGCCTCAGGAGGCCAGGACCTCGTCGAGCAGGCTCGAGGCCTTCTCGTCGTCGGTCTTCTCGGCCAGAGCCAGCTCGGAGATGAGGATCTGGCGCGCCTTGGCGAGCATGCGCTTCTCGCCGGCGGAGAGGCCGCGGTCCTGATCGCGGCGCCACAGGTCGCGGACGACCTCGGACACCTTGATGACGTCGCCGGAGGCGAGCTTCTCAAGGTTGGCCTTGTAGCGGCGGGACCAGTTGGTCGGCTCCTCGGTGAAGGGGGCTCGCAGCACCTCGAACACGCGGTCGAGGCCCTCCTTGCCGATGACGTCGCGCACTCCGACGAGGTCGACATTATCGGCGGGGACCTCGATGGTCAGGTCGCCCTGAGTCACATTGAGCTTGAGGTACAGCTTCTCTTCACCCTTGATGATTCTCTTCTTGACTTCGGTGATCGTTGCGGCACCGTGGTGCGGATAGACGACGGTCTCGCCAACCTCGAAAAGCATAGATTTGTTGTCCCTTCAGCAATGAATAGGATACCACATGAGGCACGTGCTAAGGTTCGCCCCCGCGCCTCCTGCGGGCCCGGATGGCCCCTGCCGATGGGATAGAGTCGAAGCGAGAATTCCACCGGGAGGGTCATCCGTGAAAGCACGAGTCGCGACGTCCGTCGCCCTCGCCCTGGCCGTCGCGTTCGGTACCGCTGGATGCGGTCTCGTCGCCCCGCAGGCCACCACCAAGCACTACGACGCGAGCGACGGCGTGAGCGGATCGGTCGGCACGATCGACGTCCGCAACGCGATCATCGTCACCGACGCGAAGGACGGCACGGTGGGCAACCTCGTGGTCACGCTGGTGAACACCGGCGACAAGAGCCACCGCCTCGCCATCAGCGCCGGCGACGGCAGCTCCTCCGCCGCGCACGTCACGGTCGCACCCGGCCAGGTGAAGCAGCTCGGCGAGGACCCGGAGAACGGCGGCACGAGCAACGTGCTCATCCCGGAGTTCACCACCAAGCCCGGCGCGCTCTACTCCGTCTACTTCCAGTACGGCGACGAGACCGGCGTCAACCTCAAGGTCCCGGTGCTCGACGGCCAGCTGCCCGAGTACAAGAGCCTGGTGCCGCCGACCATCCTGCCGGCCGCGCAGTAGGCCCCACGACGCAACGACGAAGCCGCCCGGCGCATCGCACCGGGCGGCTTCTTCGCGTCCTCCGACCGGTCTCGCCGGCGTCGCTTCACGTCAGGCGTTGAAGCGGTACCCCAGCCCGCGCACGGTGACGAGCATCCGGGGCTCCGAGGGGCTCTCCTCGATGCGCGAGCGGATGCGCTTGATGTGCACGTCGAGCGTCTTGGTGTCGCCGAAGTAGTCGCTCCCCCACACCCGGTCGATGAGCTGGCCGCGGGTGAGCACGCGTCCCGCATTGCGGAGCAGCAGCTCCAGCAGCTCGAATTCCTTCAGCGGCATGGAGATCTCGGCGCCGTTGACGGCGACGGTATGGCGGTCCACGTCCATCCGCACGGTGCCCGCCTCCAGCACGCCGTCATCCTGCAGTTCCTCCTCCTCGACGCGGCGGCGCAGCACGGCCCGGATGCGGGCGAGCAGCTCACGCGACGAGTAGGGCTTGGTCACGTAGTCGTCCGCCCCGAGCTCGAGCCCGACCACGATGTCCACCTCGGAGTCCTTGGCGGTCAGCATGATGATCGGGACGTTCGAGCGGGTCCGGATCTCACGGCACACCTCGGTGCCCGGGATGCCCGGCAGCATCAGGTCGAGCAGGATGAGGTCGGCGCCGGAGCGGTCGAACGCCGCGAGCGCGCTCGGACCGTCCTCCGCGACCTCGACCTCGTAGCCCTCGCGCTTCAGCAGGTACGCGAGCGGCTCGCTGAGCGCGGCCTCATCCTCGACGAGCAGGATGGATGTCACTGGGTGTCTCCTATCGGGGGTCGGACGGTGGAGGCTTCCGGGAGCCGGATCGTGAAGGTGGAGCCGCGTCCCGGCTGCGACCAGACGCGCACCTCGCCGCCGTGGTTCTGCACGGCGTGCTTGACGATCGCGAGACCGAGACCGGTGCCGCCCGTGTTGCGTGAGCGCGCCTGGTCGACGCGGAAGAAGCGCTCGAAGACGCGGTCCAGGTCCTCTTCGGGGATGCCCTCGCCCTGATCCGTGACGGCGATCTCGACGACGCCGCCGGTGTTGCGGACGCCGATTCCGATGCGGGAGTCGTCGGGCGAGTACTGGATGGCGTTGGAGATGAGGTTGTGGACGGCCGTGACCAGGAGGCCCTCGTTGCCGATCACCTGCGCCTGCTTGTCGCCGCGCATCGCCAGCTCGATGTTGCGCGTCTCCGCGGCCACCCGGTTCTGGTCGATCGCCGCTTTGACGACCTTGCTGGCCGAGAGCTGGTGGGCGTCGCCCAGCGCATCCGTCGCCTGCAGCCGGCTCAGCTCGATGATGTCCTGGGTGATCCGGGCGAGGCGCTGGGCCTCCTCCGAGAGCCGCAGGGCGAACCGGCGCACCTGGTCGGGGTCGTCGGAGGCGTCGTCGAGGGCCTCGGCGAGGAGACCGACCGCGCCGATCGGCGTCTTCAGCTCGTGGCTGATGTTGGCCACGAAGTCGCGACGGACCGCCTCCAGCCGGAACGACTCGGTGCGGTCCTCCGCGAGGAGCAGGATGTAGCGGGAGCCGAGGCGCGCCACCCGCACGCTGAGGTGGATGCCGGCGTCGCCGAACGGGCCGCGCGACAGCTCGCACTCCTCGGTGATCGACTCGCCGGTGCGCCGGACGCGGTCCACGAGCTCGACGAGGTGCGGGTGGACCAGGAGGCCGTTCCAGACCAGGCCGATCGCGTGGGCGCCCGGGGACGCCTTGATGACGTTGTTCGACGGGTCGAGCACGACGCCCGCGGACTCGAGCGCGTCGAGCACCTGGTCGACCCCGTCCGGCACCGCCGGATTGACGACCGCGGCCGCGTGGTGACCGCGGCGGGCGGCGATGTGCAGGACCCACACGAAACCGGCGCCGACGGCGAGCCCCAGGCCCAGCGACAGCAGCACCAACCAGGTGGAGTCCATGGCTCTCAGCGTAGGTGATACCGATGCGACCGCATGGACGCATCCCGCCACCGGCCGCGTCTTTTCGCGGGTACGTTAGACAGTGTTCAGCCGGGCGGCACCGTTTGTTAACCTGCTCTCGCGAACATGCATACGGGGCCAGAAGGTCCCGACATCCCGCGTGCCCGCGCACGCCAGGAAGGACCCCACCCCATGCGCGAAGTCTTCCAGCAGGAGCTGGCGGAGGTTCAGGACCGGCTCGTCGAGATCGCCGAGCTCGTCGTCCTCTCCATCCGGAACGCCACGCAGGCGTTCAACGAGTCCGACGTGAGCCTCGCGGAGGACGTGATCGTCAACGACCACCGCATCGACGAGCTGACCGTCCTGCTCGACGAGCTGTCCATCCAGATCCTCGCCCGGCAGCAGCCGGTCGCCCGCGACCTGCGCATCGTGGTCAGCGCCCTGCGGATCAGCGCGTCGCTGGAGCGGATGGGCGACATGGCGGAGCACATCGCCCAGCTGGCGCGCTACCGCTTCCCCGACAAGGTCGTCCCGAAGAGCCTGCGCGGCACGTTCTCGGAGATGGGCCGCCTCGACGTGCAGATCGCCGAGAAGCTCTCCGAGCTGCTCCGCACGCAGGACCTGCGCCTCGCCGACGAGATCCGCAACGACGACGACGACATCGACGAGCTGCACATCAGCGTCTTCGACAAGGTGCTCGGTGAGACGTGGAAGGGCCAGGCCGTCGACACGGTCGACGCGACCCTCGCGTCCCGCTACCACGAGCGCTTCGCGGACCACGCCGTCTCGATCGCGAAGAAGGTCCAGTACCTCGCGACCGGCGACTGGGCTCCCGAGCTCGCCTCCTGACCTGATCGCCCCTCCCCCCTCCGTCGAGTACACGAAAACTGCACGCTGGCGCGGCGCGTCGCGTGCAGTTTTTGTGTACTCGACGGTGGGGTCAGGGGTGCAGGGGGACGCGGGCGGCGACGGAGCGCGTGGAGTGGGGGGCGCGCGCGACGACGCAGAGGGCGGTGAGGAGGGTGTGCTCGCCGGGGTGCAGACGGCCGGCGCGCTGGTCGGTCACGTGGGGGCGGTAGCCGTCACGCAGGTGGTGCTGGTCGCGCAGGACCACGTCGGCGGCTTCGAGGGCGTCGACGGATGCCGTGTGCAGCGCGTGCAGCGCCGGGGAGGCGCGCAGCACCGTCACGGGGACCGTGCGGTGCGCGCCAAAACGCTCCCGGGCTCCCCCGGTGACCGGGATCGGCGGGACGCCCGGCAGGAGCGCGGCGACGCCCTCGGCGGAGAGCTCGGTCTCGAAGGGCGGCACGATGGTCACGTGCAATGGCCAGTCTGCGGCCGGGAACCGGTCCGGAAACACGTCGTCGCCGCGTCCCGGAAGGAACGCGACGACGACGAACGTGCTGGTCGTGACTACTTCTTGCCCTGCGCGGCGACCGCGGCGGCCCCGGCGGCGGCGGCCTCCGGGTCGAGGTAGTACGACGGCTCGAGCGGGGTGAAGTCCTCACCCAGCTTGTAGACCAGCGGGATGCCGGTGGGGATGTTCAGCCCGGCGATGTCCTCGTCGGAGATGCCGTCGAGGTGCTTGACCAGGGCGCGCAGCGAGTTGCCGTGGGCCGTCACCAGCACGGTCTTGCCGTCGGCGAGATCGCGCGTGATGTCCGACTCCCAGTAGGGCAGCATCCGCTCGATGACGTCCTTCAGGCACTCGGTGCGCGGCAGCTCGTCGCCGAGGCCGGCGTAGCGCGGGTCGCCGACCTGCGAGAACTCGCTGTCGTCGGGAAGCGGCGGCGGCGGCACGTCGAACGACCGGCGCCAGAGCTGGAACTGCTCCGGGCCGAACTTCTCGAGGGTCTCCGCCTTGTCGAGGCCCTGCAGGGCGCCGTAGTGGCGCTCGTTGAGGCGCCACGAGCGCTCCACCGGGATCCACAGCCGGTCGGCCACGTCGAGCGCATAGTTCGCGGTCTGGATGGCGCGGGTCAGCACCGAGGTGTGCAGCACGTCGGGCGCCAGGCCGGAGTCGCGGAGCAGTTCGCCCGCCCGCTTGGCCTCGGCGACGCCGGTCTCGCTGAGACGGACGTCGACCCAGCCGGTGAACAGGTTCTTCTCGTTCCACTCGCTGCTGCCGTGGCGCAGGAGGATCAGGGTGTAGGGAGCGGCCATGTGCTCCAATCTATCGCCTCACGAGGATGCGGGCCTCCCGGCGGGCACGGGGCGGGCGACGGGGCCAGCGGCGGCGTCCCGCGTCCGCTGGCAGACTGGACGCATGGCATCCGGCGCCGTCGGCACCGTCACGCGGGGGACGACGAACACCAACCGGCTGCGCCGGGTCGACCGTTGGATCGCCGCGCAGCCGGAGCTCCGGCGCACCCCCGACCCGGTCGTCGTCGACCTCGGCTACGGCGCCAGCGGAGTCACCGCGCTGGAGCTGTATCAGCGGCTGGCGACCGTACGGCCGGATGTCGAGGTCGTCGGCCTCGAGATCGAACCTGGACGGGTGCGCACCGCGAACGAGCAGCTCGAAGCGGTCCGCGCGGGCCGGACCGCCTTCGATCCGGACGCCCGCATCCGCTTCGGCCTGGGCGGCTTCGAGGTGCCGCTGCCCGACGGCCGGCGGGCGGCGGTGATCCGCGCCTTCAACGTGCTCCGTCAGTACCGAGAGGTGGAGGTCGCGGGAGCGTGGGAGCGGATGCGATCGCGCCTGCAGCCGGACGGCCTCCTGGTCGAGGGCACCTGCGACGAGATCGGGCGGATCGCCAGCTGGGTCGCCCTGGATGCGGCCGGCCCGGTCTCGCTCACCGTCTCGCTCCGTCTGCGCGGGCTGGACGCGCCGTCGGTGGTCGCCGAGCGGCTGCCGAAGGCGCTCATCCACCGCAACGTCCCCGGCGAGCGGGTGCACGCCTTCCTCGGCGAGCTGGATCGCGCGTGGCGCATCCACTCGCCGCTCGCCGCGTACGGCCCCAGCCAGCGCTGGATCGCGGTGGCGCGCGGGATGCGCGACGCGGGCTGGCCGGTCAGCGGCGGACCGCGACGCTGGCGGCTGGGCGAACTGACGGTGGCGTGGGAGGCCGTCGCGCCGGCGGACTAGGCGCGCGGCGCGTGGCGCGCACGGCGCACGGCGCACGAGGCGCGAGTTACGCCCGCGACGCCCGCGTCACCGCACCGAGCCGCGGCAGCCGCGGCACGTGCGCCTCGGCCCCCGCCTCCGGGGGCACCACGATCTCCTGTGCGGCCGTGACCGCGGTACCGTCCGCATCCACCAGCAGTGTCGCGGACGGGTCGGTGGACCGCTTCACGACGGCCAGCGCGATCGGGCCCAGTTCGTAGTGCAGGGCGGCGGAGGTCACGGCGCCGACCTCCTGGCCGTCGAGCGTCACGGACGCTCCGGTCACCGGATGCACGCCCTCCGAGCCGTCGAGGTGCAGCATGACCAGGCGGCGCGGCGGGTGACCCAGGTTGTGCACCTTCGCCACGGTCTCCTGGCCGCGGTAGCAGCCCTTGCTCAGGTGCACGGCCGTGCGCAGCCAGTCGAGTTCATGCGGGATGGTGCGCTCGTCCACCTCGGTGGAGAAGCGTGGACGCCAGGCGGCGATGCGCAGAGCCTCCGCCGCGACCGTGCCGGCCACGGCGAGCTCGCCGCTCGTCACCCGCGAGACCAGCGAGGGCAGGGCGTCGCGGGGCACCAGGCGCTCGCTCCACGCCCATCCCGCGCCGGGATGCTCGCCGCGCGCGTACTGGTGGCCGCCGGGGGCGACCTCGCGCCACGGGTCGTGCCAGATCAGCGGGACGCCGTTCGGTGCGGCGATCGGGAGGGGCGGGTCGCCCAGCGTGCCGATCGTCGCCAGGTCGGCGGTGCGGTCGGCCAGCTCGACGCGGAGCATGAAGCGCATCGAGGTCAGCCAGGCGAGCAGCCCCTCCGCCTCGGGACGGTCGACCAGCAGCCACACCGTGTCGCCGTCGTCGAGCACGCGGGCGGCGTGCTCGACGCGGCCCGTCACATCCAGCAGCAGGGTCTCGGAGGACTCGCCCGGCGCGAGACCCGTGAGCGCCTGGCTGGTCAGCGAGTTGAGCCAGCTCAGCCGGTCCGGACCCTGCACGGTGAGCACCGCGCGGTCGGACAGGTCGACGATGGCGCCGCCCTCGGCCAGCGCGCGCTGCTCGGCGAGCGGGCTGCCGTAGTGCGAGGGCACGCCGGAGCCGGTCAGGTCGACCGCGCCCGGCAGGTCGAGGAAGGGAGAGCGATCGCTCATGAGCGCCTCACTCGACCTTGGCGAGGCGGGCGGAGGCGTGGGTGCGCAGCTCCTGCCCGAGGGCCGCGATGTCCCACGCCCACAGGAGGTGGTTCTCGACGAGACCGTAGAGGCGGGTGGCCGCGGTGTACTCCTTCGCCCCGGCCGTGCGCATCACCGCGTCGGTCGCGAGGTCGATCCGCGGTCCGGCCACCTGGCCGATGTAGATCTCGCTGACGCCGTCGGGGTGGATGATCGAAACGTCGATGTCGAACGCCCCGTTCGAGTTGCGCAGGGTCTCCACCGACTGAGCCGTGTTGAAAGGACGGACGCCGCTGCCCGGCAGCATCGCCGGCCCCGGGTCGCCCTCGACCAGCGTGCGGTGCAGCCGCCAGTAGCCGGTCTCGGCGGCGAGCGGCGTGCGCTCCTCGTCGAGGACCCACGACGTGGACGAGTAGTTGAGGTAGCCGAGACCGTCGTGGCTGAAGCTGATCCGCTGACCGAACTCCCGCTCGGTGTGCTCCTCCTCGATCGCGTAATCGAGCACGCCGGTCCCCTCCCAGACGCCGATCAGCCAGGAGAGGGGGACCAGCTCGGCGGGAAGATCGGTGGGGATCTCGATCATGATCGACCGCGGATCAGCGCTGGCCGCGGAAGAGGTTGTACACCACCACGCCGGAGACGCCGAGGATGGCGAGCGTTGCGAGGCCGAGAAGGCCGATGAAGAAGAGTTCGAGAGCGACCAGCATGACCTCAGTCTAGCCGTCGCCCACCGACAGTCGAGCGGAGACGCTCAGCGCATCCCGGATGCGAGGGCGAGGACCGCGCCGAAGAGGCCGAGCACCACGAAACTGCCGGTAAGCGTCGCCGCGAGGCGCGTGATGAAACCGTCCTTCTGCTGGGTCGCCAGCTGCGACACGAAGGCCAAGAGCGCGCACACCGCGAGTGCCAGCGACAGCCACGACGCGTAGCCGCCGGGATGCGCGAGAGCCGCGATCAGGATGCCGAGCAGCAACGCCACCGCCCACACGGACCCGATGCTGAGCCGGGACGCCCAGCGCGGAAGCGGCGGCCCGGCCGGACCGGCCGCGGCGGCAGGGCCGAGCGCGTGCGGTGCGGGGGTCTCCGGGATGTCGTCGCTCACCCTCCCATTGTGCCCCGCCGGCCGGAGGCGGGGCAGCCGGAAGTCGCTCCTCCCGTTTCCGGTAGCATTGCGGGACAGACGGATGAGGAGGAATGGGTGGCGCAACTTCTGATCCTCACGTCCGCGCCGGGTCCGTCCGCTTCCAGCGGCACCGGGTCGCTCGGGGCAGGACCGGGGTCGTCGGCTGCGGACTCCGCCGGGCCGGGCGCCGAGGTCCTTCCCGCGCTCGCGCTGCTGAGCCACCGCGTCCGCCAGATCCCCGCCGAGCCGGCGTCACTGGTCAACGCCCCGAGCTGCGACCTCATCTTCGTGGATGCGCGCCGCGACCTGGCGAGCGCGAAGTCGCTGTGCAAGATCCTCACCACCACCGGCGTGACGGTCCCTCTTCTTCTCGTGCTGACCGAGGGCGGCCTCACCGCCGTCAGCGCGGACTGGGGCGTGAGCGACGTCGTGCTCGACTCCGCCGGTCCCGCCGAGGTGGATGCGCGCATCCGGCTCGCCATCGGCCGCCAGACGCAGGAGCACTCGCAGTCCAAGATCCAGGCCTCCGGCATCACGATCGACGAGGCCAGCTACTCGGCGAAGGCGCACGGGCGGCAGCTCGACCTGACCTTCAAGGAGTTCGAGCTCCTCCGCTTCTTCGCGACCCATCCCTCCCGCGTCTTCACCCGTGAGCAGCTGCTGAGCGAGGTGTGGGGGTACGACTACTTCGGAGGCACCCGCACGGTCGACGTGCACGTCCGGCGGCTGCGCGCCAAGCTCGGCGACCTGGAGTCGCTGATCGGGACCGTGCGCAACGTCGGCTACCGGTTCAACGTCTACGAGGACGAGAACGACCGCCTCCCCACGTCCGTCCGTCCCTGACGGCGAATCCCTCCACAGGTTCCGTTTATCCACCGTTTACCGGTGGCCGTCCCCGGTGTCCGCCCGCGGTGCCATGATGGAGCAATGGACGAGCGGACGACTCTGGAGAACGGCCTTCTTGACACAGGGCTGGGCGGGAGCCTGGGCAGCGACTTCGACGACGACTTCGCCCCTTTCATCTACGAACCGGATCCGACGCTGCCGGACGACCGCTACCTCGACCGCGAGCTGAGCTGGCTCGCCTTCAACCAGCGCGTCCTCGAACTCGCGGAAGACCCGCTGCTCCCGGTGCTCGAGCGGGCGAACTTCCTGGCGATCTTCGCCAGCAACCTCGACGAGTTCTTCATGGTCCGCGTCGCGGGCCTCAAGCGCCGCATCGCCACCGGGCTGGCGGTGCCGACCAACGTCGGCCGCGCCCCGCAGGAGGTGCTGGCCGACATCTCCGAGAAGGCGCACGAGCTGCAGCTGCGGCACGCGCGGGCGTACCACGACCTCGTGCTGCCCGCACTGCGCGATGCCGGGATCACGGTCGCCACCTGGGACGAGCTGGACGACGCCGACCGGTCGCAGATGCGCGACATCTTCTCGCAGCAGATCTTCCCGGTGCTGATGCCCCTCGCGGTCGACCCGGCGCACCCGTTCCCCTACATCTCCGGGCTCTCGCTCAACCTCTCCGTGCGCGTGCGCAACTCGCGCACCGGCAAGGAGCAGTTCGCCCGCCTCAAGGTTCCGCAGATGCTGCCACGGTTCGTGCGCATCGACCAGCGCGAGGGACTCGGGCAGGTGCGGTTCATCATGCTGGAGGACCTGATCGCCAACCACCTCGGCGACCTCTTCCCCGGCATGGAGATCCTCGATCACCACGTGTTCCGCGTAACGCGCAACGAAGACGTGGAGATCGACGAGGACGAGACCGAGAACCTCATCCAGGCGCTGGAGCGCGAGCTCCTCCGCCGGCGGTTCGGTCCGCCGATCCGGCTCGAGGTCACCGACGACATGGACGCGGTCACCCTCGGGCTGCTGGTCCGCGAGCTCGACGTGAGCGAGCAGGAGGTCTACCGCCTTCCCGCGCCGCTCGACCTGGGCGGCCTGTTCGACCTCGCCAAGATCGACCGGCCCGACCTGCACTACCCCAACCACGTGCCGACCACTCCGGCGCAGCTCATGCCGAGCGAGCCGAATGCGAAGCCCGACATCTTCGCCGCGATCACCCGGCAGGACGTGCTGGTGCACCACCCGTACGAGTCGTTCGCGACGAGCGTCCAGGCCTTCCTCGAGCAGGCGGCCGCCGACCCGCACGTGCTGGCCATCAAGCAGACGCTGTACCGCACCTCGGGCGACAGCCCGATCGTGGAGGCGCTCATCGACGCCGCCGAGGCCGGCAAGCAGGTGCTCGCCCTGGTCGAGATCAAGGCGCGTTTCGACGAGCAGAACAACATCTCGTGGGCCCGAAAGCTCGAGAAGGCCGGCGTGCACGTCGTCTACGGGCTCGTCGGGCTGAAGACGCACTGCAAGCTCGCCCTCGTCATCCGCGAGGAGAAGGGCGTGCTGAAGAGCTACAGCCACATCGGCACCGGCAACTACAACCCCAAGACGTCGCGCATCTACGAAGACCTGGGGCTGTTCACCGACGACGACCAGGTCGGAAAAGACCTCACGCGCCTCTTCAACGAGCTCTCGGGGTATGCGATCGAGAAGAAGTTCAAGCGCCTGCTCGTGGCGCCGCTCCACCTGCGCAAGGGTCTGCTCAAGCGCATCGACACCGAGCGGATCAACGCCGAGGCGGGGCGTCCCTCCGGCATCCGGATCAAGCTCAACTCCATCGTGGACGAGGCGATCATCGACGCGCTCTACCGCGCGAGCCAGGCCGGCGTCCCCGTCGACCTCTGGGTGCGCGGGATCTGCGGCGTCGTGCCCGGGCGCGAAGGTCTCTCGGAGAACATCCGGGTGCGGTCCGTGCTCGGCCGGTACCTCGAGCACTCGCGGGTCTTCTCGTTCGTGAACGGCGGCGAGCCGCAGGTGTTCATCGGCAGCGCGGACATGATGCACCGCAACCTCGACCGTCGCGTCGAGGCGCTCGTGCGCCTGTCCGACCCGGACCACCTGCGCGAGCTGGAAGCGCTCTTCGACCTCGCCTTCGACGAGCGCACCGCGACCTGGCGGCTCGACGAGGACGGCGTCTGGACGCGCCACCACCTCGACGCCGACGGCAAGCCCCTCGTCGACCTCCAGAGCAAGCTTATCCAGCAGTACAGCCACCGTCCGCGCAGCACCCGCACGGGAACGAGGCGGTGAGCCCGGCCATCTACGCCGCGGGTGCACTCTGCTGGCGGGTGGTCGACGACCGAATCGTCGTGCTCGTCGTGCATCGCACCAAGTACGGCGACGTGACCATCCCCAAGGGCAAGGTGGACCCGGGCGAGACGCTCCCGCAGACGGCCGTCCGCGAGATCCACGAGGAGACCGGCCTGCGGATCGGCCTCGGCGTGCCGCTCGGCGTCTCCACGTACCCGCTCAGCAGCGGGCGCGAGAAGATCGTGCACTACTGGGCCGCGGAGGTGAGCGACAAGGCCATCGAGCGGTCGACGTTCGTTCCCAACAGCGAGATCGCGGCGATCGAGTGGGTCACCATCAAGAAGGCGCGCGGCTACCTGACCTACGAACGCGACGTCGAGATCCTCGACGCGTTCGATTCCCTGGTGCACCAGGGCATCACGTCCACCTTCGCCCTGATCGCGCTGCGGCACGGCAAGGCCGAGCCGCGCGACCGCTGGAACGGTTCCGACGCGTCCCGTCCGCTCACCGAGCGCGGCGTGAAGCAGGCGGCCGGCGACGTCGCGACGCTCGAGGCGTGGCGGCCGAAGCGGATCGTGACGAGCGACGCCGTGCGCTGCGTCACCACCGTTGCTCCGCTCGCCGCGGCGACCGGCATCAAGCCGCACCGCGATCACGGCATCAGCCAGGACGCCTACGAGGAGGGCCAGCCGGAGGTGCGCCGCGTCGTCGGCAAGCGCATCCGCTCCCGCAAGACCGCCGTGCTCTGCAGCCACGGCCCGGTGCTGCCGGAGATCATGCGCGAGATCGCGCTCGCCACCGGCACCATGCCGGGCGGGTACCTCAACGACGCCGCCGACCTCGACACCGGTGGCTTCTCCGTGGTCCACCTCTCGGCGACGAATCCGGCCTCGGGCATCGTCTCGATCGAGACATACGCGCCGGTCGAGGACCGCCAGGCCGGCTGATTCCGCCGCGGATTCACAGGACCGCGCAGGCAAGAGAACACCCCGCGTTAACCTCCCGTTTACCACTGCGGGGGACTCTGGACAGACACCGGGAATAGCGTCTCACGCGGGTCGCACCGACCCCGTCCTGTTGTTACTGATCCCCGAAGGGACAACTGTGAATCTCAAGCGCATCGGCGCTCCCGTGGCGCTCCTCGCCGCCGCCGCCATCAGCCTCACCGCGTGTGCGGCGAACGAGGGCAGCACCCCGTCGACCACGACGGCCGCCGCGAAGAACTACTCCGGCACGCTGAACGGCATCGGCTCGTCTGCCCAGGGCGCGGCGCAGACCGTCTGGGCCGCCGGCTTCCAGCAGGCCAACCCCAAGGCCACCATCAACTACGACCCGCAGGGCTCCGGCGCCGGCCGCAAGAGCTTCATCTCGGGCGCAGCCGACTTCGCCGGCTCGGACGCAGCGCTGAAGACCGAGGAGCTCGCCTCCACGTTCGCCGGCTGCGCCGCGGACAGCAAGGGCATCGACCTCCCCGTCTACATCTCCCCGATCGCCATCGCGTACAACGTCGACGGCGTGAAGGACCTCAAGCTCGACGCCGACACCATCGCCGGCATCTTCTCGGGCAAGATCACCACGTGGGACGACGCCAAGATCAAGAGCCAGAACTCGGGCGCGTCGCTCCCCTCGGCTCCGATCACCGTCGTGCACCGCTCCGACGACTCGGGCACCACCCAGAACTTCACCGAGTACCTCGCGGCGAACGCCCCCACCGTCTGGACCGCTCCGGCCTCCCAGACCTTCCCGTTCCAGGTCGGTGACGCGGCCAAGGGCACCTCGGGTGTCGCGGACGCCACCAAGAACGCGAAGAACTCCATCACCTACATCGACGAGTCGGGTTCGGCCGGGCTGAGCATCGCCCAGCTGAAGGTCGGCGACAACTACGAGAAGATCAGCGCCGACGGTGCTGCCGCCGTGGTCGCCGCCTCCCCGATCGCCGACGGCCGCGAGGCCAACGACCTGGCCATCCAGATCGACCGCAAGGACACCACGAAGGGCGCCTGGCCGCTCGTCCTGGTCTCCTACGTGATCGCGTGCCAGGAGTACAAGGACGCCAGCAAGGCGGACCTGGTGAAGGGCTACGTGGACTACATCATCTCGAGCGACGCCCAGAAGGCCGCCGCCGAGCAGGCCGGCTCGGCCCCGCTGTCGAGCGACCTGGCCGCGAAGGTCTCCAAGGCCGCCGCCAGCATCAAGTAACACTCCACCGCTCGGCCTGGGCTGCACACCGCAGCCCGGGCCGAGCGGCGCTCCCCTTTCAGCCGCAAGGCGCACCCGATGAGAGAAAGCCAGGAATGACCGCCGGAACCGCAGGAGCCATCAGGCCCAAAGCGAAGGTCCGCCTCGGCGACCGCGTCTTCTCGACCGCCACCGTCGTCGCCGGGTCCCTGATCCTCGCCACGCTCGCCGCGGTGGCGGCGTTCCTCGTCATCCAGAGCATCCCGGCCCTGTTCGCCGGCGCGGGCGAGCTGCCCAACAACGCCACCAACTTCTGGTCCTGGGTCTGGCCGCTCGTCTTCGGCACCATCTGGGCGGCGCTCATCGCCCTGCTGATCGCCACGCCGCTCTCCATCGGCATCGCCCTCTTCATCTCGCACTACGCCCCGCGCCGCGTCGCCGTCGTGCTGGGCTACATCATCGACCTCCTGGCGGCCGTTCCGTCCGTCGTCTTCGGCCTCTGGGGCATCGCGACGCTGGCGTCGTTCGTCCAGCCGTTCTACGTCTGGCTCGGTGACAACCTGGGCTGGATCCCGCTCTTCGCTCCGCCGGTCTCCGGCACGGGCCGCACCATCCTCACGGCCGGCCTCGTGCTCGCCGTCATGGTGATCCCGATCATGACCGCCATCTGCCGCGAGATCTTCCTGCAGACCCCGCGCCTCCACGAGGAGGCCGCACTCGCCCTCGGCGCGACCCGCTGGGAGATGGTGAAGATGGCCGTCCTGCCCTTCGCGCGCAGCGGCATCATCTCGGCCATCATGCTCGGCCTCGGCCGTGCCCTCGGCGAGACGCTCGCGATCGCCATGGTGCTCTCGCCCGCGCTGATCGTGAAGTTCGCGGTGCTGCAGGCGCAGAGCCCGAACACGATCGCGGCGAACATCGCCCTCCAGTTCCCCGAGGCGACCGGCCTCGGCGTGAACGCGCTCGTCGCGTCCGGCCTCGTGCTGTTCGTCGTGACGCTGCTGATCAACATGCTCGCCCGCTACATCGTCAGCCGCCGCAAGGCCTTCTCTGGAGCGAACTGATGGCCACCACGACCGCCGCCGCCGTCCCGCGCCCGCTCACCAACTCGTACACCGCGGGCAAGCTGCCCCGCTGGACCCCGTGGGTGCTGCTCGTCGCATCCTGGGCCGTCTTCGTCGCCATCTTCGCCATCCTGGCCGCCAGCCGGGCGACCGACGGCTTCAACATCGTCGGGGCCATCTTCTTCGGCACGGTGCTGTTCGACGTCGCCATCTACGTCACCTCGCTGCTCGTCGAGGGCTCGCGCAAGGCGATGGACCGGCTGGTCACCTCGCTGGTCGCGACCGCGTTCATCATCGCCCTGCTCCCCCTGATCTCGCTCGGCTGGACCGTCATCGCGCAGGGCCTCGCCCGCTTCGACGTCGCCTTCTTCTCCGAGTCGATGCGCAACGTCATCGGCGCGGGCGGCGGCGCCCTGCACGCGATCGTGGGAACGCTGGAGATCACCCTGATGGCGGCCGTCATCTCGGTGCCGATCGGACTGCTCACCTCGATCTACCTGGTCGAGTACGGGCGCGGGATGCTCGCCCGCGGCATCACCTTCTTCGTCGACGTGATGACGGGCATCCCCTCGATCGTCGCCGGCCTCTTCGCCTACGCGCTGTTCGCGCTGTTCTTCGGCCCCGGCATCCGGAACGGCTTCATGGGGTCGGTCGCGCTCTCGGTGCTGATGATCCCCGTGGTCGTGCGCTCCAGCGAGGAGATCCTGCGGATCGTCCCCAACGAGCTGCGCGAGGCCTCCCTCGCCCTCGGCGTGCCGAAATGGCTGACCGTGCTCAAGGTGGTCCTGCCGACCTCGATCGCGGGTCTCGTGACCGGCGTCATGCTGGCCATCGCCCGCGTCATCGGCGAGACCGCCCCTCTGCTGATCGTCGCCGGCTTCACCACGAGCATGAACTACGACCTCTTCAACGACCGGATGATGACCCTCCCCGTCTTCGTCTACACGCAGTACACGCAGGCCGCCGGTCTCCACGCTCAGGCGTCGATCGACCGCGCCTGGACCGGCGCTTTGGCCCTGATCATCATCGTGATGGTGCTCAACCTGGTCGGCCGCATCATCGCCAAGGTCTTCGCCCCCAAGTACGGCCGCTGACCCCGGCCCGCACCCGAAAGCTAAGGAAAAAAGTGTCCAAGCGCATCGAAGTCAACGACCTCAACGTCTACTACGGCAGCTTCCGCGCCGTCGAGGGCGTGTCGCTCACCATCGAGCCCCGCACCGTCACCGCGTTCATCGGACCGTCGGGATGCGGCAAGTCGACCTTCCTCCGCACGCTGAACCGCATGCACGAGGTGATCCCGGGCGCGTACGTCGAGGGCGAGGTGCTGATCGACGGCAACAACCTCTACGGCACGGGCGTCGACCCGGTGCTCGTGCGCCGCCAGGTGGGCATGGTGTTCCAGCGTCCCAACCCGTTCCCGACGATGAGCATCCGCGACAACGTGCTCGCCGGCGTGAAGCTGAACAACCGGCGGATGTCGAAGAGCGAGGCCGACGAGCTGGTCGAGAAGTCGCTCCAGGGCGCCAACCTGTGGAACGAGGTCAAGGACCGCCTCGCCCTCCCGGGCTCCGGGCTCTCCGGCGGTCAGCAGCAGCGCCTCTGCATCGCCCGTGCGATCGCGGTCTCCCCCGACGTGCTGCTGATGGACGAGCCTTGCTCCGCCCTCGACCCGATCTCGACGCTGGCGATCGAGGACCTGATCGAGGAGCTCAAGAACGACTACACGATCGTCATCGTGACCCACAACATGCAGCAGGCCTCGCGCGTCTCGGACCGCACCGCGTTCTTCAACATCGCGGGCACCGGCAAGCCGGGCAAGCTCATCGAGTACAACGACACGAACCTGATCTTCTCGAACCCGACGGTCCAGGCGACCGAGGACTACGTGTCCGGCCGGTTCGGTTGATCCGCAGCCGCTGAACGACGAAGACCCCGCGACACGATGTCGCGGGGTCTTCTCGTTGGCGGGCGGGCGGCGGGGGCGCCGGCGCAGGTCAGGAGGCGATGGCCACGATGGGCGCGGTGGTCGGCTTGTCCGATCCGCCCCGGGGCTCCACGGTGACGCCGACGGTGTCCCCGGCGGCCATCTCGCCGGTGAGCACCCGCCAGGTCGAACCCGTCGACGCCGGCTGCATCGTGCCGGCCGGGGTCGCCTGGCCGTCGCGGATGTACCAGAGCTCGTAGGTCTTGTCGGCCGGGAGGTCGGGGAGGTCGTTCGCCACCAGGGCGGACCGGCCCAGCTCGCCCGACCACACCAGTGTCGCGGTACCGCCGCCGGAGACCGGGGCTGTCGCCCGCTGCACGTCCGGGGCGGCGTTGATCTCGGCCAGGGCGGAGGCCTGCTGCGACTGGTACGAGTTGGACCCGGACAGGGACGAGCCGACGAACGCTCCGCCGATGAACAGCACGACGGCGGCCGCGGCGGCGGCGAGGATGAGTCCGGGACGCTGGAACCAGCGGCGCTGCGCGGCGCGCTCGGCGGGGCCGGGCTGCGGGGCGTCGGCGGTCTGGGTGTCGGGTCCCGGAGCGGAGGGAGCGGCGGGCTCGGCGGCCTCCGGAAGCGTTGTGGGCGCAGGTGTGGCGGGCGCCGCATCCTGAGCCGGCAGCTGCGGGGTGCTCGCGAGCTGCGCGAACAGGGCGGCCTTGAGCTCGGGACGCGGCTCCACCGGCTCCGCGGAGAGGGCGAGCTGGGCGGCGACCTCCTCGAAGGCGCGGGCCTCCTGCTCGTCGTCGGCTCCCAGCCGGAAGCCGAGGCGGGTGTCGCCTCGGTCGTGCTCGTCGGTCATGTCGTCACCCCCAGTTCCTGTCGCAGCCGTATCATCGCATCGCGTAGCCGAGTCTTGGCTGTGCCTAACGGGATCCCGAGCTCGGCAGCCACCTCGGACTGGCTGAGGCCGCCGTAGTAGGCCAAGGTGACGGCCTTCCGCTGCGGTTCGCTCAGCTTCGCCATGGCCACCTCCACCCTCTCGTGCTCGACCCGGACCTCCACGGTCTCGGCCACCTCGTCATAGGCGGTCGGCAGGTCGCGGATGCCCACGGCGGTGTCCCGGTCCCGCGACGCCTGGGACGCGCGGATCCGATCCACGGCGCGTCGATGGGCCATGGTCAGGATCCACGTCTGCGCTCGACCCTTATTCGGATCGAAACGCGAAGCGGATTGCCACGCCTCGAGGTAGATCTCCTGCACGACCTCCTCGGACTGCGCGGGGTCGATCAGCAGGCGGCGGACCAGCCCGAGGACACGCGAGGCGGTGGCATCGTAGAAGGTCGAGAAGGCCGCCTGGTCACCGGTGGCGGTGCGGACGAGGAGCGCGTCGAGATCGACCGCAGGGGCGTCCTCCACGTCGTCTCCGCTCATCCGGTCTGTCGTTCCTCCGGCGAGTGCCCTCCGACAGATGAGTGCCGGGCCGCAGAACGCCTCTCGGCGCGAGGCCGCTCGGAGCGGCTAGTTTTGGAGCCCGGGGTTACTGCGGCCCGGCGACATCCAGTGTACAGGAGGGCTCCCGGCCGTCCGTCGGCGTGGCGTTCGCGGGCCGAGAACGGCGGATGCGGCGCGGGGGTTGACGGGACCGGAGGCGCTGTTGCGGCCGCGGACGGCCGTCGCCGGCCGTCGCCGCGTCAGTCGAGGGAGCCGGACCGCCAGAGGCGTGCGCATGCCGTCAGTTCCTCGGCGGTGCGGGTGAAACGGAGCGCCCGGGTCGTCAGCTCGCTGGCGCGCTCCGGGTCGAGGATGTCGCGGTCGTCGGCGACGGAGGCGGCACCGGCGGCGGCCACCCGGCAGAAGGCGGCAGCGCGGTCGAGCGCGACGGCGAAGTCGCCCTCGAACAGCCCCCGCAGGATGCGATCCGCGAGCTCGGTGATCTCCGCAGGGCCGGCCGGGGTCGGCGCGCCCGCGACCGCGGCGTCGATCGACTGCAGCACCTCGGTGCCGCGCTGGTACAGGTACGCGGTGCCCTCCGCATCCTGCCGGATGAGCAGCCGCAGCAGGTAGATGCGCCACAGTGCGCCGGGGAGGCTCTTCGCGTTCGACCGCGACCACAGCTCGGCGAGGGCGTCGATGCCGTGCTCGTCCGTGAAGGCGACCAGCCGGTCCACGATCGCGGGGTCCGGATCCTGCCGCACCCGGGCGAGCAGCGCCTGGGCCGTCTCGTGGGCGACGCGGCTGATCTGCGCGGGGTCCTCTCCCCCCAGGAACGCCTCGAACATGCCGCTGGTGAACAGCGCGGGCTTGTGGAACCGATCCGACATCCCCCCATTCTGCCCCCGTGAACCGGCCACCTGAATCCACGCTAGATTGGAGGTGAGGGCCTGTAGCTCAGTTGGCAGAGCATCGGACTTTTAATCCGCGGGTCGTGGGTTCGAGCCCCACCGGGCCCACCCTCAGTGAGAGCGAATCAAGCCCCTCGCGGGCCGCCGACATCGCCATGCCGGGAGAATCACGTTCGGTGATGAATGCGATGTCGACGACGTAGTCGTTCTCTCGTACACGAGGCGCTGACAAACGCGAACCAACGCAGCCGGCCGACTATCCGACCGCGGGAGATCGCTTCGTCGACTTCTGGTCTCGCCTACTGCGGACGATCGCGACCGTCACCCCAACCGTGAGCAGGATGCTATAGAGCCACCCGGATATCGCGAAGACGAGGTCGAACCAATTCACGCTTCCAGGCGACGTCGCAGACACCCAGATGGCGAGGGCGGCTACCGCCGTCATGACGACCGTGGCGGTCCAGCGAACGACGAGCCTCCAGAGCATGCCCCACGCGTTCAGATGCGGCGGAGGCAGCGCAACGTACGCAAGCCACATGCCCGGTCTCGCCAGCCCCGGCGGCCGCTTTGCGTAGCCCATGCACTGAATCGTAACGACCGGGCGCGAATCGAAGTGGTACAACGTCCCGCACCAATTGGAGGGATCAAGGCCATCATCGCAAGCGAGACTCGCAGCGACCTCTTCGGCCTTATCGAGCGTGTCAACCTCGACCAGGCCGAAGTCGAGATCACGTCGAAGCGCGGTTCGGCCGTGCTGATGTCGAAGGACAAGTACGACTCGTTGCTCGAGACCACCTCCCTCCTGCGCTTCCCCAAGAACGCACGCCGCCTCAACGACGCCATCGAGAGCACGCTCGGGAGATATCACCGAACACGACCTGACCAGCGTGTGACCGCAAGCTTGCATGGACCACCGCCGCGTTTTCTCCACAAGCAGGGTCAGAACCGTCGAACACTCAAGCGGATCAATCTGCCGATCGAAGACATGCTTCGGTACGACCTGTTCGAGGGTGTCGGAAGCCGGAACCGCTCAAACACGTGCTGGCTGCGGCGTGGTCGCGACGCATCAATGAAGCGAATCGGCTTGTGTACCTGGTCGATGACGCTTGTGTGATCATCCTGCTGGCTCGCTACCACTACTGACCTGATGAGCGCGCCCATGTGCGGGACAGGGCAGGCACGTCGGCGGGCTATCATCATACATAGGTCCGGTTAGCCCCGCATCACTCCGGGACTCGGCGATGGATTACGCGCCGTCGTCTGGTTGCTGCGCCGTGTACACCCACTTGATAGTCCCTGGGACGTCGGGCGGTTCGGCTATGCACCAAGCTTCCGGGATGAATGCCGGGAACTCCTCAATCTCTGAGTTTCCGATGAACGGCATATCGCGACCGGATGGTCCCCATTGCCTTGTGAACTCAAGCGCTACCGGCACGATCTCGAATTCGAGTCTGTCAAGTATGGATTTAAGGACCGGTAGGACAGCGAGCCCCTCCCATGGTGGGAGCAGGAATTCGTGTCGAATGCGAGACCCAGGCGCTAATGACTCCACGTACGCGACCGGGTACGTCTCCTCGCGTTCCCATTCGTCCGTCGTTCGTGCGACCACAGTGCTCAGATGGCCACCGAGGGCGTTGACGACGTGTTCGGTTGTGACCCGGGTCCAATCCTTCACCTCCTCATTTCGAACGTTGTTGAGGGCCACAAGCTCTGCGTCGCTCATTACTGAGGACCACCATCGCTCGTGAGCGTGGTTCCGCGCCCTCATCTCGACGGTCTCCAGACCCATCGTGCGCCGCACATTTAGGATGCAGTCAAAGACCCAAGGAAGATGGTCGTTGAAGCCCGCAGAGCCAAAGGGCGGACGCGCTGCTTGCTCGTTCAAGATCCTTCGAGCACGGTGAACTGCAGCCCACGTCCGGGGCAGCCCCCAGCCGAGTCGAGGATCTGGCATACCAGGCACATAGGCAGGGTAGCTGTTGGTGGGCCAACTTCGGCCAGAATTCACTGGCGCAGATTGCCACTGCAGAGGCAACGGCACGATAGGGATCGCGCCCACTTCGGCTGTTTCACTTGAAGTCGTTGCTCGCTTTGGTGAAAGCGCGAGTATGGGATCGCGGTTCTGATGCAGATTGCGATCGATGCCTTTGTCCAACAAGCCCATTGGCACCGCAATCATGCCAAAGCCGTGCGCACACTTTGCCCACACTTGGTTGGGATCGCTTGAGATCACGGCGACCTACTGAGATTCAAGAGCCGCAAAATACTGCGGATTCTCGCGAGCGATCATTCCCGCGCGGAACTCGAACGGACTTTAGATCCGCGGGTCTTTGGTTCGAGCCCCACCGGGCCCACCCTCTTCTGGTCGCGTCGTCAGTCCGTCGGCAGCCGGACCCCCAGCGAGGAACACTCGCCTGCGACGGGCGCATAGGCGTCGAAGTAGGCGTTCTTCTCCGCGTCGGTCGCCGAGGGACCTGGCAGCGCCGTCTGGGACAGCGTCGACACGTTCGCGTCGAATGCGGTGAACGCGGACGATTCCGCCGCAGCCTCGGCCGCCGACTGCTGCGCGCTTTCCAGTGCCGCAGACCACGCATCCGCGCTCAGGATGTTGCCGTTACCGTCGAGCGCCGATGCCAGTGAGCGGCAGGCCTGCTCGGCGTGCTCTCGCGCGATCGCGGTGGAATCCCGCGTGGGCGTCGGCGTGGGCGTGAACGTCACGCTGGGGGTATCCCTCTCGATCGGCGTCGGCGTGGGTGTCGTCGGGGCGATGACCGCCGGTTGCTGCAGGTGAGCGCTCAGCGCGTACGCGACGCCTCCGCCCGACACCGCGACGGCGGCGACGACGAGCCCGACGATCAGAGTCCGTCGGCCACCTCGGCCTCTCGCGCCGCCATTGCTCGCATGTTCCACGATGGCTGCTCGCCAGGCTTCGCTGCGCCCCTCGTCGAAGCGGACGTTGTCATTCATCGGTCACCGCCTTCCATCGAGATGATCGTGTCGATCGGTGTGAGGAGTGCGGCGAGCCGCGCCTTGGCGCGGGACAGCCGCGATTTCACCGTGCCGGTCGGGATGTTCAGAACTGCTGCCGCGTCCGCCGTGCTGAGCTCCTCCATCACGCACAGGGACAACACGTCCTGGTCGCGACGGGGCAACCGGGCGAGAGCCTCCCTCAGCGCCGCAAGCTGGGGGTGAGAATCGAGCCGCTCGTCGACCGAGTTGCTGTGATCCGGGCTGTCCTCCGGCGCGGGCAGGGTGGACAACGTGTGGCGATATCGGCGGATCGACCGAGACAGATTCCGGCTGACGTTGTTCGCGGTCACCAGCAACCAGCCGATCACCGAGCCGTCGACCTCGGTGAGAGCGTCGCGCCGGCGCCACGCCTCGAGGAAGACCATGCCCGTGACGTCCTCTGCGTCGTGCACCGATCGCGTCATCCGCAGCGCGTGCCGGAACACCCGGTCGCGGTGAAGGTCGAACAGTTCGCCGAACGCTTGCGGATCGCCGCGTCGTGCACGAACAAGCATCGCTGGCTCGCCGGTCTCGTCTGTCGTCACATTCAGGTAATGTCCGGTCGGCTTAAACGGTTCCCGACAGTTGTGAGCGTCGCTTGTCTCGCCGGATACCTCCTACACGATCGTCGGAGAACGGGTCCCAAATCTCCGACACAAGGCTCTGGGGATGGAGATTCGGGCCGAGGCGGGTGAAATCTCCGACGGACCGGCGCAGATCTCCGACGGTCGGGCGCAGATCTCCGACGGACGGAGGCGGATCTCCGACGGTGGGCCCTGGACAGCCGCGTAGGCCCGTGGCGGCGGGTCAGGCGATGCCGGTCACGCGGGCGCGCTCGAGCACGTAGCCGACGGCGACCGCGCCGGCGATGCTCAGCATCACCGGGACCAGCAGCTCGGGGCCCTGGCCGGTGAACTCCATCGTGAGGAGCAGGGCGGTGAGCGGGGCGCGCATCGTGACGGCGAGGAATGCCGCCGCACCGATGAGGGCGAAGGCGGGAAGTTCGGCGCCCGGCCAGAGCAGGTTCCAGGCGGCGCCGCCGGCGAGGCCGAGGCCGGCGCCGATCGCCAGCGACGGGGTCAGGGTGCCGCCCGCAGCGCCCGCTCCGATCGTCGCGAGGGTGGAGCCGGCCTTGACGATGGTGGTGAGCAGGATGAGCAGCACCGGCACCGAGGCGGCGAACGCGAGCTGACCGAGCGCGCGGCCGTTGCCGAGGATCGCGGGGAGCCAGAGCGACACCACCCCGACCGCTACGAAGGTCAGCGGCATGACGATCAGGATGCGCCACGACTCCGGCCGGTGATCCTGGAGGAAACGGACCGCCCGGACGAAGCCGACGGCGGCGAAGCCGATCAGCGGTCCGGCGAGCACGGACCAGACCACGACCGTGACCGACAGGTGCAGTTCGGGCAGCTGGTACAGGGGGTTCGACGGGACGACGACCCGGGCGACCAGGGCCGCGATCGCCGACGTCGCGAACGCGGGCAGAACGGTCGCGAAGCTGACCTCGGCGAGGAGGATCTCCACCGCAAAAACCGCCCCGCCGAACGGCACGTTGTAGACGGCCGCGAGGCCCGCGCCCGCGCCGCAGGCGACCAGGATGCGCCGCTCCCGCGCCGACACCCCCGCCCGTTCGGCCAGCCACCCGGCCCAGAGCGCGCCCACCTCGCGCGGGGCCACCTCCCGGCCGATGGATGCGCCCAGGCCGACGATGACCACCTGCAGGGCCGCATTGGCGAGCGTGACGAAGGGCGGCATCCGGCGACCCTCCACCGACTGCTCGACGGAGACGATCGCGTGCTCCGGGACGCGGCGGCCCCACCGCCGCAGCAGCCACCAGCCGACGGCGCCGATGACGCCGGCCACGGCGAGCGCCACCACCCGGTTGACCGGCGGGGCGTCGAGGAGGCCCTCGTACAGGTCGCCCTCCGAGGAGCCGAAGGCGAGGTGCTGCAGGGCGTGCAGGCCCAGGTAGACCAGCACTCCGCCGATGCCCGCCCCGACGCCGACGAGCGCGGTGACGACGACGAGCCGGGCCAGCCACTGCGGTGTGGCGGGTCGCGGGATGCGCCGGGCGGAGGACACGGGCCCAGCGTATCGGGAGGCGCGGCCGGGGCTCGTGCGCGATGGATCCGGCAACGAAGAGTTAACCGGTCCCGGCTACGGTGATCGCGTGACCCCATCCCTCCGCGAGCCGCGGGAACTCGGCGCGACCGGTCCGGCTGTGCCGAACGTGACCGCGCCCGCCGGCGCGCCCGCTGTCGCGGAGCCGAGCGGACCGGCGGCCGACACCGCGCCGGTCACCGCGCCGGCGTCACGAAACGCGGGTGGCCGCGTCCTCTCTCGTGAGATGACCGCCCGATCGATCGCCCGGCGGCTCGGGCCGCCGCTCGGTGCGCTGGTCGCGGGCTGCGTCGCGGCCTGCCTGCTGCTGAACGCTGCGCTCGGCATGGAGTTCCCGCTCTTCTCCGAGGCCTCCGCCGAACGTGGACGCGACTGCACCGCGATCGCCAGCGCGCGGCACGCCCTCGATGCGACGCTGCAGGCGCGCCTGCCGCTGCGCGCGCCGGACGCGGAAGCGGCGCAGGCGATCCGGTCGGCGGTCGCGGCGTTCCGCGCCCGGACGGAGGACCTGGCGACCGACTCCGTTGTCACGGCCCTCGGACCGGTGCGCGGCAGCCTCAGCGCCCTGTCGGACAGCGTGAGCGCCTACGCGGCGGCTCCGTCCGCATCCATGGCCGACGACACGATGGTGGAGCAGGCCTCGGACGCGGTGCGCCAAGCCTGGCAGGGATCGATCGCGCGCGTCTGCGCCTGACCGCGCTGCCGCACCCGGGCGAGCCGGACCGGGTCGAGCCGGATGCGGTCGAGCCGGATCAGCTGCCGACGAGCGCCCCGACCTGCAGCAGCGACACGGTGTCCGTGGTGCACGCCGTCGCGCCGTCGTACTTGATGAACAGGGATTCCTTGGACCCGGGCGGGTAGACGCGGAAGCCGTCGGCGGGCTGCGGCTTGCAGTCGGCCTCCGGGTAGTTGAGCGCCTGGGTGATCCGCAGCGGCGCCTGCGCGGTTCCGCCCGGCTGCAGGACGACGGTGGGATGCGGGGTGCTGCGGTCGAAGTCGGCCGGCTTGCCGAGCTGCGTGCCGTTGCCGTCGCCGACGAAGGAGACGCCGGGCCAGCCCTGCAGCGAGCACTCGGTGCTGCCGTTGTTGGTGAGGACGATCGTGACCTCGACGCTTCCGGCCGCTCCCCCGCCTCCCTTGCCGATCGTGCCGGTCAGGTTCGCGGTGTCGCACTGGCCCTCGATCGGGACGGCCGTCGTCGTGCCGGTCGGTCGCGGCGACGTCGACGGGGTCGTGGAGGTGGATGCGGAGGCGCTGCCGGTCGTCGGTGCGGAGTTCGGCGTCCCGCATCCGGTGACGACGAGGGCGAGCGCGACGGCGAGGCCGGCGGAGGCGGCGGCGCGGAGGGTCCAGTTCCCGGTCATGCGCCCATCCCATCACGGCAGAGGGCCCGACGGCGGCGGACCCGCCGCAGGACCGCTGGAGGAGGCACCTGGCAGGATGGTTGCATGACGGCACTCGGCTCCTGGCTCGCACGGTGGTGGACGATCGGGGTGCCTGCCATCGGCGTCGTGGTCCTGGTCGCGTTCTGGGCGGTGGAGCTGAACGGATTCGCGGTCGGCCTGATCGCAGTGGTCCTCGCCGGGACGGTGCTCGCCGCCGTTCAGCACGCGGAGGTGGTGGCCCACCGGGTCGGCGAGCCGTTCGGATCGCTGGTGCTGGCGGTCGCGGTCACGATCATCGAGGTCGCGCTCATCGTCACGCTGATGACCACGGGCAAGGATTCGCCCGAGCTCGCCCGCGACACCGTGTTCTCGGCGGTGATGATCACGATGAACGGGATCGTCGGGCTCTCGCTGCTGCTCAGCGCATCCCGGCGGGAGTCGACGGCCTTCAACGCCCAGGGCAGCGGGGCGGCCCTCGCCACGGTGACGGCGCTCGCGACGCTGACGATGGTGCTGCCGAGCTTCACGTCCGCGCCCGGGCCGGTCTTCTCCGGGCCGCAACTCGTATTCGCAGCCATCGCATCCGTCGCGCTGTACGGGATGTTCGTCTTCACCCAGACGGTCGCGCACCGGGACTTCTTCCTGCCGGTCGGGAGCAAGGGGCAGCCGCTCGCCGAAGACGACCACGCCGCGGCGCCGTCGAACCGCACCGCGTGGATCAGCGTCGCGCTGCTGCTCGTGTCGCTCGTCGCGGTCGTGGGACTCGCCAAGCTGGAGTCGACGCCGATCGAGCGGGCGGTGACCGCGATCGGGCTGCCGCAGTCGTTCGTCGGCGTCGTGATCGCGCTCCTCGTGCTGCTCCCGGAGGGAATCGCGGCGGCCAAGGCGGCGAACCGCAACCGCACCCAGACGAGCCTGAACCTGGCGCTCGGCTCGGCGATGGCGAGCATCGGGCTCACCATCCCCGCCATCGCGGTCGCCTCGATCTGGCTGCCGGGCGCCCTGCACCTCGGGCTCGGGTCGAGTCAGATCGTGCTGCTCATCCTGACGGTGCTGGTCAGCATCCTCACGATCGTGCAGGGGCGCGCCGTGCGGCTGCAGGGGGGCATCCACCTCGTGCTGTTCGCGGCGTTCATCTTCCTGTCGATCGCGCCGTAGCGGGGGCGGGGGCGACATTCGTGACGAATGTCGCGTTCGGTGGGGCGAGAGGCGACATTCGGCACGAATGTTTTGGGCGCGGCGGGCGGCACGGCCGGTGGTGACATTCGTGACGAATGTCGCGTTCGGTGGGGCGAGAGGCGACATTCGGCACGAATGTTCACGGGCGGGGCGGGCGGCACGGCGGCGACATTCGTCACGAATGTCGCCGCTGGCGGGGCGAGAAGCGACATTCGGCACGAATGTTCCCGGCGCAGCAGGCGGCGCGGTGGTGACATTCGTCACGAATGTCGCCGCTGGCGGGGCGAGAAGCGACATTCGGCACGAATGTGGCGGCGCGGAGACAGCATTCGGCACGAATGTAGGGGGCGGCGCGCGGGCGCGGGGCGGCGCGCGTCAGCGACGCGCGGCCGCGGCGTCGAAGAGGGCGGCCACCGCCAGGCGCGCCGCCTCGGGCGTGCCGCCACGCATCGCGGCGCTGGCCGAGGCGCCGTCGAAGAGCAGCGTGAGCTGCACGGCGAGCGTGTGCGGGTCGTGCGCGCCGGCGGCCGTGGCCTGCCGCTCGAAGTACGCGGTCAGCTCCTCCTTGTAGTGGCGGGCCACGATGGCGGCGGGATGCTCGCGGTCGCGCAGCTCGGTCGCCACGTTGACGAAGGGGCAGCCGAAGAAGTCGTCCGCCTCGGCTGCGCTGTGCAGCGCGTCGAACGCGTGGAGGACCCGCTCGCGCGGCGTCCCCTCGTCATCGGGGGCGAAGTAGCCCGCGACGACCTGCGGACCGTACGCCTCGAGCATCGCGGCGACCACGCCGTCCTTGCCGTCGAAGTGCTGGTACAGCGAGCGCTTCGACACCTCCGCCTCCTGCGCAAGACGGTCGACCCCGACCGCGTTGACCCCGTCGCGCATGAACAGCCGTGCCGCGGCGGCGAGAACGCGGTCGCGCGGCTTCGGCTTGACGGGGGTCGCAGTGCTGGTCATGTCCCGATTCTACGGAACGGCTTGCGAAATGTAAACCGATCTGTGTACATTGAGTCCCGTCGCCGATACACAGATCGGTTTACTTTTGGAAGGAACCCTCATGACGGACATCACCGGACGCGTCGCCCTCGTCACCGGCGCCAACCGCGGCCTCGGCGCCGCCTTCGTCGCCGAGCTGCTCGAGCGCGGCGCCTCGAAGGTCTACGCCGCCGCCCGCCGCCCCGGCTCGGTGCAGTCGGACGACCCGCGCGTCGTCCCTCTCGAGCTCGACGTCACGGACCCGGAGAGCATCGGCCGTGCCGCGTCCATCGCGACGGACGTCAGCATCCTCGTGAACAACGCCGGGATCGCGGTGAACCAGTCGCTCGTCAGCGGCGACCTCGAGGAGATCCGCCGCGAGCTCGACACGAACTTCTGGGGTCCGGTGCTGGTCACCCGTGCCTTCAGCCCGATCCTCGAGGCGAACGGCGGCGGCGCGATCGTCAACATGCACTCCACACTCAGCTGGCTGGGCGTCGGCTCGTACAGCGCATCGAAGGCCGCACTGTGGTCGGCGAGCAACTCGGTCCGCGTCGACCTGGCGCCCGCGGGCATCCAGGTCGTCGGCGTCCACGTCGGCTACGTCGACACCGACATGGCCGCCGACGTGACCGCCGACAAGGTGCCGCCGCAGCAGGTCGTCGAGGAGGCGCTGGACGCCGTGAAGAACGACGAGGCGGAGGCCGTGGTCGGTGACACCGCCCGCTACGTGAAGTCGCACCTCCACGAGGACGTCCGCGTGCTCTACCCCCAGCTGGCCAGGTAGGCCTCCCCGCCGAACCCCTCCGGCCGGATGCCCCAGTTCAGCGTCCAGGTCTCGCCCGGCTGCAGGATGCGGAGCCCGCGTCCCGAGTTGAGCGCGTTCGCCGGGGCGGTCATCGGCTCGATAGCGAGGGCCACCCCGCCGGGCTTCGTCGCGAACTTCCGGTGCGTGAAGACCTGCACGTACCGGAAGTCGTCGTCGCCCCACAGCACGACGCGGCGCCCGTCGTCGGCGGCGAGGGTGTGCTCCACCGGACCCTCCGGCAGGTCCGCGAACCCCGTGTCGAGGTCGAGCTCGCTCACCCGGCGGCCGGCCGACAGGTCGTAGTCGGTGCCGGCCACCGGCGTCTCGCCGGTGACGTTGCTCCGGTCGTCCACCTCGAACCGCGTGCGGGCGGCGACCGTGACCGTCAGCTGCTCGGGCGGCACATCCGCGATCCGCAGGTAGGGATGCGCGCCGACCGCGACCGGGGCCGGAGTGTCGCCGACGTTCGCGATGGAGTGCGTGACGGTCAGCCCCTCGGTGTGCAGCTCGTGCATCACCGTCGTGTCGAGCAGGAACGGGTACCCCGGCTCGGGGTAGATCGTCGCGGTCTGCGTCACCGTCGAGTCCGAGCGGTCGACCAGTTCGTAGGGCCGGCGGCGCAGCAGACCGTGGATGGCGTTCCGCTTCGCCGGCTCGGTCAGGTCGAGCTGCAGCGTCTCGCCCTCGTGCTCCCAGCGTCCGTCGGCCACGCGGTTCGGCCAGGGCACGAGCACGATCCCGCACGCGGACGGCGGCTGGGCCTCTGCGGGATACGGCTCGGTCAGGTCGGATTCGGCGAACCGCAGCGAGCGGATGCCGGCCCCCACCTGCACGATGGTGGCGCTCAGGTCGCCGAAGTCGAGTTCGTACTGTTCACCGGTCGCGGGTCGCATGGGACCAGGGTAGGCCTCAGGCCACGACCACCGGGAGACCGGCATCCCGAAGCGCCCGGACGTCGTCGCCCGACGCCGATCCGCCCGTCACGAGCTCGGCCACCTCATCCACCGCGGCGATGCGGCCCACGTGCGTGCGGCCCAGCTTGCTGCCGTCGGCCACGACGACGGCGCGCTCGGCCGAGTGCAGCATCGCGCGCTTGAGGTCGGCCTCCGGGAGGTTCACGTTCGTGATTCCGCCGGTGGGATGCACGCCGGTGCAGCCCAGGAACGCCACGTCGGCGTGCACCCGGCCGAGCAGCACGGACGCGAGCGGCTCCACGAGCGAGTGCTGCAGCGGGCGCAGCGTCCCGCCGGTCACGACCACCTCGAAGCGCGGGATGGCGCGCTCCAGCTCCAGCGCGATCGTCAGTCCGTTGGTGATGACGGTGACGCCCTCGAGGTCTTCACGCTCGACCAGCGCCCGTGCGATCGCCGCCGTCGTGGTGCCGACGTCGAGCAGGACGCTGCTGCCGGGGACCACCATCGCCGCGGCGGCCTCGCCGATGCGGCGCTTCTCATCGGCCGACGACTCCAGCGCCTCCTCGAAGCTCGGCTCCCGCATGCCCACGGTGCGCAGCACGGCGCCGCCATGGACCCGGCGGATGCTCTGCTCGCGGTCCAGCGCATCGAGATCGCTGCGGACCGTCACATCCGACACCTGGAACGCCTCGCTCAGGTCCGCGACGCGCGCGAACCCCGCCCGCCCGATCAGGTCGAGCATCCGTTCGCGGCGGAGCGCGGCGGGCAGCGGTTCGCTCATGCACCCATGCTGGAGCGCTTCCGAATCCTTGTCAATACGAAAGCAGAAGCGGTATCCTCGCTTTCGGAAACGAAAGGATGGCATGGCTGCGATTACGAAGCGCCCCACCCGTCTCGCCGACGGCCGGGAGCTCATCTACTACGACGACGCGGACACGACGCTGAGCCCGGAGCGCAAGCCCGACCTCCGTGAGCCGGCACCGCGTCCCGCCACGGCGACCATGCGTCAGGACCCCCTCACCGGCGAGTGGGTGTCGATCGCGGCGGCACGCCAGAACCGCGTCATGCTGCCGCCGGCGGAACTCGACCCGCTCGCCCCCGCCAGCCCGACCAATCCCTCCGAGATCCCCGACCTCTACGACGTCGCGGTGTTCGAGAACAAGTCGCCGTCGTTCGGGCCGCTGCTCGAGGACGGCAACGCGCCGGAGGGGCTCGACGACCTGGCCGCCGTGGGCCTCGGTCGCACGCGCACCTCCGTCGGCCGCTGCGAGGTCGTCTGCTTCAGTCCGGCGACCACCGGAGCGTTCGGTAGTCTGACGCCGAGCCGCGCCCGCACCGTGATCGAGGCGTGGGCGGACCGCACCGCCCAGCTCTCCGCGCTGCCCGGCGTGCGGCAGGTGTTCCCGTTCGAGAACCGCGGGGAGGCGATCGGCGTCACCCTGCACCACCCGCACGGCCAGATCTACGCCTACCCGTACATCACGCCGCGGACCACCGCACTGCTCCGCTCGCTCGACGCGTACGGACCCACGCTGTTCGCCGACATCCTGGAGCGTGAGCGGGCGTCGGAGCGCGTCGTGCTGTCCGGCGAGCACTGGACGGCCTTCGTGCCGTTCGCGGCCCGCTGGCCGATCGAGATCCACGTGCTCCCCCACCGCCACGTCGCCGACCTGGCCGAGACGAGCCCCGAGGAGCGGGACGAGCTCGCGACGTTCTACCTGCGCGTGCTGCGCGGCGTGGACGCGCTCTACGACTCCCCCACCCCGTACATCGCCGCGTGGCACCAGGCGCCGGTAGGCGTGCGGCGCGACGAGATCCGGCTCATGCTGCAGATCACATCCCCCCGGCGCGGCGCCGATAGGCTGAAGTTCCTGGCCGGCTCGGAGTCGGCCATGGGCGCCTGGATCGGCGACATCCCGCCCGAGCAGGCGGCCGTCGCCCTCCGCGAGGCCGTCGAGCGCGCCGACCGCGAGAACCCGGTCGGCGAGCTGCCCGTCACCGTCTCCGGACTGGTGACGGTCGATCCGGCCGACAGCGCATCCACCCCCGACCGAGAGGCTGACCGATGACCGACCTGCGCACCGGCGTCCGCGACGACTTCGCCGAGGTGTTCGGCCGCGAGCCCGACGGGGTGTGGTCCGCGCCCGGCCGTGTGAACCTGATCGGCGAGCACACCGACTACAACCTCGGCTTCGTGCTGCCGCTCGCCATCAACCGCCGGACGGTCGCCGCCGTCGGCGCCCGCGAGGACCGGGTCGTCCGCGTCGGCAGCACGTTCGCCGACGAGCTGGTCGAGGTTCCGCTCGACGCGCTCACGCCGGACGCGCTCAGCGGCTGGTCCGCCTATCCGCTCGGGGTCGCCTGGGCGCTCGGCGAGTTCGGCGCCGACCTGGCCGCGGTGCCGGGCGTCGACATCCTGATCGACTCGAACGTGCCCGTCGGCGCCGGCCTGTCGTCGTCGGCCGCCATCGAGAGCGCCGTCGCGGTCGCGCTCAACGAGCTGTGGCGGCTCGGACTCGACCGCCGGACCCTGGCGCGTGTCGGACAGCGCGCCGAGAACGTGGCCGTGGGCGCGCCGACCGGCATCATGGACCAGTCCGCGTCACTGCTCGGCGAGCGCGACGCCGCGGTCTTCCTCGACTGCCGCTCGCTGGAGTCGCAGATCGTCCCGCTCGGGCTCGAGGATGCGGGGCTCGAGCTCCTCATCATCGACACCGGTGTGGCCCACGCGCACGCGACGGGCGGGTACGCCGACCGCCGGGCATCCTGCGAGGAGGGCGCCCGCATCCTCGGCGTCGAGTCGCTCCGCGACGTCGCGGTCGGCGACCTGGACCGCGCCCGCGAGCTCATGGACGACGTGAGGTTCCGGCGGGTCCGGCACGTCGTCACGGAGGACCAGCGCGTGCTCGACACCGTCCGCACGCTGCGCGAGCAGGGGCCGCAGGCGATCGGCGCGCTGCTCGACGCCTCCCACGTCTCCATGCGCGACGACTTCGAGATCTCGGTGCCCGAGCTCGACCTCGCCGTCGAGACAGCGCAGGCGAACGGCGCGATCGGCGCCCGGATGACGGGTGGCGGCTTCGGCGGCTCCGCGATCGCTCTCGTGCCGACGGACGCCGTCAGCCGCGTACTCGTGGCGCTCGACGGGGCGTTCGCCGAGCACGGCTTCGGTCAGCCGGAGATGTTCACCGTTCGTGCATCGGAGGGTGCGCTGCGCGAGAGCTGAGATCCGTTCACCTGCACGTCACCCGGTGCGTGGAGGATGTGACAGGTGAGCGAACAGCGGATGAACGAGCCCGACGTGCTCTGGCTCGACCCGGACACCGTCCAGCTGCGGCAGCCCAAGACGTCGCACTGGGAGGCGCCCTTCCTGTACCTGTTGTTCGGACGGGAGCGGGCGCTCCTCATCGACACCGGCGCCACCACCGACGAGCAGCAGTTCCCGCTGCGCGCGACGGTGGAGCGGCTGATCGCGGAATGGCTGCGGCGGAACCCCGTGGTGTTCGTCCGCCCGTACCCGCTGGTCGTCGCGCACTCGCACGCGCACCGCGACCACATCGCGGGGGATGCGCTGCTGCGCGACCGGCCCGGCACCACCGTCGTCGGCACCAGCCCGGCGGAGGTGATCGGATTCTTCGGGTTCCGCTCGTGGCCGGATGAAACGGTCGCGTTCGACCTGGGCCGTCGCGTCGTCGACGTGATCGGCGGGCCGGGGCACGAGCCGTCGGCGGTGGTGTTCTTCGATCGTGCGACGGGCATCCTGTTCACCGGGGACACCGTGCTGCCCGCGCGGCTGTACGTGCGGGACCTGGCGCAGTTCCGCTCCACGATCGAGCGGCTGATCCGGTTCCGCGACGACCCGACCGCCCCGGTGCGCGAGCTGCGCGGTGCGCACATCGAGATGTCGACCGACCCCGGCGTGGACTACCCGGCCGGGACGGTCGACCAGCCCGACGAGGCGGAGCTGGCGTTGCGCCCGCGCATCCTGGACCGCGTGCTCTCCGCCCTCGACGAACTGCGCGGGACGCCCGGCGAGCGCGTCGTCCGCCGCCGCTTCATCGTCGTCCTCGACCGCTGACGCCCTCCGCCCTTCCGCTCCTCCGTCGAGTACACGAAAAGTGCACGCCCGCACGGCGCGTCGCGTGCACTTTTCGTGTACTCGACGGTGGGCGAAGGCGGTCAGGGGGTGACGGGGGTGGGGGTGCCGTGGGTGAGGCGGAGGAGCTCGTCGAAGGTGGTCGGGAAGACGGTGTGGGCGTGGCCGGCGGCGGCCCAGATCTCGGGGTAGCCGGCGAGGGACACATCCACCACGGTGCGGAGCGGCGCGGGGTGGCCGAGCGGGGCGACGCCGCCGATCGTCTGGCCGGTCGCGGCCTTGACGGTCTCCGGGTCGGCGCGGCGGATGCGGCCGCCGAGACGCTCGCCGAGGAACGCGGTGTCGACGCGGTGGGCGCCGGACGTCATCACGAGCAGCGGCTCGCCGTCGAGGGTGAAGACGAGCGAGTTGGCGATCGCACCGACCTCGACACCGAGTTCCGCCGCAGCGGCTGCGGCCGTGGGCGTCGCCGTCTCGAACCAGCGGACACGCGGCTCGACGCCCGCGTCCAGCAGGGCCGCTTCGACGCGCTCCACCGCGGGATGCGAGCGAGCGGTCTCGCTCACGCCAGCTCCCGCTCGGCGGACTCCACGACGTTCTGCAGCAGCAGGGCCCGCGTCATCGGGCCGACGCCACCGGGGTTGGGCGACACCCAGGCGGCCACCTCGGCCACCTCGGGTGCGACATCGCCCGCGACGACGCTCTTGCCGGTCACCGGGTCCTCGACGCGGCTGACGCCCACGTCGAGCACGACGGCGCCCGGCTTCACGTTGTCCGCGGTCACGAGGCCCGCGACACCGGCCGCGGCGACGATGATGTCCGCGCGCCGCAGGTGCTCGTCGAGGTCGTGCGTCCCGGTGTGCGTCAGCGTCACGGTCGCGTTGTACTCGCGCCGCGTGAGCAGGGCGCCGATGGACCGCCCGACGGTGACGCCGCGGCCGACGACCACCACATCCTTGCCCCGGATGTCGATGCCGTGACGCAGCATCAGCTCGATCACGCCGCGCGGCGTGCACGGCAGCGGCGAGGTGATCGGGCGGTTGACGTTCAGCACGAGGCGGCCGAGGTTCGTCGGGTGCAGCCCGTCCGCATCCTTCGCCGGGTCGACCAGCTCCAGGATGGCGTCGGTGTCGAGGTGGCCGGGGAGCGGCAGCTGCACGATGAAGCCGGTGCAGTCGGGGTCCGCGTTCAGCTCCTCGACGACCGCCTCGAGCTCGGCCTGCGAGATGTCGGCAGGCAGGTCGCGGCGGATGGAGGCGATGCCCACCTCCGCGCAGTCGCGGTGCTTGCCGGCGACGTACCACTGCGAGCCCGGGTCGTCGCCGACGAGGATCGTGCCGAGCCCCGGGACGATCCCCTTCTCGCGGAGCGCGCTGACGCGCTCCTTCAGCTCCGCCTTGATCTCGGCGGCGGTCGCCTTCCCGTCCAGAATCTGTGCGGTCACGCGCATTCCTTCCATCTGTTCCTCACTTAATCCGTGTTCCGGGCGCGAAACAGCGGATTAAGTGAGGAAGCGATTGTTGCGGGCGGGTCAGATCGAGGAGGGGAGCTCGACCGGGAAGCCCTCCTGGCCGGACGGGGTCAGGCCGGGGTAGAGCGGGAAGGCGGCGGTCAGGGCGTCGACGCGCGCGCGGAGGGCGCGGGTGTCGGCGCCGGGACGCAGCGCGAGCGCGATGATGTCGGCCACCTCGGTGAACTCGGTGTCGCCGAAGCCGCGGGTCGCGAGCGCCGGCGTGCCGATGCGGAGGCCGGAGGTGACCATCGGCGGGCGCGGGTCGAACGGCACCGCGTTGCGGTTGACCGTGATGCCGACCTCGTGCAGCACGTCCTCCGCCTGCTGGCCGTCGAGCTCCGAGGTGCGGAGGTCGGCGAGCACCAGGTGCACGTCGGTGCCGCCGGTGAGCACGTCCACGCCGGCGGCGCGGGAGTCCTCGGCGGTCAGGCGCTCGGCGAGGAGCTGCGCGCCGCGGATGGTGCGGGCCTGGCGGTCCTTGAACTCCTCGGTCGCGGCGAGCTTGAACGCGGTCGCCTTGGCGGCGATCACGTGCATGAGCGGTCCGCCCTGCTGGCCGGGGAAGACATTGGAGTTGAGCTTCTTCGCGAGCTCGGTGTCGCGGCTGACGATGAAGCCGGAGCGCGGTCCGCCGATCGTCTTGTGCACGGTCGAGCTGACGACGTCCGCGTATGGGACGGGAGACGGGTGCAGGCCCGCGGCGACGAGACCGGCGAAGTGCGCCATGTCGACCCAGAGCTTGGCGCCGACCTCGTCAGCGATCTCGCGGAACGCGGCGAAGTCGAGCTGGCGCGGGTAGGCGGACCAGCCGGCGATGATCACCTGCGGCTTGTGCTCGAGCGCCTTGTCGCGCACGACGTTCATGTCGACCAGGAACGTCTCCGGGTCGACGCCGTAGGAGACGGCGTTGTAGAGCTTGCCCGAGAAGTTGAGCTTCATGCCGTGGGTCAGGTGGCCGCCGTGCGCGAGCTCCAGGCCCAGGATGGTGTCGCCCGGCGTCGCGATGGCGGACAGCACGGCCGCGTTGGCGGACGCACCGGAGTGCGGCTGGACGTTGGCGTACTCCGCGCCGAAGAGGGCCTTGGCCCGGTCGATCGCCAGCTGCTCGGCGATGTCGACGTACTCGCACCCGCCGTAGTAGCGGCGGCCGGGGTAGCCCTCCGCGTACTTGTTGGTGAGCACCGAGCCGACCGCTTCGAGCACGGCGCGCGGCACGAAGTTCTCGGAGGCGATCATCTCGAGGTAGTCGCGCTGGCGACCGAGCTCGAGCTGCAGCACCTCCGCGATCTCGGGGTCGACCTCCGCCAGTGGGGCGGTGAACGTCGAGGGGAGGGTATCGGTCATTGCCGGCTCCTTCATACAGGGATGGACCTATCCGTAGCGACCCAGGCGCGCGGCCGCATCCATCCGTGTTCTCGAGATACCGTGTCGCTCCCCGATGGTGACCATCTGAGCGCCAGTCGCGACGCGCCAAGCATAGCAAAGGGAGCGACCGGCGGAACCCTTGCCAGTTTGTCAGGAGCCCTGCGATACTCGCTGTGGCCGACCCTCGTGGGGCGGGCGACGTCGGCCTCCTCCGTTCTCATCAGACCCTGAGGAGTGCCCTGTGGTCGTGCCCCGCCCTGTCCGCACCGACCCGTCGGATGCGTCCCCCTTCGTTCTGGGCGACGCCGCGCGGATCAGCGTCGCTGGTCCGGGAGCGGACGCGGTCGCCCGGCTGCTCGCCGAGGCGCTGGCCGTCGGGTTCGGCCACGAACCGCACATCGTCGACGAACCGCCGGCGTACGGCGACATCGCGATCGTGATCGCACCGGGCGAGGGGCCGCACGAGGACGGCTCGGACAGCGCCGAGGGCTACACCCTGGAGGTCGCCGCCGAGGGCGTCCGCATCGGTGCGGCCACCCCGGCCGGCGCGTTCTGGGGCGTCCAGACGCTGCGGCAGCTGCTGCCCGCGGCGCAGGAGGGCGACCTGGTCGCGGTCGACGCCCAGCGCATCCACGACCACCCGCGCTACGCCTACCGCGGGGCGATGCTGGATGTGGCGCGCCACTTCTTCACGCCCGCCGAGGTCCGGCGCTTCATCGACGCGATCGCACTGCTCAAGGTCAACCACCTCCACCTGCACCTCACCGACGACCAGGGCTGGCGCCTCCACATCGAGTCCTGGCCCGAGCTCTCCCGGATCGGCGGCTCGACGGGCAGCGACGGGACCCGCGGCGGCTTCTACACGCAGCAGGAGTACCGCGAGCTGGTGCGATACGCCGCCGACCGGCACATCACCGTGGTGCCCGAGATCGACATGCCGGGCCACACCAACGCCGCGCTCGCGTCGTATCCCGAGCTGAACCCGGACGGCATCGCCCCCGCCCTGTACACCGGCTCGGAGGTCGGCTTCAGCACGCTGCAGACCGGCGACCCGACCACCGAGCGCTTCGTGCGCGACGTCATCCGCGAGGTGGTGGCGCTGACGCCCGGGCCATACCTGCACATCGGCGGGGACGAGTGCCTCAGCACCCCGGAGGCGGACTTCGTCGCGTTCGCGAACCACGCGGCCGCCGAGGTTGCCCGGAACGGGAAGACGCCGATCGGATGGCACGAGCTCGGCAAGGCGGACGCCCTGCCCGCGGGCACGGTCGGCCAGTACTGGGACTTCACGACGCCGCGCGATCGGGCGGCCGAGCGCGCGCTCACCTTCGTGCGCGGCGGTGGCGCGCTCATCCTGTCGCCGTCCGACGCCGCCTACCTCGACATCGTCTACGAGGACGGCGACCCGATCGGCCAGGACTGGACCGGCTCCCCCACGACCCTCGCCCGCTCGTTCGGCTGGGACCCGGCGCGCGTCGTGCCCGGTGTGGGCGATGCGCACATCCTGGGCGTCGAGGCGCCGCTGTGGACCGAGACCGTGGCGACGATCGAGGAGGTGGAGGACATGGTGCTCCCCCGCCTCGCGGCCATCGCCGAGATCGGCTGGTCGACGGCCCCCGCCGACACGGAACCGGTGGAGGCGGCACGCGACCTGCCCGACTTCGTCGAGCGCGTCGCCCGGCTGTCCGAGCACTGGGATGCGGCGGGCACGCACTACCGCGCGGTGCCCGAGGTGCCGTGGCCGGAGCGCGTCGACTCCTGACCGGCGCGCCTGCTCCGACGGCGCAGACGCGGCGCCCGCGCGCCGCCCCGCGACTCAGGGGTAGCCGATGAACCAGAGCAGCACGAGCGCCACCGGCTGCAGCGCGATGCAGGCGATCAGCGTGGCCTTGCGCGCGCGGCGGCTGCGGGTGAGTCCCCTGGCCCCGGCGAGCGGAGCGAGCGGCAGCAGGAGGCGGAAGGTGCTCTGCTGCGGCAGGAAGACGGCGAACAGATAGAGGCCGTAGCTGGCCGCGTACGCGACCATGTCCGTGCCCAGCGCCCGCACCGACGGCCGGGTGAGGATCCACGTGTAACCGGCGACGATGCCGATGACGATGAGGGCGCCCAGGATGCTGAGGTAGCGCCAGCTGAGCAGGAACCACGGGGTCAGCGGGATGAACGCGACCTTGCCGATGAACCCCGTCCACCAGGAGAGCTCGGTGCTGACGTACGCGTCGCCCGTACCGGTGACCGCCGCCGCGATGATCGGCCAGGACATCCCGGCGAGCGCCATCACCCCGCCGGCGACGAGCATGGACATCCGCTCCCGCGGGCGGAACCCCTCGCCGCCGCGCCGCGCCTGCAGCATCCGGAACAGCAGCACGATGCCGAGCGCGAGCGGCAGGGCGAGCGCCCCCGGCCGCGTGAAGGCCGCCGCCACCCCGCACGGCATCATCAACCAGTACCGCCGCTGGATCATGGCGAGCAGCGCCGCGAACATCAGGAAGAAGAACATGCTCTCCGCGTAGCTGATCTGCAGCACGAACGAGAGCGGGTTGAAGCAGAAGAACGCCGTCGCCCAGAACGCGCTGGAGACACCGGCGCGCGCCGCCACCAGACGGAACAGCACGACGCTCGCGGCGGCGCCGAAGACCAGGGCGACGGCAAACCCGGCCGGGTAGAAGCTGAGGCCGGTCACGAACATCAGTGCGCGCACCACGATCGGGAAGAGCGGCAGGAACGCCCACGGGTTCTGCTGCACCGACCCGTCCGCGTCGAGCGGCAGCGACGTGGGGTAGCCCTGCTCCACGATCTGGCTGTAGTACGAGCCGTCCCACGACCCCGAGAACGTGAAGAAGGTGGGGTCCATCCGAGGGCTCGCGAAGTCCCAGTGCAGCGCCGTCGCCGTGATGAAGAGCGCCAGCATCAGCGTCGTCGTGAGGAGGCGGGAGACCGCATAGAGCACCAGCACGGCCGCCCACCACGGCACCTCGCGCCCGGCGATCCGCAGCCGGCGTGGGACGCGAAGCGGGGCAGCCGTGAGGACCGGCCGCCTCGTGCTCGTCGTACCCGCTGTCATCGTTCCATCCGTGAGGTCGCTCCGGAGCTCGCTCCGGCAGATTTCGCCTCTTGGATGGTACCCGTCACCGCCGGCCCGCGGGACGGGTTGACTCCGGCCGTTGCTTCACGCCCAATCCGCCTCGGGGTCAACTATCCGCGCACCCACCACCGGAAATGCTACATAGAAGCCCTACCTCGTAGTCAGATCGCTAACACGCTGCATCACATCACGTGAAGAGGCCCTGCTAGGCCCGTCGAGTGCACACCGCTTGGACGATGGAGCCCCATCGGCCTGATGCTTCCGGCGCTCCTCCACGGCCAAGGCCGCCGATGAGTCCGCCGAACGCATCTATCGCTGCAGAGACGATCGGCTTGAGCACACCCTTGAGCCCTATAGTGACCGCGGACGCCCCAGCGGGAACGAGAGCCAAGATGGTATTGATGACGCAGTCCATTTGCCCGCGCCGTCGAGTTGGGCGGCCTCGTCGACGTCTTTCGGCACGTCGGAGAAGAATCTGCGCACGATCCAGATCGCAAACGCCAGGTTGAAAGCACCAAGAGAGGTCGCTGCACTCGACTCACCCGCCGGAGCCACGGTTCGCGGCTACTAGGGCGTTGTTCTGAACGATGATTGCTGTGGAAACCAGCATCGCGAGCGTCAGGCCCGGGAAAGCGGACGTGTTGAACGACTTGCCCATTATCCAAATGGCGATCATGGCGAGAACGACAGCCGCCGCGAGCATCGAAAGGAGCCCGCACTTCACTAGTGGTGACTGCCGCCGCAAATAGTTGTTGACGAGTCCGGTGCCCGGGCTCGAAGCCGTGAGGCGTCGAGTCCGATCTCGTTCGGATCGTCCACCGATGTAGGCGATGACCGTCGACGGCAGTGCAATCGCGATTGAAAGCACCATCGCAGTGCCCCCAGCCGCGGGGCAGCGCAGCGCTGGTATGGCGTACGCAATGACGGCCACCGCGCCGGATAGCCCGTATATTAGGGCCGCTCCGACCGATGCTGTTCGGTACAGAGATGACATCTTCAATCGAGGACCCATGTGCCTTGAAATCCTGCTCCTAGAAACAAACCTTCGCCGAGCCCTGCCCCTACTGCAGCCACATAGACTCCGGGGGGGCGTGATTGACCAGGTGATGCTAACGTCGACCCCCACCCCACGAGCGGCTGCGCCGTTGAAGCCAAAGCTGGATCATCCGAGTGCATCGTGTATGGAATCGGTTGTGAGGAGCTCACGATCGCGCCACTGGATGAAACGGTGCGGGGTGAGGATCTGGGGCACGAACCGGAGTGCGGCCCCACGGGCAGCAAGGCGAACACGGATCTCTGCTCTACGACGGTGAAGCAACAACGTCCACGTCACGAGCGCCACGACCACTACGAGGGCCAAAATCGCATTGACGATTCCGGCAACCTGTACGGTAACCGCATCGGCCCCTGCGGCACGTACGGCGCCACTCAACCACGACGAGGCAAGGGCGGCGCCCGCCACAAGCAGTGGAACGTGCGACCAGAATAAGCGCCTTGCCATTCGTGGACCCACGAGGGGTATCCATGTTCGCAGGAATCGATTCCGCACTAGAACTCCTCTTCGCATTTAGTCGTCGGCCCCAGTGTCAGCCCTGGCTCGGTCCTGAAATGAGCGCCCAAGCTGTCACGAAGATGGCAATGCCAGCGAACTTGACAAACTGGTAGCTGCCATAAATGAGGACGACGGGTCCCGCTCCCCAACCGAAATCGTGGAGGAAGGCTGCCAAGTTCTCGGCCGTGGCTGGATCGTAGAAATCCGCACCGAACAGCGCACCTGAATCTGCCAAGTACGACGCCACGGTGGCCCAGTTGTTAGCTTGCTGTTTAAGGTACGCCGTGCTTACACACTGGCCATTGGTATACGAATTCGTGTACCACTCCGTGCCGGGTTTGCACCCGTGCGAGTCCGTGATGTCGTTCTTACTGTTGGGGTTGGCTGGACTTGGCTTGGTCGGGACGGGGGTCGAGTGCGTTGGCGCGCTCGGCGACGGAGTCTTGGCCAGGTATTGCGGTGCACATGGCGGTCGAGGATCTGAGGTGCAGGTGTTCGCCGGTCCGATACCCGGAAACTTCGGAAGTGGATCGCCTGCACACTTTTGCAAGAGTGGCTGGCACTTAGGGAATGGCTTAAACCCGAGGACGTCAACGTTGGCGACCGGGTTGTCGAACACGTACCCGTACCGGTGCAGGGATTGCGGTTGAGTAGCGGTTCCTCGCCAGGGGTCGGGGCTGGTCCACGATCCGACAGACGGGTCGTAGGTGCGGGCAAAGTAATGGTTCAACCCCTGGGTCGGGTCGGTCTGCTCACCCGTGTAGTTCTGAGGACCCGACCAACCGGCGGTCTCGAATTGTTGGGTTCCCCAGTCGTCGTAGGTGGACAGTTGGGTGATCGAACCACCCTGCGCGCCCGCGATCGTAGAGCCCAGACGATCCAGGAGATCCCAGGTCGCATCCCCGCTCTGGTTCACGTGCTCGACCAGGTTCCCCAGCGCGTCACGGACAGTCGTCGCGGTGCCCGCCTCGGTGGTGGTCTGAACCGGGGCGGATCCGTCAAAGACGGTGCGCGCGGTGCTGGTGCCCAGGCTCGTGGTGTCCGTGGTCGTGGTTTTGCGGCCCAAACCGTCGTACCCGTAACTGGTGGTCCGGCCCGGACGGTCCACCTGCGTGGTCTGACCCGCCGGGTTGTACGCGAACCCTGTCGAAACACCCGCCACGTTTTGGCTCGTCCGGTTCCCCGCCCCGTCATAACCGTAGGTCGCCACACCACCCGGAACACCACGACCCGCCCCCGTCGTGGCAGTGCGAGTGACCTGGTTCGCGTCGCTGAACGACGCCTGCTGGGCGAAGTTCCCATCCGCTGCACCAGAACGCGACCACGACACCCGGTTACCGGCCGGGTCATACCCGTACGCGTTCTTCTCCCCTCCACCGGTGATAGATCCGGTGAGCCGGTTCAGCGCGTCGTAGCTGTACGCGGCCGTCGTCGTGGTGATCTTCGGCGCGCTCCCGTTCACTGGCGCCGGCCGCCCGGAAGCGGCGAGCCTGTTCGGCGCGTTCGAGATGGTGCGCGTGGCGCTGGTGACATTGCCGTTCGCGTCGTAGCCGTACTGGTAAGTCAACGACCCACCGTCCGGAACCGGGTTCGCCGGGGCCGGAAGCGTACGCCCGGACAGGTACGGGGCCGTCCGCTCGCACAACGGCGCATCCGCCGTGCTACGCGCGCGGGCGCCGATGTACCCGGCGACACTCGAGCACTTCGTCGCGGCCGCCTCGCCCGCCGCATACGGAGCCGGAGTCGGCGTCGCGGACGAGGCCGGCGGGGTGGCCGGTTGCGGGGTGGTGTGCGCGATCGCCGTGACCCGGTCATCCGCGTCGTACTGGTAGCCGGTGCTCACCCCGGTCGACCGGGTCTGCTTGGTGAGCAGACCCGCCGCATCCCAGGCGTAACTAAGGGAACCCCACGGTGAGGTCTGCGAGGTCACCTTCCCGGCCTGGTCATACGTGTACATCAACTGCTGACCGGTCGGCAGAATGACGCCGGTGGTCTGACCGGCCTTGTCGTAGGCGGTCTTCAGATGCCCGCCCTGCTGATCGATCTGGGTGGTGGCGCGGCCGTCCTTGTCATACACGAAACCGGTCACCCCGCCCGGGTCGGTCACCGCGATCAGCCGCTGCTCGGCGTCGTACTCGAAGGTGGCGATCGCGCCCGCGGCATCCTGACGGACCAGGTCACCGCGCTTGTCGTACCGGTAGGCGGTGGTCGCCCCAGTGCCGGTCACCGTGGAGGTCGTCCGACCGGCAGGCGAATAGGTGGTCCGGGTAGTGTTCCCGACCGGGTTCACCTCGCCGGTGGTGCGACCCACTCCATCGACCGTGAACTTCGTGACATGACCGTTCGGATCCGTGAGACTCGTACGGTTACCGTCCGCGTCGTACCCGTACGCTGTCGTCACATTCACCGACGGGCCGGAAACGGCACCCTTCTTGTAGCCCTGGATCACTTGGTTCAGCAACCCGCGCGGGTCGTACGTGTAGCGGGTTTCGTCGCCGTTCGGGCTGGTCACAGAGGTCTGCTGGCCTGCGAGGTCATAGCCGTAGCTCGTCGTCGCGCCCATTGCATCCGTCGTCGACGTCTGGTTCCCGTCCCCGTCGTAGGTATACGACGTGGTGTGCCCGTTGGGGTCGGTCGATGCGGTGCGCCGACCGGCGGCGTCATACGTGTACACAGTCTCATGGCCTGCAGGGTCGGTGACCGACGCCAGCTGGCCCGTGGGCGTGTACGCCATGGCTGTCGTACGCCCCAGCGGGTCGGTCGCGGCAATCACCTTCCCGGCACCGTCGTAGGTGACCGCGGTGGTCTCACCCAGCGGTGACGTGGTGGACGTCCTGCGGCCGGCGGCGTCGTAGGCGTACCTGGTCACCGAACCGTCGCGCTTGGTCACCGCGACCAGGTTCCCGTCGACGTCGTAGCCGAAGTCCTGGTGCTTGCCCAGGCCGTCCGTCACCCGCGTGATCCGGTCCATCACGTCATAGGAGTACCGGGTCACCACACCATCTGGATCCGTGAGCAGGACCAGGCGCCCGACCGCGTCGTACTCATAGCGGGTGACGGCCCCGGTCGGATCGGTCCGACGGGTCAGGTTGCCGCCCACGTCGTACGCGTAGGTCGTCTTCCCCCCACCGGCGGACGTGGCGCTGGTGAGGTTCCCAACACCGTCGTAGGTGCGCTTGGTGACGCCGCCCTTGGGATCGGTGATCTGAGAGACCCGGTCCTGTCCGTCGGTCGAATAAGCGGTCTTCGCACCCAGCGGATCCGTCTGGCCGGTGAGGGAGTCCTCGCTGTCGTAGGCATACGAGGTCACCCCGCCCACCGCGTTCGTCGCCTGAGTCAGGTGGAAAAGCGCGTCCCACGTGTACTTCTGGGTGGCACCCACCGGGTCGGTCACCTGGGAGACGTGATCATTCGGCTCGTACGCGTACGAGGTAGTGTGTCCGGCCGGATCGGTGACGGACACCAGCCGGTCGCCGCTGTCCCACCCGTACGAGGTGGTGTGTCCGTTCGGGTCGGTGACCGCGGTGATGCGGCCCGCGGTGTCGTAAGAGTAATGGGTCGCGGCGCCCGTCGGGTCGGTCGCGACCGTGATGTGCCCCGTCGCGTCGTGCTGGTAGGTGGTGGTCGCGCCCGAGGGCTGGACCGTAGCTGTCAGAGTGCCTGTGCCGTCATACCGGTTAGTGATCGTTTTCCCGTCCGGCTGGTGGATTGCCGTGAGATGCCCGGCGCTGTCGTAGTCGTATGCCCACGTTCGTGCGGCGCCCCTCTGACCGCCCGCATCCGTCTTCGTCGCGACACGCCCGGTCGGGGTGTACGTGTACCTGGTCACGGCGCCCGTCGGAGACGTCTCGGAGAGGATGTTCCCCGAGCCGTCGTAAGCGTACTTCGTCGCGTGGCCGTCCTCATCGGTGGAGGTGGTGACATTGTTCTGACTGTCGAACCCGAAAGTAGCCGTCGTCCCATCGGGATGCTGCACCTTCGTGATGCGGTAGCTCGCGTCGAAGAAGTAGACGCTCGTGCGACCGAGCGTATCCGTGTAGGTCGTCTGCCCGGGCGTGGAGTAGTCCAGCGTCCGCAGCTTGCCGACGGCGTCCCACTGCTTCACGATCCGGCCTTGCGCGTCGTACGCGTTCTTCAGATACTGAACCCCGCTTGCGTCCGTCCCGGTGAGGAGTTGGTGGGCGCCATCGTAGGTGAAGACGTGGGTACGCCCGTCCGGCAGGGTCACCGTCGTGAGATTCCCGGCGGCGTCGTACGACAACGACCAATGGTCCCCACCCGGCCGCGTGAATCCGGTGACCCGGCCCAGGGCGTCGGACTGCACCTGGATGACCTGACCGCCAGGCACGGTGATCGAGGTCAGCGGCACGAACTGCTGCGTGTTCGCATCCGGTGCACCATACGTGAGCGTGGTCGTGTTGCCGTTCGCGTCCGTGTGGGTCACCAGCTCGCCGATGCCCTCGATGTCGCCGGCATCGAATGTCCACGACTCCCCGGACACATCCGTGAGCAGGAGACGGCCGCCCGGCTGCTCGGACAGCGTTTGATGCAGGGTCGGGTCGGTCCGGTAGCCGCCATAGCCGTCGGGGGTGAAGACGTAGGAGGCCCCGTCGCCACGCACCACCATCACACTTCCGTCGCTGAAGCGTTGCGCCCGCGCGCCGAGGCCGAATGACCACCCGGCGCCCACCCGCGACAAGCGGCCGTCCTGGGAGTTGTAGAACAGCGTCAGATCGGTCGACGAACCGCCCAGCCCGGGGAGGGTGAAGAGCTTCTCCTGCTCGACCAGGTTGCCGGTGGAGAACGAGAAGGGTTCGCCGCCGTAGGTCAGGTAATTCTGCAGGCCGAGCGCGCGCCATCGGGCTAGCTCGGCCGCAGACGGCGGAGTCGGCCAGCCTCCGGTCACCGGGTCCGTGCAGTCGAAACCCTGCGTTTCGAGCCACTTCCCCACCCCGGTCAGCACTCCGTTCACGACCCCGGAGAAGTTGTTGTCGATCATCACGCGGTCGTAGTTGTTGTCCATGAACAGCGCCTCGAGGTGCGTCAGCGCGCCCGGCACACCATCGAAATCGCTGCCCGGGAAGTTGCCGTTGTTGCCCATGTTCTTCGCCGGACGTCCCGTGTACGTCGGTAGGTTGCCGGTCAGCGAGAACGACAGCTGATCGTCCGCGGGACCGCCGCGCGAATAGGTCTGCGATCCGCCCAGCGACGGGTCGGACCCGCCCCAGGCTTGCCCGTTGAGAGCGTTGAACGCGAGACCCACCGTCGCCACAGGGTTCGCGTTCGCGGCAATACCGGCACGCGTGGCGCGACTGATATCCGGCACAGCCGGGTCTTCTCGCGTGATCACGACGTTCGCCCGGCAATCTTGCACCAGCGCATCCCGTACCAGCTGCGCCAGCCGGATGTTGAACCCGAGCTCACTCACAGGCGGAGCCGGCGTTGTCACGCGCCCCTCGTCATTGTCAGGGTCGAGGACCACGACCGGCCCGGCCGGCGGCACGAACTTTTCCCCGATCACCACGAACTGGGACAGGTGCGTCGACTCGCCCTTCACGAGTCCCGACTTCTCGTCGTAGTACGACGGCAGCAGGCTCCACGGCTCCCCCGCCTTCTCGCGTGTGTAGATCTTCAGTGATTTCGGATCGACGCCAGCGGCCTTGACGCGGTCGAGGTCCGGTTTGAGGCTGAGTGCGATACCGGGCACGACATCGGAGACGAGGGGTCCTTTCTTGCCGCCGCCGCGGGTGTGCGTCCGTTTCGCCGGAAACTGCGTGCGCTGCTCACCACCAGAATCCTTGGCCGTGATCTGGACGGGATCCGACACCGGCTCGCCGCCACCCGGTTGCTCGGCCTGCGCCGAGACCGCGGCGTCTCGGGGAGCTTCACCGACCGCCACCTTCAGATCCGACGGCACATCGTTCCCCGAGAACGTCACCGCAGCGCCGACCTCGTCCGCGGTCACCGTCGAGGACGCGTCCGGTCTCACCGTTCCCTCCGCGACGGGAGCCGGAGCTTCCGTCTGCGCCGCAACCCGGGCATCCTGAACCGCAGCAGCAGCGCGCACCTCCGCCAGCGTGAACGCGGCAGTACGCCGAGCCACCTCCATCGGTGACGCCTCGGCCGGCGTCACCGCACCGACCGCCGCCAGAGCACCGATCGTAGCGGCCGCGACCGTCGCGAACGACCATGACCGGCGCATCAGGCGACGGTTCCGGTCCAGAGAGCCTTCGAGAACAGGTGCCGCTTCCGGGCGAGCACGCATCCGGCTGCGATCAGGCCCAGAGCGGAGGCGGCGATCAGCCCGATCGCGATGCTCGTCCCCGTGCTGGCCAGACTGCTGCGCGGGATCACGCAGGCGGCGAGCTGGATCGCGTCGGAGACCCCATCTCCGTCGTAATCCTCATGTCCCGTCGCGCACGTCGCCGTACCGCAGATGACCACCGAGGCCCACTTGGGCACCCCGTTCGCGTTCGCATCCGCATTGCCCGTCTGGCAGGTCGCCGAGCCGCATACGATTTGCCGGGCGAAGTCAGGGATTGCATCCCTCACCGAGTCTTTCGTGGGAGAGGCACATGCCGATGTTTTGCAAGCGGCGACCTCGACCCAGTCGGGAATACCGTCCCTATCCCGATCCTCCCGGCCTGTCGCGCAGGTCGCGCTGCCACACACCACCCGCTCCACCACATCCGGGATGGAGTCATGGTCCGCATCACACGCCTGAACGTCATTGGTAGCGGTGCACGAGGACGACGGAGCCGTCGCAGAAGCAGGGGACGCCCCCAAGACGACGCCGAGTACGGCGACGGCTATACCCGCGGCAGAGACCGCGACGAGTTGGAGGAGACGAAGGAAGCTCTGGTGACGATGACCCACACCTTCCCAGACGGACGGCCGGTACGACTATGACACCAAGCCGGTCGATCCATTCATGCGTCTAGAGATGGACCGGCCCAACGACCGCCGGTCGACCTCCGCTACTTGACGCTGCCGGCCGTGAGACCTCCGACCAGGCGCTTCTCGATGAGCATGAACAGGATGACGACGGGGATGACCGCGACCACCGACACCGCGAAGACGTACTGCCAGGCGGCGTCGTACTGGCCCACGAACTTGGTGAGCGCCACGGAGAGCGGCTGGTTGGCATCCGTCGACAGGATCACCAGGCTCGCCGCGAACTCGTTCCACGACGCGACGAAGGTGTAGATGATCGCCGTCACGATGCCCGGCCAGACCAGCGGCAGCTGCACCCGGAACAGCACCGTCCACTTGCCCGCGCCGTCGAGCTGCGCGGCCTCGTCGACCTCCTTCGGCACGCCGGAGAAGAAGCTGTGCATGATCCAGATCGCGAACGCCAGGTTGAAGGCGGCGTTCACGAGGATCATCGCGAGCCAGGTGTCGTTGATCCCGAGAGCGACCATCTCCTTGAAGAGGCCGGTCGCGAGCACGGTCGGCTGCAGCATCTGCGTCACGATCACGAGGAACAGGAAGATCCCCCGTCCCGGGAACCGGAACCGCGCGGTGTAGTACGCCGCGGGCACGCAGACCACGAGCACCAGCGCCGTCGCGAACACCGCGATCACGATGGTCGAGATCAGGTTGTACGGCAGCGGCGTCTCCGGGGTCGACCACATCGTGAGGTAGTTCTCGGGATGCCACTGCTCGGGCAGGTAGGTCGGGGGGACGGCCAGGATGTTGTTCCGGCTCTTGAACGAGCCGACCAGCATGATCAGGTACGGCGCGATGAAGACGAGCGCGATGACGATGCCCGCGATCACCTTGACGACGGTGCGCCCGGGCGACCCGGACCCGCCCGCACGGCGGCGGCGGGGCGTCGGGGCTCCGGCGAGCGCGACGGGGGCCGGTGCGGTCACGAGACCTCCTTCATCGGCTTGACGATCCACAGGTAGAGGCCCACCACGACCAGCACGATCAGGAAGTTGATCACGCTGAGGGCGCTGGACAGGTCGATCCGCTGCTCGTTCTGCAGCAGCTTGAACACGTAGGTGGTGGTCGTGTCCGCCTTGTAGCCGGGGATGGACCCGGTCATGAGCTTCAGGATGGGCAGCGAGTTGAAGACGTTGATGATGTTGATCAGTGTCGCGAGCGCGATGGCGTTCCGCAGGTTGGGCAGCGTGACGCTGAAGTAGGAGCGCAGGGCGCTCGCGCCGTCCACCTTCGCGGCCTCGAGCATGTCGCCCGGGATGCCGGCGAGCCCCGCCAGGATCGTGTACGTCGTGAACGGCAGCGAGACGAACACCGCGATGCCGATCGACGAGATGAAGGCGGGCAGCGGCTCCTTGGTGAACCCGAAGGGCTCCGCGATCAGGTGGATGTCGACGAGGAACTTGTTGATGATCCCGTAGAAGGGGTCGAGGCCGTAGACGAACACGGTGGTGGTCATCACGACGCTCGCCGCCCACGGGACGATGATCGCCATCCGCACCCACCGGCGGCCGGGGAAGTTCTTGTCGAGGAACTGGGCGAGGGCCAGCGAGATCGCCACGGTGATGACGACGACCGAGACCACCCAGACCAGGGAGTTGATCAGGATGCCGGGGAGCTCCGGCCGCGAGAGCACCGTGATGTAGTTCTGCAGGCCGACCGATCCGTGGTCCACGCCGGCGATCGAGATCTTCCGGGTGGAGTTGTAGACCATGTAGCCGGCCGGGAACAGCACGACGCCGAAGATCAGGATGAGGGCGGGCAGCGTCCACGGCACGGCGCGCCACAGGTCGGCTGCGCCTCCGGGACTCTTCGGTGCCTTGGGGGTCTTGGGGGACGCCCCGCGGCGGGGACGGCCGGTGGCCGCCCCCGCGCGGGTCGCTTCAGCAGTGCGGGTCATCCGGGTCTACTGGCCGTCGGCCTTCGCCTGGATGGACTTCAGCAGGTCCTCGGGCTTGGCGCCCTGACCCAGCTGGCCGATCTGGCTCTGGATCGCGCCCTGCGCGGCCGACCAGTTCGGGTTGGTGGACGGGTAGAACTTCGCGTTCGGCAGCAGGTCGAGGAACGGCTTGATGGTCTCGTCCGAGCCCATCACGTCCGCGCCGGACTTGGTGGTGGGCAGGAAGCCCTCCGCCTTGACCCACTTCGTGTAGACGTCCTTCGAGTAGAAGTAGTCGAGGAACTTCTTGATCGACTCCGTCTTGTCCGTCTTGTTCTTGAACGCCATCAGGTGGTCCGCGACGCCCAGCGTGAACGGCGAGCCGTCCTTGGTGGGGATCGGCGCGATGCCGTACTGCAGCGACGGGTTCTTGTCCTTGAGCTGGCCGACTGTCGGCGGGAGGCCGACCTGCATGCCGAGCTGGCCCTGGATGAAGACGTTGAGCAGCGGCGTCCGGTTGGTCGAGCCGGGGTTCGGCTCGGTGTAGCCCTGGTCGATGATCTTCTGCATCTCCGTCGCGCCCTCGACGTTCTCGGGGCTGTCGATGGTCAGCTTCTTCGCGTCGCCGTAGCCGCCGCCCGCTCCGTAGAACCAGATCGCGGTCTCGGCCTGCGCCTCCTCGCTGCCGAGCGGCATGCCGTAGGCGGTGACGCCGGCGGCCTTCAGCTTGGCCGCGTCCTCTTCGAACTCGGCCCACGTCTTCGGCGGAGCCGAGATGCCGGCCTTGGCGAAGTCGTCCTTGTTGTAGAACAGCGCACGGGCCGACGCGATGAACGGGAGGCCGTACTGCGTGCCGTCGATGCTGGCGTTCTTCTTGAAGGCGTCCTGGAAGTCGTTCAGCGTGGACGCCGAGACGATGTCCTTCGCCGGGTAGAGCAGGTCGTCGGAGGCGAAGCCGGCGAACGCGTCGATGTTCAGGATGTCGGGCTGCTTCTGGGCCTGGATGCGCGTCTTGATGACGTTGTTGATGTCGGTCCAGGACTCGACGTCGAGGTTGACCTTGATGTCGCTGTTCTTGGCCTCGAAGTCCTTGATGATCTGCTGCCACTCGGCCTTGGTGTTGTCCGAGTAGCTCGCCACCATCAGGTCGAGCGATTGCGCGCCGCCGGACGAGCCTCCGGACCCGCCGCTGAAGCCGCACGAGGCGAGCGTCATGGTGGCGACCGCCGCGGTTGCGACCGCCGCTCCCCACCGCAGTGACTTCTTCATTGCTTCCTCACTTCTCGAAGGGAAAAACACGAACCGTCACTGCTGTTGGTGCCTGCGCGACGGTGCGTAGCTGTTTGATGCTTAGTGATTTGTTTCTGCTCGAAACAAGCACTTGCACTCAATGGATGATCGAAATCATGTCGTGTCGCCACGCTCCCGTCAAGAAGCAGACCGCAGATCGTTACACGGCGTTTACACCGAGACCCATATCCCTGTACATAGGCGGCGGAAACGATTGAACATGATCACTGGACACAACGTTCGATCATCAGCGATCATTGTGACCAGCACATCGAGCAGACGAATCGACAGGAGCGATCAGTGACGCACGCATCCACCGCAGGAGCCCACATGGAGGCCGAGCTGCGCTCGCAGCCCGAGACCTGGGCCACCGCGGCCGGGCTCCGCGAGGAGCAGTCGCTGCTCCCCGCATCGGGTGAGCGCATCGCCGTGGTCGGCTGCGGCACCTCGTGGTTCATGGCGCAGGCGTACGCGGCGCTGCGCGAGCGCGCCGGGCACGGCGTGACGGACGCGTTCGCGGCCTCCGAGGCGCCGGTGCTCGACCGCGGCTACGACGCGATCGTGGCGATCACCCGCTCGGGCACGACGACCGAGGTGCTCGAACTGCTCGACGCGCTCCGCAGCTCCGGCAGCAGCGCGCGCACGGTCGGCATCGTCGGCGATCCCGAGACTCCGCTGGTCGACCTCGTCGACACCGCGATCCGGCTGCCCTTCGCCGACGAGCAGTCGGTCGTGCAGACCCGGTTCGCGACCACCGCCCTCGCGCTCGTCCGCGCATCCCTCGGCGAAGACCTCTCCCCCGCCATCGACCAGGCCGCCGCCGCCATCGAGGAGGAGCTGGACGACGAGCTGATCGCGGCCGAGCAGTACTCGTTCCTCGGCGCCGGATGGACGATCGGACTGGCGCACGAGGCCGCGCTCAAGATGCGCGAGGCCTCGCAGTCGTGGACCGAGTCCTACCCCGCCAAGGAGTACCGTCACGGCCCCATCGCGATCGCCGCCCCCGGCCGCGTCACGTGGATGCTGGGCGAGGCGCCGACCGGGCTCGCCGACGACCTGCGGGTCACCGGCGCCCGCTTCGAGGACCGTCCGATCGACGGGATGGCCGACCTGGTGCGCGCGCAGCGGGTGGCGCTGGCCCGTGCCCGTCGCGCCGGCCTCGATCCCGACAGCCCCCGCAACCTCACGCGATCGGTCATCCTGCCCTCGTGACCGCCGACGCCCTCGCCTCGCAGGCACCGACCGCCGCCCCGCTCGGGAGCGGCGCGCCGGTGCTGGCGTTCGACGTCGGCGGGACCGACACCAAGGCGGCGCTCGTGGATGCGGACGGCCGGCTGGTGCGCGTGCTACGCATCCCGACCCCGCATGCCGGCGAGGCCACCGGTGACGCCGTCGTCGACGCGATCGCCGGTCTCGCCGCACGCTTCACCGCCGAGCATCCGGACGTCGTCCCGCAGGCCGCGGGTCTCCTCGTCCCGGGTCACGTGGACGACGCCGCGGGCGTCGGGGTGTTCGCCGAGAACCTGGGCTGGCACGACTTCCCGTTCCGCGACCGCGCCGAGCAGGCGCTCGGCCTGCCGGTCTCGTTCAGCCACGACGTTCGCGGCGCCGGGGAGGCGGAGCACCGGCTGGGTGCCGCGGCGCCCTACCGCGACGTCGTCGTGATGGCGATCGGCACCGGCATCGCCGGGGCCGTCTTCGTCGACGGCCGCCTGTACACCGGTGGCGGCATGGCCGGCGAGATGGGCCACTCGCGGGTCGCCGACGGACCGGTCTGCGCCTGCGGCGGCATCGGCTGTCTTGAAGCGGTCGCGTCGGCGGCGTCGATCGCGCGGCGGTACAACGCGGCGGCCGGGGCGGACGTGCCCGGGGCGCGCGAGGTCCTGGAGCGCGCGCAGCACGAGGATGCGGTGGCCCAGCGGGTCTGGGAGTCCGCCCTCGACGCCCTGGCCCTGGACCTGTCCCACACCGTCGCCCTGCTCGCGCCGGAGGCGATCGTGATCGGCGGCGGGCTGGCGCAGGCCGGCCCCGCGCTGTTCGAGCCTCTCGCCGCGAAGCTCGACGGCATCCTGACCTTCCATCGCCGGCCGGTGCTGCTGCCGGCGAGCATCGGCGAGAACGCGGGCGTGATCGGCGCGGCCCTGCGGGCGCGCGACCTGCTCGTGACGGCGCCGGCTCCGGAGCCGGCCTCGTGATCCTGACCGTCACGCCGAATCCGGCGCTCGACCTCACCTACCGACTGACCGCGCTGGTGCCGGGCGAGACCCACCGCGCTGCTCCGCCCGCCGTGCGCGCGGGCGGCAAGGGCCTCAACGTGGCGCGCGTGATCGCGCAGACCGGGGGCGCCGCCTTCGCGCTGACGACCGCCGGGGGTGCGCCGGGCGTGCGCCTCGCCGACGAGCTGGAGGCGTCACAGCTGCCGTCCGAGCTGCTGCCCGTCGCGTCTCCGACCCGGACGAGCATCGCGCTGGTGGACGAGTCCGCGGGAGAGACGACGGTCGTCAACGAGACCGGTGATCCGCTCACCGACGCCGAGTGGACCGCGCTGCGGGATGCGACCCGGCGGCTGGCCGTGCCCGCCACCGCGATCGTCGGGTCCGGCAGCCTGCCGCCGGACGCGCCCGACGATATCTACGCCGACCTGGTCGCCGTCGCCGCGGACCGCGGGGTGCCGAGCGTCATCGACGCGATCGGGCGCGCGCTCATCCTGGCCGCGGCGGCCGGCGCCGATGTCGTGAAACCGAACCGGCGCGAACTGGCCGAGACCACCGGCGACGACGACCCGGTGACCGGTGCGCGCATCCTTCTCGACGCGGGCGCCGGGCTCGTGCTCGTCTCCCTCGGCGCCGACGGGATGCTCGCCGTGCCCCGCGCGGGAGAACCCCTGCACGCGCGCCTCCCCCAGCCGCTCACCGGCAATGCGACCGGGGCCGGAGATGCGGCCGTCGCAGCGGTGGCGACCCTGCTCGCCTCCGGGACCGACGACCCCGAGCGGCTGCTGCGCCGGGCGACCGCCTGGTCGGCCGCCGCCGTGCTCGCCCCGCTCGCTGGAGAGCTGCATCCCTCCTACCCGGAGTTCGAGGCGCGCCTCGTGACCACCTGACCGCCTCCCCGTCCACCGTCCTGGAGCCGCCATGCCCCTCGTCCCCACCGCCGACCTGCTGCACGCAGCGGTCGGCCACCGCACCGGTCTCGCGGCGTTCAACGTCGTGCTGCTGGAGACCGCGGAGGCGCTCGTCGACGCCGCCGAGGAGACCGGGCTGCCCGTCATCCTGCAGATCTCGCAGAACTGCGTCGCCTACCACGGCGCCCTGGAGCCGATCGCGGAGGCGACCCTCACGCTGGCGCACCGGTCGAGCGCGCACGTCGCCGTGCACCTCGACCACGCCGAGGACGCGCAGCTCGCCCGCCGTGCGGTCGAGCTGGGCTTCGGCTCGGTGATGTTCGACGGCTCCGCGCTCGACTACGAGCACAACGTCGCCGCGACCGTGGGCGTCGTCGAGTACGCCCACGCGCACGACGTGCTGGTGGAGGCGGAGCTCGGCGAGATCGGCGGGAAGGACGGCGCCCACGCCCCCGGCGTGCGCACCGACCCGGGCGAAGCGCGCCGGTTCGCCGAGGAGACCGGCGTCGACGCCCTCGCGGTCGCCGTCGGGAGCTCGCATGCGATGACCGAGCGCACGGCGGCGCTCGACCTCGAGCTCATCGGGCGTCTGCGACACGCCGTGCCGGTTCCGCTGGTGCTGCACGGCTCCAGCGGGGTGGCGGATGAGACGATCGAGCAGGCGATCCGCGCAGGGATCACCAAGGTCAACGTCTCCACCCACCTCAACCGGTTCTTCACCGATGCGATCCGGTCGCACCTCGGCGCGCATCCCGAGACGGTGGACCCGCGGAAGTACGTGCGGGAGGGACGGGCCGCGGTGACCGCCGAGGCGGCACGCCTGATGACCCTGTTCGACGTCGACGGCGCGGGCGGGACCGGCGGAACGGAGACGATGCACCGATGAACAGAGCGGAACGGCTGAACGCCGTGCTCGACCTGCTGGCCGAGGCCGGCCAGGTCGAGGTCGACGACATCGTCGCCAAGCTGGACGTGTCGGCGGCCACGGCACGGCGCGACCTGGACGCGCTGGCGTCGCAGCAGCTGCTCACCCGCACCCGCGGCGGGGCGATCGGGCAGTCGGTCGCCTACGACCTGCCGATCCGCTACAAGCGCGAGCAGCACGCCCCCGAGAAGCTGCGGATCGCACAGGCGGCGAGTGCCCTCGTGCCGCGCGGCGCGGTCGTCGGGCTGTGCGGCGGGACGACCAGCACGGCCGTCGCGACCGTGCTGAGCTCGCGGCCCGACCTCATGGAGCCGTCGCCGCATCCCAGCCTCACCGTCGTCACGAACGCGATCAACATCGCGGCCCAGCTGGTCATGCGGCCGCAGATCAAGACCGTCGTGACCGGCGGCGTGGTGCACGCGCGCTCGTACGAGCTCGTCGGGCCGTACAGCGACGTGGTGCTGGAGAAGATCACCATGGACATCGCCTTCATCGGCGTGAACGGCATCGACCCGTTGGTCGGCGCGACGGTGCACGACGAGGGCGAGGCGAGCGTCAACTCGCTGATGGCGCGCCGCGCGACCCGGGCCGTCGTGGTGGCCGACTCGTCCAAGATCGGGCGCAAGGCGTTCGCCACCCTCGGCGGCCCGAAGCTGCTGACCACGCTGATCACCGACGACGGGATCACCGACGAGCAGCGGACCGCGTTCGTCGAGCAGGGCTTCGAGGTGATCGTCGCGTGAGCGGCGACCACGTCATCCACTCGGCACGGCTGGTCGACGGCGGAACGGTGGTCGACGACGGCTGGGTGCGGTTCGCCGGCGGCACGATCGCCGCGACGGGGACCGGTGATTCCTGGCGGAGGTCGCCCGCGACGACGGTGACGGATGCCGCCGGCGCGTGGCTCACGCCCGGCTTCGTCGACATCCATGTCCACGGCGGAGGCGGTGCGAGCTTCGACGACGGCGGTGAGCACATCGCGCGGGCGCTCGACCTGCACCGCCGGCACGGGACCACCCGCTCGGTGATCTCGCTGGTCACCGCGCCGGTCGCCTCGCTCGCGGAGCGGCTGCGCGAGGTGGCCTCGCTGACCAGGGCCGACCCGCGCATCCTCGGCGCACATCTGGAGGGACCGTTCCTCGACGTCGGGCACAAGGGCGCGCACGACCCCGCACTGCTGCGCCCGGCGACCGCCGCCGACATCGAGACGCTGCTCGACGCGGCGGGCGGCACGCTTCGGCAGATCACGCTGGCACCCGAGCTGCCCGGAGGGATGGACGCGGTCCGCGCGTTCGCGGCGGCGGGCGTCGCCGTCGCGGTCGGCCACACGGACGCGGACTACGACCGGACGCTCGCGGCCTTCGACGCCGGGGCGAGCATCCTGACCCATGCTTTCAATGCGATGCCGGGCCTCCACCACCGCGGGCCCGGACCCGTCGCCGCCGCCGCACGCACGCCGGGCGTGACCCTCGAAATCGTCAACGACGGCGTGCACGTCCATCCTGAGATGGTCCGGATGGCGTTCGCGGGCGCGCCCGGCCGGATGGCGCTCGTCACCGACGCCATGGCCGCCGCCGGCTCCGACGACGGCGACTATCTGCTCGGCTCGCTGGAGGTCGAGGTGCGCGGCGGAATTGCGCGGCTCGCCGGCGGCGGCTCCATCGCGGGGTCGACGCTCACCCTCGACGACGCGCTGCGGCGCGCAGTGCAGGAGGTGGGCATCCCCCTCGTGGACGCCGTGCGCGCGGTCAGCGAGACGCCCGCCGCGGCGATCGGGCGCGGGCACGACCTCGGACGGCTGCGCGCCGGCTACGCCGCCGACGCCGTGCTGCTCGACGCGGACCTGCGGGTGCGGCAGGTGTGGTCGGCGGGCGAGCCCGTCCTCCGCTGACGCGCGCGGCCCGGGCTACGCGCGGGACAGGCGCGGGACGAGCAGGACCAGCACGATGGACACGACCAGCAGGCCGACGTAGCACCACGGCAGCAGCATCAGCCCGCCGAGGTCGAAGATCAGCGCCCCGACCAGGGCTCCGCCGCCGATGCCGATGTTGAACGAGGTCGTGTAGAGCGCGCTCGCGGTGTCGCGGAACGCTGGCGACGACGTGTGCAGCATCCGGGTCTGCAGCAGCGGCGGCAGCGCGCCGAAGGCGAGGCCCCACAGCAGGAAGGCGATCAGCGCGGCGACGATCTGCCCGGCCACCAGCGCCAGGGCGGCCACGGCGACGCCGGTCACCGCGAGCGCGAGGATGAGGCCGAGCTGCGGGCGCGGCCCCAGCACGGAGCCCGCGAGCAGCAGGCCGCCGGCGCCGGCGATGCCGTAGAGGAACAGCAGCGCCCCGACGTTGCCCGAAGGGACGCCCATCGGCCCGGTCAGGAACGGCACGACGAACGTGTAGAAGGCGTAGTGGCCGACCATGGTCACCGCGGCGATGGCGCAGACCATGATCACGGCAGGGACGGTGCGGTCGCGCGGCCGGGGAACGGTCCGGTCGCGACGGGTGCGGCGGGCGCCGTCCGAGTCGCGCTCCACCGCGGGCAGCAGCTTCCAGATCACCAGCGCGCCCACCATCATCAGGGCGGCGAGGATGGCGAACGACAGCCGCCAGCCGAACAGGTGACCCGCGAACGTCCCGAGCGGGACGCCGAACACGAAGGCGAGCGTCCCGCCGCCCAGGGTGATCGAGACGGCGCGGCCGATCTGGTCCTTCGGCACGAGGTGGCCGGCGTAGGCGCCGACGATCGACCAGAACATCCCGTGCGCGACCCCGCCGAGGATGCGCGACCCGACGACGAAGCCGTAGTCGGGTGCGATCGCGGTGAGGGCGTTGGAGACGCCCAGGACGACCAGGATGCCGATCAGCAGGCCGTGCCGCGGCCAGCGTCGCGTGAGCGCGGTCAGCGGGGTGCTCGTGACCACGACCGTGAACGCGAACACGGTCACGAGGAGGCCGACCTGCGCCTCGCTCACCCCGAGGGAGGCGCTCATGTCCGGCAGCAGCCCGGTCGGGATCATCTCGCTGGTGACGGAGAGGAAGGTGGCGGAGGCGAGAGCGATCAGCCCCACCCAGGGGAATTTCGGCGCGGTGCGCGCCGGGGTCGTCGAAGTGGCAGTCATACGGATCTGTCCAACGTGGCGTTCCCCGGCCATCCGCCGCGATGCGCGGGCCACGGTCCGTTGCGGTACCGGGAGGGATGGCGGGTCGACTACGCGCCGATGTGCGCGCCCAGGGCCGTGCGGGAACCGCCGACCAGGAACGATTCTACCGGAGCTCGTCCAGGATGCGACTGCTGTCCGAGATCTCGATCAGCGGGGCGTACAGCGCCATCGCATCCAGGGCCCGCTGGTGGTCGGCGTCGGACAGCCCGGCGCACGCGTCCGCGGCGACCCGGATGCGGACCCCCGCGTCCGCGGCGCCGAGAGCCGTGCTGAGCACGCAGCAGTCGGTGGAGACGCCGGCGAGCACCACATCCTGAGACCCGCCGAGCGCCGCGCGCAGGTCGGCGCCCCACTTGCCGAACGTGGTCTCTGTGACCACCGGGTGCCCGGTGTCGCGGAAGGCGAGCACCAGGTCGTAGATCGGGTCGTCCTCGGGCATCAGCGCGAACGGCCACTGCTCGTAGTAGGGCACCCACGCGCCCTCGGGCCGCTCGGGCGCGACGAAGCGGGTGAAGATCACGCGGTCGCCGAACGCCGGCACCATCCCGGCGATGACCGCCTCCGCCTCGGAGAACTTGGGGGTGAACCACGGACTGGCGGGGTCGCCGAACACCTGCTGCATGTCGACGACGACGAGGGTGGGTCCGCCCGCGTCGGTCACCGCTCCTCCTGTCGGCGCACGGCGGCCCGCGAGAACAGCAGCGTGCCGAGGTAGCCGATCACCAGCGCGACGAGCACGCCCAGGTTCGCGTAGGCCCAGTCGCCCTGCGTGCCGCCGATCGGGCCGAGCAGGTAGCCCTGCCACGCCAGCCACGACGCGGAGCCGTTCGTCACCAGGCCCCACCCGATCGCGGTACCGATGACGATGAGCGCGATGGGGAGCCAGCGGACCGCGCCGTAGCGGCCGCGCCGGTCGTACAGGTCCGCCTCCGCGTAGTCGCGACGGCGGAGCTGGATGTCGGCGACGAAGATGCCGCACCAGGCGGCGATCGGCACCCCGAGGGTGATCAGGAAGCCCTGGAACGGGCCGAGGAAGTCGGTCGCGAAGAACACGACGTAGATGGCGCCGGCGGTCATGATGACGCCGTCGATGCCGGCCGCGACGTACCGCGGCACCCGGACGCCGACGCTGAGCAGCGCCAGCCCGGACGAGTAGATGTCGAGCACCGCGCCGCCGACGAGCCCCAGCACGGCGACGATCACGAACGGCACCAGGAACCAGGTCGGCAGCAGGGAGGCGAGCGCGCCGATCGGGTCCGCGGCGATCGCCTCGCTCAGCTTCGACGACGACCCGGCGAGCAGGATGCCGAAGATCAGCAGGATGACCGGGGCGAGCGACGAGCCGAAGGTCGTCCATCCCACCACTCCCCCGCTGCGGGCGCTGCGGGGCAGGTAACGGGAGTAGTCGGCGGCCGCGTTCACCCAGCCCAGGCCGAAGCCGGTGAGCATGAACACGAACCCGCCGATGACGTGGGGCGCGTCACCGGCCGGCAGGGCCGCGACGGCGCCGAGGTCGATGTGGTTGAGGACGAGCAGGATGTAGACCACGGTCAGCGCGCCGGTCACGATGGTGATGACCATCTGCATGCGCATGATCAGGTGGAAGCCGACCACGCCGCCGACGATCACCAGCGCGACGACGACGATCAGGGCGACCAGCTTGGTCACCCAGCCGCCCTCCCAGCCGAGCTGCTGGAACACGGTCGCGGTGGCGAGCGCCGCCAGCGACACGAGAACCGTCTCCCACCCGACCGTCAGCAGCCAGGAGAGGAACGACGGGACGCGGTTGCCCTCCACCCCGAACACCGCGCGGCTCAGCACCATGGTGGGCGCCGACCCGCGCTTGCCGGCCAGGGCGATGACCCCGCACAGCAGGAACGAAGCGACGATGCCGACCACGCCGACGATGGTCGCCTGCCAGAACGAGATGCCGAACCCGAGCAGGAACGATCCATAGCTCAGGCCGAAGACGGACACGTTCGCGCCGAACCACGGCCAGAACAGGTCGCGTGGACGTCCGTGCCGCTCGTCCTCGTGGATGGTGTTGAGCCCGTTGAGCTCGACGTCGAAGGCGGATGCCGCGCCCGTACGGGTGTCGGGCGCATCCTCACCGGTGCTGGTCATGCACCGATCGTGGTGCACGGGGGGCGGCACGTCAACAGCGGCACGTCACGCCTCCCATGGATTCACGACAGGAATGCCGACGTCAGCGAATTCCCTGTCCACCATGCGCCTCCTAATGCAGACATATTTTGGATATCAGCCAAGGCTATCACGCCGACCGCTACCCTGATCTGGTGACCGACTCCACCGCCTCCAACCACTGGGTGCTCACGTTCAGCTGCGCCGACCGCCCCGGGATCGTGCACGCCGTCAGCGGCGCGATCGTCGCGGCGCGCGGCAACATCACCGAGAGCCAGCAGTTCGCGAGCACCGACACCGGCCGGTTCTTCATGCGGCTGCAGGTCGAGTCGGAGGCCGGGCGGGACGAGTTCGAGCAGGCGCTGGCTCCGGTGGTCGATCGGTTCGGGATGACGCACCGCGTCGACAACGTCGGGCGGCCGCTGCGCACGCTCGTGCTGGTGTCGAAGGCGGCGCACTGCCTCAACGACCTGCTGTTCCGCCAGCGGGCCGGCCAGCTGCCGGTCGAGATCCCGCTGGTGCTGTCCAACCACGACACGCTGAGCGACCTGGCCGGCTTCTACGGGGTGCCGTTCGAGGCGCAGGCGGTGCACGGTCCGGACTCCAAGGCGGCGTTCGAGGCGCGCATCCTGGAGGCGGTCGAGGAGCACGACATCGAGCTGGTCGTGCTCGCCCGGTACATGCAGATCCTGTCGCCGGAGCTGTGCGAGCGACTCGCCGGACGCGCGATCAACATCCACCACTCCTTCCTCCCCGGCTTCAAGGGCGCGAACCCGTACCGCCAGGCGCACGCCCGCGGCGTGAAGCTGATCGGAGCCACCGCCCACTTCGTCACCAGCGACCTGGACGAGGGGCCGATCATCGAGCAGAACGTCGTGCGCGTCGACCACACCCAGTCGGTGCAGGAGCTCGTGGCGATCGGGCAGGACGAGGAGAGCCGCACGCTGACGCAGGCCGTGAAGTGGTTCGCCGAGGACCGCGTGCTGCTCGACGGCGCCCGCACCATCATCTTCCGCTGACCGCCCGTGGCTAGACTGGTCCGGTGACTTCCGCCCCCGATCAGCAGGCCTCCTTCAAGCTGGGCGTCAACGACGTCGTGCGCTTCCTGCTCGAGCTGTTCGCGATCGTCTCGCTGGCCATCTGGGGCTTCGTCGCGTGGCCGCTGCCCTGGAACATCGTCGTCGGGATCGGCGCACCCGTCGTCGCGATCCTGCTCTGGGCGCTGTTCCGGTCGCCGCGCGCCGTGCTTCACGTGGACGCGTTCGTGAAGGCCATCGTCGAGGTCGTCGTCATGGCGTCCGCCGCGTTCGCCTGGTGGGACCTCGGCCAGCCGGTCGTCGCGATCGTCTTCGCGGTCGTCGCGACGGTGAGCGGGGTCATCAACGGCCGGCGCGAGTTCGCATGAGCCGCCTCGTCGTCCACAGCGCCCGCAAGGTGGATGCGGATGGGCAGGTCGACGACTTCTGGCTCGTCGCCGACGGGGCGCAGATCATCGCGACCGGGACGGGGATCGGCTGGCGCGAATCGGCCTCCGAGGGCGCGACGGTCGTCGACGCCGAGGGCCACTGGCTGACCCCGGGTTTCATCGACCTGCACTGCCACGGCGGCGGAGGCCATCCGTACGACGACGGCATCGACGACCTGCGCGCCGCGCTGGCGACGCACCGCGCGCACGGCACCACCCGCTCCCTCATCTCGCACGTCGCGAATCCGCTCCCCGCGCTCCGCGAGACCCTCGCGATCGTCGCCGAGCTGACCGCATCCGATCCCCTAGTGCTCGGCTCGCACCTCGAGGGCCCGTTCCTCGCCCCCGAGCGGCGCGGCGCGCACGACGCGCGGTACCTGCTCGACCCGGAGCCGGAGACCGTGGAGGCGCTGATCGGCGCCGCGCGCGGAACCCTCCGCACCGCGACCATCGCCCCCGAGCTGCCGAACGCGCTGGAGTCGATCGGCGTGCTGATCGAGGCCGGCGTGGTGGTCGGCGTCGGGCACACGACCGCGGACTACGCGCAGGCGGCCCGCGCGTTCGAGGTGGGCGCCCGGCTGCTGACGCACGCGTTCAACGCGATGCCCGGCATCCACCACCGCGCCCCCGGCCCCGTGATGGCGGCCATCGACAACCGCGACGTGACGCTGGAGCTGATCCTCGACGGGCTGCACGTGCATCCCTCGGTCGCCGGACTGCTGTTCCGGGAGGCGCCCGGCCGCGTCGCCCTCGTGACCGATGCGATGGCTGCCGCCGGTGCGACCGATGGGAACTACCACCTCGGCGGGCTCAACGTGACGGTGCACGACGGCCTCGCGGTGCTGTCCGGCACGGACACGATCGCCGGTTCGACGCTCACCCAGGATGTCGCCCTGCGCAACGCCGTCACCCGCGCCGGCGTCGACCCGGTCGCCGCGGTCACAGCTCTCACGCGTACCCCGGCGCACGTGCTGGGCGAGGAGCACCGGCTCGGCCGCCTGCACACGGGCTACGTCGCCGACGCGGTGCTGCTCGACCACGACTGGCGCGTGCGCACGGTCGTCGCCGACGGCGCCGTCCTCCCCCGCTGACCCCGGGGCGCCGCGCGCCGCGCGCCCCGCGACTGCGCCGTCTCGTAACGACTGCGCCTGCGCGCCCCGCCGCAGACGTAACGCGGCGCAGCAGTCACCGCCAGGTGCGCGCCGCACGGCGCCGCGGCGCGCGGCGCAGGCGGCTACAGCGTCTGCCAGGACGGCTTGTTCGCGTAGGCGTACCGGTAGTAGTCGAGGTTGCGGAGGCGGGAGGCGGCGGCCTCGTCGACGAGCACGGTGACGTGCGGGTGCAGCTGGATCGCCGAGCCCGGGTTGGATGCGGACACGGGCCCCTCGACGGCGCCCGCGAGCGCCTCCGCCTTGCCCTCGCCGAACGCGAGCAGCATCAGGTGGCGCGCCTTGAGGATGGTCGACAGGCCTTGCGTGATGCAGTGCATCGGGACGTCGTCCTCCGACGCGAAGAAGCGCGCGTTGTCCTTGCGGGTCTGCTCGGTCAGCGTCTTCACGCGGGTGATCGACGCGAACGACGACCCCGGCTCGTTGAAGCCGATGTGCCCGTCCGTGCCGATACCGAGCAGCTGCACATCCACCCCGCCCGACTCCGCGATGGCCCGCTCGTAGTCGGCGCCCGCATGCTCGATGCCGTCGAGCGAGCCGTTCGGCACGTGGATGAGCGACGGCGTGAGCCCGAGCGGCTCGACCACCTCGCGGGTGATGACGGCGCGGTACGACTCGGGGTGGCCGGCGGGCAGGCCCACGTACTCGTCGAGCGCGTAGCCGCGGACGTGGGACACATCCACACCGCGCTCCCGGATGCCGCGCTCCAGCGCCCGGTAGACGGCCAGCGGGGTGGATCCGGTGGCCAGCCCCAGCACCGTGTCGGGCTTGGCGGCGATCAGGTCCAGGATGCTGCGCGCGGCGAGGTCGCCCGCGGCGTCCTGGTCGCGGACGACGACGATTTCGGCCATCAGTTCTCTCCTACGAGTGCCGCACCGAGGGCGGCGACGGGGCTTCCTTCGGGAACGAGGCGCACCCTCCCGGGCAGGTCGAGCGACGCCAGGAAGGGCGACGTGCGCTCCCAGTCGTGCAGCACCTCGTGGACCTCGCCGAGCAGGCGCTCCCCCAGGTGGCTCAGTCCGCCCCCGATCACCACGGTGGCGGGGTCGACGGTGAGCACGAGGACGCGCACCGCGGCGGCGATGCCCACCGCCAGCCTAGCGGCGATGGCCCGCGCGGCGGGGTCGCCGCGCTCCGCGGCGGCGTAGAGCGCGCGCACCGGGAACGGGTCGTCGGTCGGCCACTGCCGGGCGATGCCGGAGCCGCTGGCGAGCGTCTCCAGGCAGCCACGCTGGCCGCATGCGCACAGCGGGCCGTCCGGGTCGACGGGCAGATGCCCGATCTCGCCGGCGATGCCGGTGCTGCCGCGCCACAGGCGTCCGTCGACGACGATGCCCGCGGCCATCCCGGTGCCCAGGTTGAGGAACGCGACCGTCCCGGTGAGGCCGAGCAGGTGCGACGCGCCGAGAGCCGCGGCCTTGACGTCGTTCTCGACGCGGACGCCGACGCCGAGGCGCCCCGCGAGCATCCCTCCGAGCTCCAGTCGGTCGAGCCCGAGGTTGACGGCGTGGGCGACATGGCCGGATGTGGCATCCACCATCCCGGGGATGCCGACCCCGATCGACTGGAACCCGCCGGGCGCGAGGCCCGTCAGCTCGCCGAGCCGCGACACCGCGGCGACGGCGGTCTCCACGACGGCCGCGTGCCCGAAGCCGGTGGGGAGGCGGATGCGTTCCGCGAGCGCGCCGGACTCGTCGACGGCGACCGCGTCCGTCTTGGTGCCGCCGATGTCGATGCCGAGTCTCACGACCCGCGCCCGAGCAGCGAGAGCAGGGCACGCCCGACCAGGCGCGAGGCGCCGAACGTGGCGATGTCGGCGTAGGCGCGGTCGTCGCTGGGCCAGCCCATGTCGACCACGAGCACCTCGTCGCGTTCGGCGCGGAGCCGGTCGATCGCGGCGCGCGCGAACGCGTGCCGGTGGTTGTCCTTGCCGATCACCAGCACCGGCGACTGCGCCGCCAGTACGAGGTCGGGATGGTCGCCCTCGGTGAAGAGCACCGTCGGATTCGCAGCGAACTGAGCCGCCTCGGGGTCCGCCGGTTCGGCCTCCAGCACGGAGAACGGCCCCCACGGGGCGCTCCCGACGGCGATGTTCGCGACCGTGTCGATGCGCACCACGGAGAACCGGCCCCCGCCGTGCCGCCGCAGCCACTCCCGCGCGTGCGGGCTCACGTCGAACGCGCGCTCCGCCGCCTCCGCATCCTCCCGCTCCAGCGCCTCCGTACACTCGACCCCCTCCGCCCCCTCCGTCGAGTCCGCAGAAAGTGCACGCGACACGCCGCCCGAGCGTGCACTTTTCGTGTACTCGACGGTGGGGGATGGCGCAACGGATGCGGCGGATGCGGCGAGCGCGCGCACGCGGGCGGATGCGTCGGCGACGCGCGACGGCGCGAGGCGGCCGGCGGCGACGGCCGCGGCGATGGCGTCCTCGATCGCGGCGAGCTGCGCGTCCGTGTTCTCCGTGCCGATGCACAACAGGTCGCAGCCGGCGGCGAGCGCGAGCACCGCCGCCTCCGGGATGCCGCGGTCGCCGCTAGCGCCGTGCATGTCGAGGGCGTCGCTGACGACGACGCCGTCGAAGCCGAGCTCGCCGCGCAGCATCCCGTGGACGATCGCCGGGCTGAGCGTCGCGGGCAGGACGGCGTCGAGCTGGGGCAGCAGGATGTGCGAGGTCATCACCGCGCGCGCCCCGGCGGCGACGACCGCCCGGAACGGCACGAGCTCCCGCTCGCGCAGCTGCGCCGCCGACAGGTCGACCACGGGCAGCTCCAGGTGGGAGTCCGTCCCGGTGTCGCCGTGACCCGGGAAGTGCTTCGCCGCGACCGCGACCCCGGCCGACTGCAGCCCGCGCGTCCAGGCCGCCCCGTGCTCGGCGACGACCTCGGGGTCCGAGCCGAAGCTGCGCACGCCGATCACCGGGTTGTCCGGGTTGGAGTTGATGTCGATGTCCGGAGCGAAGTCGAGGTTCACGCCGGCACGGCGCAGCTCCTCGCCGACCCGGCGCGCGACCCGCTCCGTGTAGTCCGGGTCGCCCAGCCGGCCCAGGATCGCGTTGCCGGGATACGGCGAGCCGCTCTCGTAGTAGAGCCGCGTGACGTCGCCACCCTCCTCGTCGATCGCGACGATCGCGTGCGGGTTGGCCTCGTAGATCGCGGACGTGAGGGCGCGCAGCTGCTCGGCCGAGGCGATGTTCTGCCCGAACAGGCACACGCCGCCCAGGCCGTCGCGCAGTCGTTCCGCCAGCCAGCCGGGCAGCGTCGTGCCGACGAAGCCGGGCAGCAGCGTCGCGGCGATGCTGCGGCGCAGGTCCGGGTCGGTCAGTGCGGTGTCGGCGACGGAGGCGCCGCTCACCCCTTGACCGCCCCGCTGACGAGGCCGCTGGTCATGCGGCCCTGCACGATGAGGAAGAAGATGATCACCGGCACCGCGACGAGCGTGGATGCCGCCATCACCTGGCCCCAGTCGGTCGCCCGCGAGGCGGACTGCTGCACGAAGCCGCGCAGCCAGAGCGGAAGCGTCGCACTGCTCGACTGCGGCAGGATGACGAGGGCCACCGTGAACTCGTTCCAGGCCTGCAGGAACGCGTAGACGCCGGAGGCGACGAGGCCGGGCGCAAGCAGCGGGAAGGTGATCCGCAGGAACGCCTGCGTGCGGCTGAGACCGTCCACCATCGCCGCCTCCTCGAGGTCGGCGGGGATGCCGGCGACGAAGCCGCGCAGCATCCAGATGGTGAACGGCACGACCGCGGCGATGTACAGGATGCTCACGCCGACGACCGTGTTCAGCAGGCCCAGCGTGCCCATCAGCTTGTACTGGGCGATGAACAGCCCCTCGGCGGGGAGCATCTGGATCAGGAGCACCGCCAGCACGAACGACCGCCGCCCCCGGAACCGGAACCGGCTGATCGCCAGCGCCGCGAGGAACGCGAAGGCGAGGCAGCACACGACCGTGATCAGCGCGACGGCGACGCTCATCCCGAGCGCCGGGAAGAACGTGCCGCCCTGCACGACGGCGGCGAAGTTGTCGAACGAGCCGCCGAACGGCAGCCAGGTCGGCGTGCTGTTCTGCAGGATGACGTTCGGCAGCAGCGACGAGTTCACCATCCAGTACACGGGGAAGACCCAGATCAGGGCCAGCACGATCCCCAGGGCGCCGAGCAGCACGCGCGAGACGCGGATGCGGCGGCGGGAGCGCACGCGGCGCACGGGCGCGCCGGGCTCAGTGGTGGCGGTGCGGGCGGTCGTCGAGGCGGTCACGATTCGTCCTCCTTCAGCAGGTGGCGCACGTAGAACCAGCTGAGGGCGACCGTGAGCACGAGCACGAAGACGCTGACGGCGCTGGCCATCGCGAAGTCGCTCGAGCCGACGCCGAGCTGGTAGATGTAGGTGCCGAGCAGGTTGGTCTCGCTCGCGATCGAGCCCTTGTCCTGCAGCAGCTTGATCTGCGCGAAGACCCGCAGGTCCCAGATGATCTGCAGCAGCAGCACGATGCCGAGCACGGGCCGGATGATCGGCAGGATGATGTAGCGCAGCCGCTGCCACCCGCGGGCGCCGTCCATCTGGGCGGCCTCCACGACCTCCGTCGACACCTGCGTCAGCCCGGCGTAGATGGAGAAGGCGACGAACGGGACGCTCATCCAGGTCACGATGACCATCGCCACGAAGAAGAACGACAGCGGGTTCTGCAGCCAGTTGTGGTCCTGGAAGTCGAGGCCCCAGGACGTCAGCACGTAGTTGACGACGCCGCGGCGCCAGTCGAACAGCCAGTTCCAGACGGTCATCGCGGCGACGACCGGCATCGCCCAGGCGAGCAGCAGGGCGACCTGGAGGATGATGCGGACCACGCGGTTCACGGCGTTCATCAGCAGCGCTGTACCGACGCCGATCACGACCGTGACGGCGGCGGTCACCAGGCAGAAGGCGATCGAGCGGGCCACGACGACCCAGGTGTAGCCGTCCGAGAACAGCGTGATGTAGTTCTCGAACCAGACGAAGTCGGCGGGCTTCCCGAACTGCTGGGCCAGCCCGAAGTGCTGCATGGAGGTGATCAGCTGCCAGACCACCGGGTAGCCGAGGGCGACGAGCAGGATGACGATGGCCGGCAGCAGCAGCGTGTACGGCGTCAGCCTCCCCCGGCGACGGCGCGGGGCGTCCGGTGAGGGCGGGGGCGGCGCGGCGACGGCGATGCGGGTGTCCTCGGTGGCGGTCACGGGCGTCCTCCTTCCGGTGATGTTCAGAGTCTGAGGGCAGAGGCGAGGGCGCGGAAGGGGTGCCTCCGCGCCCTCGCCCCGGTGGATGGATCGGCGTCAGCTCTTGACGTTGAGCAGCGCGTCGATCTTCTTGTCGTACTCCTGCGCCAGGGCCTTCAGGTCGGACGCGTCGCGGATCTTGGAGAAGAACTCCTCCATCACGTTGCCCGCCTCGACCGACGCCCATCCGGGAGCCGCCGGGGTGAGCTTGGAGTTGGACGCGGACTCGATGAGCGCCTTCGCGAACTGGTCGTCGCCGAGCGAGGACGTGTACTTCGCATTGGCCGGGCCGAGGCCGTTCTTGCCGAGCATCTCCTGGTACTCCTTCGAGAAGATGATCTTCAGGAGGGTCTTCGACAGGCCCGGCTCCTTGGTCTTCGCCGAGATGCCGATGTTGGAGCCGCCGGCGAACACCGGGGCCGGCTTGCCGTCGTTGCCCGGAAGCACGTAGGTGCCGAAGGTGGCGTCGTTCCAGGTGCGGACCGGCTTGCCGTCCTTCTCCGACAGGTCGCCGATCGACCAGTGCGCCCATCCCGGGGCCATGATCGTCGCGGCGGCGAGCGAGGTGTCACCGGTCTTGGTGCCGTTCGCGTCGACCGTCTGGTCGGTGTCGTTCAGGTAGATGTACTGGTTCGAGTCCTTGGCGTCGTTCGGCGCCTTGGATGCGTTCTTGTACAGATCCTGGAGCTGCTGCAGGCCCTTCAGCGACTCGGGCGACTCGAGGGTCGCCTTCCACTTGTCGCCGTCCTTCTTCGCGATGTCCCCGCCGTTGGCGAAGATCCACGAGATGCCGTCGCGCCAGTCCTGGCCGCCGAGGAAGAAGCCGGAGAAGTTGTCGATGTTCTTCGGGTTCTTGGCCGTGATGTCGGCCACGGAACTGTTGAACTGGTCGAGGGTGGTCGGGACGCTGACGCCGGCCGCCTGGTAGACGTCCTTGCGGTAGAACATGTAGCGCGAGCCGAAGTAGTACGGCAGCGTGTAGTTCTTGCCGTCGACCTTGCCCGCCTCGACGAACGACTGGAGCAGGTCGCTCCCGCCGAGGTCCTTGTACATGTCGGAGATGTCGAGGAACGCGCCGACGTTGGTGAACGTCGGGGACTGCGTGTTGCCCATCTCGGTGACGTCCGGGGTGTTGTTGGCGTCCGGGAGCGCGGTGGTGAGCTTGGTGACGATGTCTCCCCAGTCCTGCTGCTCGATCTTCAGGGTCGCACCGGTCTCCTTGGCGAACTCCGTCTTGAGGTAGTTGCGGAGGGCGTCCGGGGTGTCCGAGCCGACGAGCCAGAGGGTGACCGTCTTGCCCTTGCCGTCGGTGCTGGCTCCGGTGGAGCCTCCCGACGCGCATCCGGCGAGCACGAGAGCGGAAGCTGTGGCCACTGCGGCGAGGCCGACGAGCTTTCTCTTCATAGCACTGTCCTTTCGTAGGGGTGGGGCTTTGGTTGTGTGGGACTTTCGAGGTGAACGGTGTTCGAGGTGGTCAAGGGGCATGCTGTGTCACGAGACCCCGAGTCGTCCGGAGAGGACGAGAACGGCCGCGCCGCGCAGGACGATGTCCTGCCCCTGCGTGGTCATCCGGAGGGACAGGTCGGCGTGGTTCTCCGCCATCGTCCGGTTCCGGAGCGTGTGGACGGTCGCCTCCGCGAGGGGGCCGTCGAGCAGTTCGGTCGGGCCGCTGAGCACGATCTCCGACAGGTTGAGGGCGCCCACGACGGGTGCGAGCGCGATGCCGAGGCGCTGACCGGCTTCGCGCAGGATGGGCGTCGCATCCATCCCCGCCTCCGCGGCGGCACGCAGGCCGCGCTGCAGCTGCGGGACGCTGAGCCAGTGCTCGAGCACCTGGTCGCGGTTGTACGTGGTGTCGAGCCCGAGGTCGGTGCCGACCATGACCTGGCCGATCTCCCCCGCGGCGAAGTGGCTGCCGTACACCAGCGCGCCGGCGACCAGGAGCCCGGCGCCGATGCCGTGCCCGACGCGGATGAGCATCATGTCGCCCGCCGCTCCCCCGTAGGTGTGCTCGGCGAGGGCCGCCGCGTTGGCGTCGTTCGCGACGACCACGGCGAGGCCGGTACGTGCGGCGAGGTGCCGCTGCAGGGCGAGGTCGCTCCAGCCGAGGTTGGGGGCGGTGAGGATGGTGCCGGCGAGGTCCACGACGCCGGGCGAGCCGACGCCGACGCCGAGGATGGGAGCAGTGGAGGATGCGACGAGCCGGTCGACCAGCTCGTCGACCTTGGCGAGCGCGGCCTCGCCGGTCGCGGGGACGCCGCCGTCGTCCGCGAGCATGACCTCGGCGGAGGCGATGATGGCGCCGTCGAGGTCCATGACCGCGCCGCGGAACCGGTCGTGGTCGCTGAGGTCGACGCCGACGATCTGGTGGGCGCTGCGGTTGATGTCGAGCAGGACGGCCGGCTTCCCCGGGCGGGCGGACTCGCGCTGGCCCAGCTCGATGACGAGCCCCTCGGCGAGCAGCTCGGCGACGAGATCGGAGACCGTGACGCGGGTGAGTCCCGTGTCCCGGGCGAGGTCGGCCCGGCTGCGCTCCCCCGAACGGTAGAGCGTCTGGAGCACGAGCGACCGGTTGTGACTGCGGGCGTGCTCCGGGAGCACCTTGGCGCGCGGCCGGAGCACCCGCCCCGGGCCCAGCCCGCCGGTGCTTCCCTGCACCTCCGTCGTCGTCATGTTTGTTAGTAAAGCTTACGAACAAATGAATTGCAAGAGACGAAACGAAGTCGTTACATGAGCGGCGGAATAGGCTCCGAGCATGACCGACGCATCCACCGCCGTCCCGGCGCCCCGCACACCATTCTCGCTCACCGGATCCCGCGCCCTGGTCACCGCCGCCAGCCGCGGGCTGGGACGGGAGATCGCGCTCGAGCTCGCCGGCCAGGGGGCCGACGTCATCCTCGGGGTCCGGGATCCCGAGGGGGCGGCGGACCTCGTGGCCGAGCTGCAGGCCTTCGGCGTGACGGCGACGGCCATCAGGATGGACGTGCTCGACCTGGCCGCGTGCCGCGCCGCCATCGACGCGGTCACCGCGGAGCTCGGTCCGATCGACATCCTGGTCAACAACGCGGGCGGCGGCATCGACTCCCCCGCGCTCGAGGTGACCGAGGAGGATTTCGACCACGTCTGGCAGCTCAACACGCGCTCGACCTTCTTCGTGTCGCAGCATGTGGCGAAGAGCATGCGGGCGAACGGCGGCGGCGCGATCGTGAACGTCGCCTCGCAGGCGGGACTCGTCGCGCTGCCGGGCGAGGCGTCCTACTGCGCGGCGAAGGCGGCCGTCGTGCACCTGACCCGCTGCCTGGCCGTCGAGTGGGGCGAGTACGGCATCCGCGTGAACGCCGTCGCTCCCACGTTCATCGAGACCGACGGCACCGCGGAGGCCCTCTCGGACGACGCGTTCCGCGCCGACACCGTCGACCGCATCGCCGCGCTGCACCGCATCGGGCAGCCGCGGGAGGTCTCGGGCGCGGTCGCCTTCCTGGCGTCGCCCTCCGCATCCCTCATCACGGGCCAGACACTCGCGATCGACGGGGGCTGGACCGCGCGCTGACCCCCGTTAACGATTCGTGCCAAATGTCGCTTCCCGCGGCGCGGGAGCCGACATTCGGCACGAATGCGTCAGGCGGGGGTCAGCCCAGGCGCGCCTTCAGGTTCTCGCTGATCGCGTCCAGGAACTCCTCGGTGGTGAGGAACTTCTGCTCCGGGCCGACGAGGAGCGCGAGGTCCTTCGTCATCTTGCCCTGCTCGACCGTCTTCACCACGACGTCCTCGAGGGTGTGGGTGAAGTCGATGAGGTCCTGGTTACCGTCGAGCTTGCCGCGGTGCGCGAGGCCGCGCGTCCAGGCGAAGATCGAGGCGATCGGGTTCGTCGAGGTCGGCTTGCCCTGCTGGTACTGGCGGTAGTGGCGCGTCACGGTGCCGTGCGCGGCCTCCGCCTCGACGACCGAGCCGTCCGGCGTGGTCAGCACGGAGGTCATGAGGCCAAGCGAGCCGAAGCCCTGCGCGACGGTGTCGGACTGCACGTCGCCGTCGTAGTTCTTGCAGGCCCAGACGTAGCCGCCCTCCCACTTGAGGCTGGAGGCGACCATGTCGTCGATGAGGCGGTGCTCGTAGGTGAGGCCGGCCGCGTCGAACTTCTCCTTGTACTCCGTGTCGAAGACCTCCTGGAAGAGGTCCTTGAAGCGGCCGTCGTAGGCCTTCAGGATGGTGTTCTTGGTCGAGAGGTAGACCGGGTACTGGCGGTCGAGGCCGTAGTTGAACGACGCACGGGCGAAGTCGCGGATGGACTCGTCCTGGTTGTACATCGCCAGCGCGACACCCGCGCCCGGGGCCTGGTAGACCTCGAAGCTCTGCGCCTCGCCGCCGTCGTTCGGCTGGAAGCTGATGCTGAGGGTGCCCGGGCCGTCGAAGGTGAAGTCGGTGGCGCGGTACTGGTCGCCGAAGGCGTGACGGCCGATGACGATCGGCTTGTTCCAGCCGGGGACGAGCCGCGGGATGTTGGAGATGATGATCGGCTCGCGGAACACCACACCGCCGAGGATGTTGCGGATCGTGCCGTTCGGGCTCTTCCACATCTTCTTCAGGCCGAACTCCTCGACGCGCGCCTCGTCCGGCGTGATGGTGGCGCACTTGACGCCGACGCCGTGCTTCTGGATGGCGTGGGCCGCGTCGATCGTGATCTGGTCGTCGGTCTCGTCGCGCTTCTGGATGCCGAGGTCGTAGTACTCGAGGTTCACGTCGAGGTACGGGTGGATGAGCGAGTCTTTGATGGCCTTCCAGATGATGCGTGTCATCTCGTCGCCGTCGAGTTCGACGACGGTCCCGTCAACCTTGATCTTGTCCATGGTTCTCCTGAGTCTGTGCCGTTTGAGCCGACGACAGCTTACCTGAGCCGGAGAACTATCTTGACATCGAGACACTTTCTCTCGGCGGATGGTCGGCTGGGAGGGAGCTATGCCCCGATCGGGCACGCAGGATACGCTTTCGTCATGGCTGAGTTGAGACTGGAAGAGTTGAGCGCGCGGACTGTCGTGGCGGCCAACGCGCTGACACTGAAGCCGGGCCAGGAGCAGTTCGTCGCTCCGGTCTCCTACTCGGCGGCGGCAGCCATCCCCGACCCCAACACCTCGTGGCAGCGCGTGGTGCTCGACGGCGACGACGTGGTCGCGTTCATCATGGGCAGCTTCGACCCGAACGCCGAGCACGAGGAGTTCAAGGCGATCCTCTGGCGCATCAACGTCGACGCGGACGACCAGGGCCGCGGCATCGGCACCTTCGCCGTGCGCGCCCTCGCCGACGAGGCCCGCGCTCGCGGGCACCAGCGCCTCTACGTCATCTGGGAGTCGGGCGAGCTCGGTCCGGAGCAGTTCTTCCTGCGGAGCGGTTTCCAGCCGGTCGGCGAGACGCAGTACGGCGAGACGATCGGTGCCCTCGACCTCTGACGCGGAGCCCGGGGACGGCGACGCCGCCGGATCCTTCGTGGAGCGCGTCCTCGACGTCGTGGACTCGATCCCGCCCGGCCGCGTGATGACCTACGGCGACGTCGCGGCGACGCTCGGCTCCCGTGCCGCCCGGATGGTCGGCCAGATCATGGCCTATTACGGCTCCGATGTTCCGTGGTGGCGCGTGGTCCGGGCCGGCGGGCATCCACCGGCGAACCACGAGCACATCGCGCTGCAGCACTACCGGGCCGAGGGCACGCCGCTCCTCGGCGGCGGAACGGTCGCGTACCGGGTAGATTTACGGGCGGCCCGCTTCGACGCCGCGCGGGATCATCCCTCCGACCGATGATTCGCTCAGTTCCGTAGTGTTCACTCGTTGTCGGAACCCTGTCCTTCTGTCACCTGGAGCTGCCGTGCCCCGCATCCGTACCGCCGGAGTCATCGCGACGATGTCCGCCCTCGCCCTGGCCCTGTCCGGATGCTCCGTGCTGACCGCGTTCTCGCCGCACGTCGAGTCGGAGATCTTCGACACGGCGAAGGACATGAAGGCCGCGAAGACCTCCACTTTCGGCTCTCCGACGTTCGTGCCCGACGACGCCACGATCATCCGCGTCGACTACGACACGCAGGACGGCTCGGCGATCATGACGTACTCCTCGAAGGCCCACGTGGCGCCGGGGACGTGCGCCAAGGAGGTGCCGATGCCGAAGCCGACCATCCAGGACAGCTGGTGGCCGGTCGACGGGCTGCCCGCGAAGGCCGGTGACTGCGGCGGCGGCTGGTCCGGCTTCGCGATCGGCGACCAGGTCTACGCCGCGAAGGCCCCGGCCGCGAAGTAGCCGCCCGCCGGCCGCCGGCTACGCGTGCACCGGAATGGTCAGCTCGATGATCGTGCCGAGCCCCTCGACCGAGCGCACGTCCGCACGGCCGGAGACGGCCTCCACCCGGTCCCGGATGCCCTCGAGCCCGCCGCCCGGCTCGATCCGGGCGCCGCCCTGGCCGTCGTCCTTCACGACGACCGTGACCGTCGCATCCGCGCGACTCACCGCCACGGAACAGTTGCGCGCGCGCGAATGCTTCGCGGCGTTCGCCAGGCACTCGGAGACGCAGTAGTAGATGGTCTCCTCGACCACCTCGGGCAGCCGTTCGTCGAGGTCGACCCGTACCTCCACGGGCAGGTGGCTGCGCATCCCGAGCTCCTCCAGCGCCGAGCGCAGGTCGCCGTCGCTGAGCACGGTCGGGTGGATGCCGCGGGCCAGCTCGCGCAGCTCGCGCAGCGCATCCGCCAGCTGCTCGGACGAGCGCTGCAGGTCGCCGGCGAGTTCCTCGTCGCCATGGGCCTCCGCCTTCGACGTCGCGATGCGCAGGCTGATCGCGAGGGAGACGAGCTGCTGCTGGCTGCCGTCGTGCAGGTCGCGCTCCAGTTGCCGGCGGGCCAGGTAGCCCTCCTCGACGATGCGCAGCCGCGACTCGCGGAGCTCCTGGATGGTGCGCTCCAGCCGGGCGCGCAGGCGGTCGTTGTCGACGGAGAGCAGCAGCGCGGAGGAGACCGCGTCGAGCAGCCGGTCGTCCTGCGTCAGCGCGACATCGTGCTCGATGAGGGCGATCGGCCCCTGGTCGGAGTCGATGGCGAGCGTCGACCTTCCGGGCCGGGCGGCCGGTCCGGCCTCCGGCGTGGGACGGCCGTCACTCGTCTGGTAGCGCTGCAGCGGCTCATCCCACCAGAACACCCGTAGGGAGCTGTCGTGCAGGGTGCGGGCCAGACTCGACTCCCAGAGCGCGCGGTCGACCTTGTCGCGGGCGACGATCACCAGGTCGGCGACCCGGGAGCGCAGACCGCGGGCGTAGAGGACCCCACCGACGAAGGCGGGAGGGATGAGCGCGATCGCGACCGGCGGGATGAACTGCAGCCAGCCGCCGTTCCAGCCGAGTGCGAAGCTCAGCGAGTCCTGGACGGTGCCGTAGCACCACAGCAGGATGGCCAGCGGCATCACGAACGCCACGCGGCGTGCGGGGAGGGAGCTGGTGAACCACCGGGCGATCAGCCGGGCCGCCACGGTGAGCATCAGGGCGAGCCCGACGAAGCGCCAGCCGAGGCCGAGCCAGTAATCCGCTGCGTCGCTGGGCAGCACCGCGTAGGCGTTGGGCGCGCAGCCGCACTCGGACGGCTCGGGCGACGAGAACAGCAGGATGCCGCCGAGGCGGATGGCGAACGCGATCGTCACCACGAGCACCACGACGCGGTCGAACCGGGCCCGGAGCCGGCCGGTCGGGTAGCAGAGCACCAGGATGCCGACCAGCACCGCCCACAGATCGGTGACGCCCGCCACCCACGGCCAGACCCATCCCCACTGCCGCACCAGCGGGTACCAGGCGCCGGCCGACCAGAACACGGCGGCGAGGACCATCAGCCAGCCGGGGACCCAGCTGCGCACGAGGCGCCAGGCGACGACGGCGCAGACGACGTAGTCGAGGGCGACGGTGACGAAGACGATGGCCCAGCCCGCTCCCGAGGGCCGCGGACCGTAGTCGTTCGTCATCGCGCTGACCACCTGGGCCAGCACGTTGGAGGCGACGGCCACGGTCACGGCGAGCGCGCGCAGCGCCAGCCGCAGTGCGTGCGGGCGCGCGCTCCCGGGCCGCAGCGTCTCGACGGCGCCCAGGTCCTCGCGCGCGGCGACCACGGGTCAGACGTCCCGGCCGAGGAAGCGCAGCACCGCTAAGACACGCCGGTGCCCTTCCGCGGAGTCCTCCACGCCCAGCTTGGCCATGATGTGGCCGATGTGCGACTCGACCGTGCGGAGGCTGAGGTGCAGGTCGCCGGCGATGCCGACGTTGGACTTGCCCTCCGCCATGAGCCGCAGCACGTCGCGCTCACGCGACGACAGCGCCTCGACCGCCGCTTCGGAGGAGCGCGCGTTCACCAGCAGCTGCACCACCTCGGGGTCGACCACCGAGCCGCCGCGCGCGACCGTGCGCACCGCGGTGACCAGCGTGTCCGCATCCGCCACCCGGTCCTTCAGGAGGTAGCCCGTGCCGCTGCCGGCGCTCATGGCCCGGATCGCGTACGTGGCGGTCGTGTACATGGAGAGCAGCAGGATGCCGGCGCGCGAGCCGTCCGCGCGGAGGCGTTCCAGCGCGCGGAGGCCCTCGTCGGTGTGCGTCGGCGGCATCTTGATGTCGAGCACGATGGCGTCGACGTCCCCGTCGGCGCGGACGGCGTCCAGGAGCTCCTCGGCGGTGTCGACGGACGCGACCACGTCCATCCCGCCGGCGCGCAGGATCTGCCCGATGCCCTCGCGCAGCAGCACTGCGTCGTCGGCGACCGCCACCCTGAGCGCGCGAGAACTATCTGTCTGTCCCCCGCTCACGCGCTTACCTTAGCAGGCTGCGGATCGCCTCACCGGTCAGTTCCTCCTTGTTGATGAACCCCTCCGCGCCGCTGTCGGCGACCCGTCGTCCGTAGTCGGTCGCCGTCCGGCTGGAGGTGAGCACGACCACCGCCCCGGTCGCGTGCATCGTCGCCACGATGTCGAACCCGCTCGCGTCGGGAAGGCCCACGTCGAGCAGCACGAGGTCGGGCGCCAGCCGGCGGCTCAGCTCGATGCCCCCCGCCGCCGTCGCACTGTCGCCGACCACGGTGAACCGCTCCAGACGGAGCAGCTCCGCCACCTGTGTGCGGAACCGCTCGTGGTCGTCGACGATCACTACGCGGGGGCCCATGTCCCCATCATCACCGCGCGGACCCCCTCGATCATCCGTGCTTCCACGCATTCGGAATGAGGTGACCCCCCGGATGCGGGGCATCCCCGGCAGGACGAACATATGAGACAACCTCAGCGACCCGAACGCGGAGGACGCCGACCCGGGCGAACCGGGCCGAGAACCACCGAGGAGACGGCGATGTCCATCGCGACCCGAACCGCCCGCCCGAACGGCGCCACCCGCACCCGGGTGACCGCCGGGGCGGTCGCGATGGACCCCGCCCTCCCCCGCCGCGACGCCCGGCGCGACGGCCGGCGCGACGGCCGGCGCGACGCCCCGCGGCCGCAGCCCGTCGTCGTCATCGACCTGCCGCGCGTGGCGCAGCGTTTCCGCGAGTTGCGGGCGGCCCTGCCCTGGATGGACGTGCGCTTCGACGCGTGCGCTCTGGCGCATCCCGCGCTGCTCGCCTCCCTCGCCGCCGACGGTGCCGGCTTCGTCGCGCCCCACGAGTCGGCCCTGCCCGTGCTGCAGCGCACCGGCGTCGACCCGGCCCGGGTGCTCCACGCGGACCGGTGGGCGCGCGGATCCCGACGGCGCGATGCCTGGGAGGCCGGTGTCCGGCTCTTCGTCATCGACGACGCCCGCGATCTCGACGACTTCGCCGGCGCGCCCGCCGGGGTCGCTGTGCTCCTCCGGCTGCACCCGCTGCTCGTGGATGAGGCGGAGAGCCGGGCCCACGCGCTCGGTGTGCCGGTCGCTGGGCTCTCGCTGCGGCTGCCCGGAGACGCGTCGAGCGCCCACCTGCTCGACGCGGTGGACGCGGCCATGGCCGCGCGCGCACGCATCGCGCGCTCGACCGGCCGCAGGCTGGGAATCCTCGACCTCGGCCCGGCCCTCGACGGTCTGCCCACCGCGCACCCGCATCGGCTCGCCGCGCTCGGGCGCAGCATCCGCTCGCTCGTCGCCCCGGCGACCTCGCAGATCACGGTGCTCGCCTCGGCGGGCCGCGGCGTCGCGGCGGACGCCATCACCCTCGTGACCGGCACAGCCGAGCGGTATGCCGACCCGGCGACCGCCAGCGCCCTGATCGACGCGGGCGCCGAGGTGGTCGTCCTCCGCGCCCGCCACCGCATCCCCCGCCCCGCCAGGGCGCGATCGACCTGGACGTCGGCCGGCTGAACCAACCCCTCGCCGACCGGACGCAGGCGGCGGGGACCACGGGACGGCTTCCCTGTGGTCCCCGCCGTTATTCGTTATGGCGGTGACGCGTCACGATGTGCCGGCTGCCGCGTCATGACAAGTGACGACTTCGAAGAGGGGGTGGGGATGGCCAGGCGCATCGCACGGGCGACCGGCGTGATCGTGCTGAGTGCTGTGCTCGTCACGCTTTCGACAGCATGTGCGATGTGGGGGAACGGCGGGATGGATCACCAGACGGCGCAGACGAGCAACCTGAAGCTGCAGCGCGAGTCAGCACTGCGCTTCCGCAGCGAATGGCCGAACGTGGAGGCCATCCGCTTCACGCGGGAAGGCGACTACGCGGGGTTCGGCGCGTCCTGGAGGGTGAACGCCATCGCGACCGTCGAGGGCACGGCATATCAAGTCATCATCAGCCCCGATCTGTCCGCCGCATTCATCACGGGGGCCATGCCACAGGCATCGCCGATCGGCTCCACTCCGGCACCTCTCACTCTCATCTACAGCGACGGGACGTCCGAGGTGGTGCCATGACGACCGACGAGCAATACCTGGACATCGCCAACTCGGCATACTCGGTGGATCCGTTAAGACAGGACCCGCCCCTGGCTTCCGGCACGCGCTTCACCGCCGGCACGGGCGACCACACCGAGCTCTACGAGGTCCTCGCCACCGAGAACAACGCGGCGAACGGCTTCCAGGCCATGGCGGTCGCACCGGTCGTGAACGGCCGGGTCGACAGCTCCGACATCGTCGTGTCGTACGCCGGCACCAACCCCGACCACCGGGCGGACGTGCTCGCCGACGCGCAGTCGGTCGTCGGCGACCACCAGGGCGCCGGCACGCAGGTGCTCGACGCGAAGCTGTTCGCAGAGAGGATTCGACAGTCGCATCCCGGCGCGACCATCACGACGAACGGGCACTCGCTGGGTGCGTTCCTCGCCCTCCTGGTCGCCGCCGAGAACGGCTGGTCCGCGACGGCCTTCAACGGACCCGATCCCTGGGAGTGGCTCTCGCCCGCAGCGAAGGAGCGGGTGCGGAATGACATCGCAGCGGGCCGGAATCGGCTCACGAACTACGTCAACGAGTGGGATGTCGTCGGCAACCTCTACGCCGACCGGACCGGCGCAGCGGTCTACGTCTCCGACAAGCCCGGGCGGCCGCCGCTCGACTATCACAACATCGGCAGGCGCGAGGGCTTCCGGGTCGGCCCCGACGGGTCCATCGCGGGTGCTGGTGCGAAGGGGCGACGCCTCGACGCGATCGTCGCGAACGCGCTCCATCGCTACGCGCCCGGCGTCGCGCAAGCGCTCGGTCCCGCGTTCACCGGCCTGGTCGCCGGCTTGCGCAATCCGGCCGCCATGGAGGCGCTCGGCTCCGCCTCCTCCTCGCTCATCGTGACGGTGAACTCGGTGTCCGCTCTGGCGCTCGCCGCCAGCATCGGCGGCACCACCACATCGCTCATGGACATCAAGGCGGCGAACAGCCGGCTCATCCCCCGCATGGAGGACGGGCTGCGCACCGCCCAGAACGCCGCCGCCCTGCTCCCCTGCATCACCGCACAGGACATCGCCACCTGTACCGACGTGCACCGGCTGCACGTGCACCAGAACATCGACGAGGACGCCGTCCGCCACGTCGACCGGCTCGTCAGTTCCCACATCGCCCGGGTCGCGGACATCTCCGACGGAATCACCCGCTCCGTGCGGCACACGATCGAGCAGGACGCCCAGTGGGCACTTGCTCTCGCAACCGAGTAGAGACGGGGAAGGCGACATGACTCCCTTCGGCGGCACAGACCCGGGCTCGTTCCTCCGGGAGTTGAAGGACCGGCTCGAACGCGATGTGCAGACGGGCGCGGAGGGCGTCCAGGATTGGATCGAGGCTCAGGTGCACGGGGCGGCGGTCGGGCTGCTGCACAGCCTGCTGCCGTCACTCGTCCGGGCGAACATGGCCGCCGTGAAGGTCAGCGAGTCGGCCACCCTGCTCCCGGCCGCCGCGACGATCGACGCCGCGCTGGCGACGGCGGACCTGAGCAACACCGCGCTCGCCGGCGCCGTGGCAGACACGGTCCAGTCGGGCATCCGCGATCTCCGGTCAGCCAAGGACTACACGCGCGGAGTGAACAGCATCGCATGGTGAATGACGCACGCCTTCGCCGGCTGGACGAGCAGCACCAGCACGAGAACGAGACCGCACGGCGCCGGATCGACCTCGCGGAGACGGCCATCGCCCAGTACCGCTCACAGGTCCACCGGGTGCAGGAGAGCTTCTTCCAGCTGGCCGCGCATCACGGCGTCGCCGACGACCCCGCCTTCCGTGCCGAACTCCAGCGCCTCAGCGACGACACGGACCAGAAGGTGCACGCCGTCGGGCGGATGATCGCCGAGCTGTCCGAGGAGTACGACGCCATGACGAGACGCCAGACGGAAGCGCGCGACCTCCTCCTCGCGCAGCAGCGCGAGACAGACTGACCACACGACGGCGGGGACCCCGGGATGACCTCCCGTGGTCCCCGCCGTTCGCGTGTGCCGGCGAGCGCCGCCGGTCAGACCAGCGAGTCGCGCCAGGCGGCGTGCAGCTGGGCGAACCGCCCGGTGCCGGCGATCAGGTCGTCCGGCGTTCCGTCCTCGACAACGCGGCCGTGCTCCATGACGAGCACTCGGTCGGCGATCGCCACCGTGGACAGACGGTGCGCGATGATCACGGCCGTCCGGTCCGCGAGCAGGGTCTGCAGCGCCTCCTGGACCAGCCGCTCGCTGGGGATGTCCAGCGAGCTGGTGGCCTCGTCCAGGATGAGGACCGCCGGGTCTGCGAGGAACGCCCGCGCGAACGAGATCAGCTGACGCTGACCCGCCGAGACGCGGCCGCCGCGCTTGTTCACGTCGGTGTCGTACCCGTTCGGGAGGCCCGCGACGAACTCGTGGGCTCCGACGGCCTGCGCCGCCCGCACGATCTCCTCACGCGTCGCGTCCGGCTTGCCGAGCGCGATGTTGTCGGCGACCGAGCCGCTGAACAGGTACGCCTCCTGCGTGACCATGACGATCGCGCGGCGGAGGTCCTTCGGGTGCAGATCGCGCAGATCGACGCCGTCGATGGTGACCGCGCCGGAGCTCGGGTCGTAGAACCGCGAGATCAGCTTGGCCAGCGTGGACTTGCCCGCACCGGTGGAGCCGACGAGGGCGACGGTCTGCCCGGCCGGGATGTCGAGCGTGAACTCCGGCAGGATGACGCGGTCCTTCTTGTAGGCGAAGGTCACGTCGTCGAAGCGCACGTGGCCCTGCGCCGACCAGAGGTCGACCGGCTTGACCGGGTCCGGCACGCTCGGCTCCTCCTCCAGGACGCCGGAGATCTTCTCCAGCGCCGCGGCGGCCGACTGGTAGGAGTTGTAGAACATCGCCATCTCCTCCATCGGGTCGAAGAACCGGCGCGTGTACAGCAGCACCGCGAGCAGGACGCCGATGGCCAGCTGGCCGTCGGCCACCCGGAAGCCGCCGACGAGCAGCACGACGCCGACCGTCACGTTGCCGATCATCACGAGCCCGGGGTCAAAGATCCCGAACAGCTGGATGACGCGCGCGTTGACGTCGCGGTACTCCTCGACCAGCCCGCCGAACTCCTTCTCGTTGCGCTTCTCCTTGCGGAACGCCTTGACGGCGCGGATGCCCGTCATCGTCTCCACGAAGTGCACGATCAGCTTCGCCGACGCCACCCGCGAGACGCGGAACAGCACCTGCGAGCGCTTCTGGAACCACCGGGTCAGCAGGTACAGCGGCACCAGCGACGCGAGCAGCACGAGTCCGCTCTGCCAGTCGAGGGTGAACAGCGCGATGGCGATGAACAGCATGTACAGGACGCCCTGCACGAGCTGGTTGATGCCGGAGTCGAGCAGTTCGCGGATGGAGTCGAGGTCGCTGGTCTGGCGCGAGATGATCCGGCCGGACGTGTACGACTCGTGGAACTCCAGCGAGAGCTTCTGCGTGTGCAGGAACACCCGCTTGCGCAGGTCGATCAGGATGGCCTGGCTGATCCGCGCGCTCAGCACCGTGTACCAGGCGATCAGCACCGCGCCGATCACGCCGGTGATCAGGTAGGCGACGCCGGCGGCGGCCAGCGGGAACCAGTCCTGCTTCAGCAGCGCCGGCAGGCCGTTGTCGATGCCGTACGCGATGATCGCGGGCCCCGCGACCTGCGCGGCCGTGCTCACCACGACCACGATCGCGGTCAAGACCAGCCGCATCCGCATCGGGTGCAGCAGCGAACCGAGCAGCCGGAGCGAGCGGCGCCGGACCTGGCGGCTCTCCGCCGCGTTCAGGTCGTTGCGCTCCTCGCCCTCGACACCGAGGACAGTCGTCGTGCTCACAGGTTCACCTCCTCGAGGATCTCTTCGTTCTCGTCGTCCTCCAGGCTGGAGATGACGAATCGGTAGTGCTCGCTGCTCGCGAGCAGTTCGTGATGGGTGCCGACCGCCGTGACGCGACCGTCCTCCAGCAGGGCCACCCGGTCGGCGAGCATCACCGTGGAGGGGCGGTGCGCGACGATCAGGGCCGTGGTGGAGGCGAGGACGCGGCGGAGCGCGGCCTCGACCAGCGCCTCGGTGTCGACGTCGAGCGCGGACAGCGGGTCGTCGAGCACCAGGATGCTCGGGTTCGCCGCGACCGCACGGGCCAGCGCGAGCCGCTGGCGCTGACCGCCGGAGAGGCTGAGCCCCTCCTCGCCGACCTTCGTCTCGACGCCCTCCGGCAGGTCGTAGACGAAGCCGGCCTGGGCGACTTCCAGCGCCTCCGTCAGCACGCGCTCCGCCTCGCCCGAAGCCGGGTCGAGGTCGTCGCGGCCGAGCAGGACGTTGTCGCGCACGGAGGCCGAGAACAGCGTCGCGTCCTCGAACGCCATGGCGATCGCCTTCCGCAGGTCGTAGCGGGTGAGGTCGCGCACATCCACGCCGTCCACCTTCACCGCGCCGCCGGTCACGTCGTACAGGCGGGTGGTCAGGGCGGTGAGCGTCGACTTGCCGGAGCCGGTCAGGCCGACCAGCGCCATCGTCTCGCCGGGACGGACGGTCAGGCGGATGCCGTCGAGCAGATCCGGGAAGCGCTCGGGCGAGTCCTGGTAGCGGAAGTGCACGTCGTCGAACACCAGCTCACCGCGCGGGTCGGTGATCTTCGCAGGCGTGGCGGGGTCCGTGATCGTGTTGACCTCGTCCATCACCTCGAAGAAGCGGTCGGCGGCCGTGCGGGTGTCGAAGGTCATCGACAGCAGGAAGCCGATCGACTCGACCGGGAACCGGAGCACCGTGGCGGTCGCGAAGAACGCTACGAGCTCACCGACGGAGAGCTGGCCCTGCGCCGACAGCCAGACGCCGACCACCAGGCAGATCGCGAATGCGACGTCGGGGACCAGCAGCAGCCACAGCCAGATGCCGGCGATCGCCTTCGCCTTCTCGATCTCGGTGCCGCGCAACTGCTCTGCCTGCGACTCGAAGCTCTTCAGGGCGTGCTTGCCGCGGCCGAACGCCTTGAGCACGCGGATGCCGTGCACCGACTCCTCGACCGCCGTCGCCAGGTCGCCCGCCTGGTCCTGGCTGCGGCGCGCCACGATCGAGTACTTCTTCTCGAAGACGAAGCCGTAGATCCAGAGCGGCACGGAGCAGACCAGGAAGATCAGCCCGAGCAGCCAGTTCCAGCCGATCAGGATGGCGAAGCCGACGATGATCGTGACCACGTTGACCACCAGCAGCACGATGCCGAACGACAGCCAGCGGCGGATCATGCTCAGGTCGCTGACGGCACGCGACAGCAGCTGCCCGCTCGGCCAGCGGTCGTGGAAGGCGACCGGGAGGTCTTGCAGCTGCTCGTACAGCGCGTTGCGCATCCGGGCCTCCACGTGGGTTCCCGGGGTGAGCACGAACCAGCGGCGGAGGGAGATGAAGACGGCCTCGGCGGCGCCCAGGCCGACGACGAGCAGCGCGGCAGGCCACACGGCAGCCGGGTCGCCGTCCGACAGCGGGCCGTCGACGAGCCACCGCAGCACCTGCGGGATGCTCAGGGCGACCAGGCTGGCGAGCAGCGCGGCGACCATGCCGAGCACGATGCGGGGCGCGGCGGACTTGGCGAAGGGCAGGATGCGCAGCAGGGTGCGCGCCGTGCTCTTCCGCGGGGAGTCGTTCTTCTTCTGTGCCGGGGCGACAGACATGGGTGTTCCGTTTTCTGTGAGTGGTCCGACGAGAGTCGGCGGCGACAGCGCGGAGGAGTCGCCGAAGGGCTGCCGGCGGTGGCAGACCTTGTGAAAGACGCGGGCGCGACGAGCGCGCGGCTGGGGCGGGACCTACCGCCCGGACGGTCGGGTGGTCGCCACGAGGGCGGCGACGGACCCGGGCACGGTGGTCTTTCGTGCGGTCTCGATCGTCGTCATGGCGTCCTCCCAGCCTCGATGAATGCGTCCTGTGTGCCGCAACAAGGCAGCCCTACAGGATATTGCCAGGTTGAGCCGGACCGCAAGATTTTTTTCTCACGTCCGGCCGGCGGATCGGATGTCGGACCCCACGCGTACCGTGACGCTCATGCGTCGAGGAGTTGTCGTCGTGCTCTGCCTGGTGCAGTTCGTGGATGTGCTCGGGGTCACGAGCGCGACGACAGCCATCCCGGCGATCCTCGCGGGGCTGGGCGCGTCTCCCTCGGCGGCCGGTCCGCTCGCCACGGTGTACGCGATGTTCTTCGGCGGCGTCCTCATCCTCGGAGCCCGGCTCGGCGACCGTTACGGCCACCGGCGGATCCTGCTCACCGGCATCGGGTTGTTCGGCGCGGCGTCTGTTCTCGGTGCGACCGCGGGGGCGTGGGGCGGCGCCGGGCTCGCCGTCGTGCTGATCGCGCGTGCGCTCCAGGGCGCTGCCGCCGCCCTCTGCGTCCCGTCCGCACTGCGTCTGCTCCTCTCGGCGACGCCCACCGAGGATCGCCGCCACGCGGCGCTGGCGGCCTGGAGCGCTACCGGTGCCGCGGCCGGCGCGTCCGGTTTCCTCGTCGGCGGCCTGCTCGTCCAGACGTTCGGCTGGCCGGCCGTGTTCTGGGTGAACCTCCCGCTCGCCGTGGGTCTCGCCGCCTGCGTCCTGGTGGCCGTGCCCTCCACACGCGAACACGTCGACCGACGTCCACTCGACGTGCCCGGCGCGGCCCTTCTCATCCTCGCCGTCATGGCGGTCATCGCCGGAGCCGCGTGGATCGAGCAGGCGGAAACCCGCGCCCTTGGCGCTGTCGCCGTCGCGCTCGGCGCGGTGCTCGCCGTGCTGCTCGCGGTGCGGCTCCGCACGGCGCGATCGCCGCTCATCCCGGCGGACGCCTTCCGCTCCCGGCGGCTGCGCCACGGCACGACCCTGTCGTTCGTCAACACGGCCACCACGAGCTCCACCGCTGTGCTCGCCACGCTCTACCTGCAGGAACGCCTCGGCCTCGATCCGGTCGCGACAGGCCTCACCCTCATGGCCCTCAGCGTGGCGGTCGTCCTGACGTCCACCTCCACCCGTGCTCTGCTCGGACGTCTCAGCGCCTACACCGTCAGCGGCGTGGGCATCGGGACGATCGCGCTCGGCTGCCTCCTGCTGACGCTGACCGTCGGCTCGTGGTGGGGAATCCTGGCCGGTGTCGCACTCGCGGGCGCCGGCCTCGGACTGTCGTCGGTGGCGGCGACGACCATCGGGACGAGCGTGCCGGAGGAGCTGGCCGGAAGCGCCAGCGGCATCCTCAACACCGGCGCACAGCTGGGGACCGCACTCGGCACCTCGGTGCTCATCCTCGTCGCGTCCTTCGGCGGCGTCGGCGCCGGCTGGCTGGGCGCCGCGGTGGTCGCCGCACTGACGGCCGCCTGGTGCGTGCTGCCCCGGGCCAGGCGCGAGGAGGCCGCGCTCAGCGGATCCGGATCGACAGGCAGGTGACGCAGCCCTCGAGCTTCTCGAACTCGGAGATGTCCACCTGGATGACGGTGTAGCCCAGGCTCTCGACCAGGGCGACGGACTGCGGTGCGGACGAGGACATCAGCACCGTGTCCTCCGCCAGCACCACGACTGCGGTGCCGTGCGCCTCGGGGACCGGCAGGAAGCGCTCGAAGATGCGCGGCTCGTCCACGATGGGCTCGTAGCCGATGACCGTGCCGTCGGGCAGCGCCGTGACGGCGGTCTTCAGGTGCAGCGCCTTGGTGACCGGCACCGCGACGACGGTGTAACCGAGCCGCGAGGCGATGGCCCGCAGCTGACGGACGCCTTCGGCGTTGGTGCGGCCGCCGCGGCCGACGTAGACCGTGGAGCCGACCTTGAGCACGTCGCCGCCCTCGAGGGTGCCGGGCTCGACGATGCGCTCGAGGCGCAGGCCCTGCGCACGCAGTGCGGCCTCGGTGCCCTCGGGCTCTGCCTGGCGGGACTCGGCGCCCGGGCGCGTGATCACGGCGGTGTCGCCGAGCACGACGGCGGTGTCCTCGACGAACACGGAGTCGGCGAGACGGTCGGCGCTCGCGACCTCCACGGTCTGCCAGCCGGCGCCGGCGAGAGCCGCCACGTACGCATCCCACTGCTTGTCGGCCAGCTCGGTGTCGACGGGCTCGCGCTCGATGTGGGTGGTCAGGCCGTCGGCGAGGTTCGCCGCGGGGATGCGGACCAGCGCGATCCGGCGCTCGGCGCGCTCGCCCGAGTCGATGGCGTGGAAGACGGCGTAGCCCGCCGTCGGGAAGGCGATCGCGACCGCGAGCCAGAACGGCAGATTGATGCCGATGAACGACTGGAACAGCTGCGCCCACGCGTCGCCGGAGAGCGTCACCTTCAGCACCGTGAAGAGGATGATCGTGCCGAGCGCCGTGCTCACCAGAGCGAGCACGATGCCCGTCACGACCGCGATCCAGCGCCGGTCCATCGCGCCCAGCAGCGCCGCCGCGAAGCCGAGCACCAGGGCCACCACCGTCGGCCAGCCGACGTACGGCGTCGTGTTGGCGAGCGCCGCGGAGTTCAGCTGGCTCGCCACCAGGATCACGAACGTCGAGGCGACGAACGCGATCGCGGCGACGGCGAAAGCAGCGGAGATGGATGCGGCGAGCCGGCGGCCCCAGGAAGACGTCATGGGAACCAACCTAGCGGAGCGCCGCTATGCGTTCGCTGGCTCCCGCAGCCGCGCCAGAGCCAGCTCGTCGGCGGCCTGCAGCGTGGTGATCCCGCGCTCGTCCGCCGCGCGGAAGATCTCCGCGATGGTGTCGCCGATCCGCTCGACCCGCTCCTGGGTCGCCTCGGCGGTGACACCGGCCTCCCCCATCATGTCGAGGAAGATCACGCCGCCCGCATTGACCACGAAGTCCGGTGTCCAGAGGATGCCGCGAGCGGCAAGCCGCTCCGCCCCGGAGCGGTGCGCCAGCTGGTTGTTCGCCGGGCCGACGACGGCGCGGACGCGCAGCTCGTCGATCACCCGGTCGGTCAGCACGCCGCCGACGCCCGCGGGGACGAACAGGTCGCCCTCCACGCGGTGCGCCTCCTCCGGCTCGACCCACTGGGCGCCCAGGGCGTCGGCCAGAGCACGCTTGGCGGGGTTCACGTCCGTGACGGTCAGCACGGCGCCCTCGCCGGCGAGGCGCGTGGCGATGATCGACCCGACGTGTCCGAGCCCCAGGACGGTGACCCGGCGGCCTTCCACCGAGCGCGACCCGAAGGCGCGCTCCAGCGTGGCGAGGAGCCCCGCGTAGACGCCCGCGGCGGTCGCGTCGCTCGGCTCCCCGACGCCGCCCTCCGACGGCGGCAGCCCGCAGACGTGAGCGGTGCGGGTGGCGACGACGGACATGTCCTCCGCGCTCGTGCCGACATCCTCGGCGGTCATGTAGCTGCCGCCCAGCGTCTCGACGGCGTCACCCAGGTCGAGCATCGCCTCGTACCGCTCGGTCGGGGTCAGCACCGTGCCGCGCGGGAGGTAGATGACCGCCTTGCCGCCTCCGCGGTTCAGACCCGCCGCGGAGTTCTTGAGGGTCATCCCCTCGGCCAGGCGCAGGGAGTCGGCCACCGCGTCCTGCCAGGAGTCGTACGTCCACACGCGGCAGCCGCCGAGGGCCGGGCCGAGGACGGTCGAGTGCACCGCGATGCTGATGGTGAGTCCGCTTCGCCTGCCCTTCACCACGTGGAGTGTCTCGTGGGGCAGGTCGCCGGGAAGGGGAAGTGCGGGCAGGGCGGACATCGGTGTCTCCTCGTGGGATCGCGGTGAAAAGGTAGGCGGTCTTGTGGACCGCCGTCCATTCTCCCCTGCGTCCTCGCCGGAAGCAACGGCGTCCGTGCCTCAGTGGAAGAAGTGCCGCTCCCCGGTGAAGTACATGGTCACTCCGGCCGCCTTCGCCGCCTCGATGACCTCTTCGTCTCGGATGCTCCCGCCGGGCTGCACGATCGCGCGCACGCCGCCGTCGATGAGGATCTGGGCGCCGTCCGCGAAGGGGAAGAACGCGTCCGACGCGGCGACCGACCCGGCCGCGCGGTCGCCGGCGCGGCTGACGGCGAGCCGGCAGGAGTCGACCCGGTTGACCTGGCCCATGCCCACGCCGACGGAGGCGCCGTCGTGCGCGAGGAGGATGGCGTTCGACTTCACGGCGCGGCACGCCTTCCAGGCGAACTCGAGGTCGGCGCGCGTGGCGGCGTCGGCCTCGTCGCCCGCGACGAGCGTCCATCCCGAGGAGGAGAACTCAGTGAACCGGTCGCTGTCCTGCACGAGGACGCCGCCCGAGATCTGGCGGAACTCCGTCAGCGCCCGCGCGTAGTCCTCGGGCAGCTGCAGGATGCGCAGGTTCTTCTTGGTCTGGAGCAGCTCCAGCGCCTCCGGCTCGAACGCCGGGGCGATCAGGACCTCCGTGAAGATGCCCTTCACCGTCTCCGCCATCGCGAGCGTGACCGTGCGGTTCGCCGCGATCACCCCGCCGTAGGCGGACACCGGGTCGCACTCGTGCGCCTTGCGGTGCGCCTGGGCGATGTCGTCGGCGACGGCGATGCCGCAGGGGTTCGCGTGCTTGATGATGGCGACGGCCGGCTCGGCGAAGTCGTATGCGCTGCGCAGTGCCGCGTCCGCATCCACATAGTTGTTGTACGACATCTCCTTGCCGCCGAGCTGGGTGGCCTGGGCGATGCCGCGTCCCGTCGGGTCCGCGTAGAGGGCGGCGGCCTGGTGCGAGTTTTCGCCGTAGCGGAGAGTCTGCTTCAGCTCGGCGCGCACCTCCCAGCGCTCGGGGAAGTCGTCCGTGGTCGGCGCCTCGCCCGCGAACCACGCGGCGACCGCACCGTCGTAGGCGGCGGTGTGCGCGAACGCCTTCGACGCCAGCTCGCGGCGCTGGTCGAACGTGGTGCCGCCCGCGGCGACGGCGGCGATGACGTCCGCGTAGTCCGACGGCGAAACCACGATGGCCACGTTGGCGTGGTTCTTGGCCGACGCGCGGACCATGGCCGGGCCGCCGATGTCGATCTGCTCCACCACGTCGTCGCCGACCGCGCCGGAGGCGACCGTCTCGACGAACGGGTAGAGATTGACGACCACGAGCTCGAACGGCTCGATGCCGAGGTCCTTCAGCTGCTCCTCGTGCGAGGCGAGGCGGAGGTCGGCGAGCAGTCCCGAGTGGATGGCCGGGTGCAGCGTCTTGACCCGTCCGTCCAGCGACTCGGGGAAGCCGGTCACGCTGGCGACGTCGGTGACCGGGTGCCCGGCATCCCGGATGGTCTGTGCGGTCGACCCGGTGGAGACGATCTCGACGCCCGCCCCGGCGAGCGCCGCGGCGAGGTCGAGGAGCCCGGTCTTGTCGCTGACCGAGACGAGGGCACGGCGGATCGGGACGACGTCCCGCTCGCGGTACAGGCTGGGGTCGTGGCGGGGTCCGCTCATGCTCGGGCAAGCTCCTCGAGGTCGATGTGTCCGTTGGCGATGTCGAGCACGGCGTCGATGAGCAGCCGTCGCTCCACGGGTTTGATCCGTTCGTGCAGGGCCGCCTCGGTGTCTCCGGGCAGCACCTCCACGCGTTCCTGGCTGATGATCGGACCGGCGTCGACGCCGTTGTCCACCACGATCAGGCTGGCCCCGGTCTGCGTGACTCCCGCCGCGAGGGCGTCGCGCACGGCGTGCGCCCCCGGAAACTCGGGCAGGTAGGCCGGGTGGGTGTTCAGGAGGTTGGGAGAGAGCGCCTCGACCACCCGCGGCGGCACCAGGCGCATGAAGCCCGACAGGATGGTGAGGTCCGGCTCCCACTGCCGGATCTGCTCCAGGAGCGCGTCTCCCCACTCCTCCCGGCTCGGGTACGAGGTGTAGGGGACGGTGAAGGTCGGGATGCCGAAGCGCTCGGCGTGCTCGAAGCCGTCGGCGTCGCGGTCGGCTCCGACGGCGACCACGCGCGCGGGGAACTCGGCGTCCCCGGCGGCTTCCAGCAGTGCGCGCAGGTTGGAGCCACCGCCGGAGATCAGGACCACAATCGTGAGCACTCCCCCAGCCTAGCGGCGAGTGCGGGGCCCGGATGCCCGGGCCGTGTCAGCGCCGGTCGCGCGCTCCCATGACCAGCCCGACGACAGTGCCGACCGCCACCTCGGCGGCGGCGAGCGCTCCGACCAGCCACGGGTTCGGTCCTACGTCGTGCAGCCGTCCTGGCCCGAACGACCCGGAGGACCACCATGCCAGCAGCCCGAGCTGCACACCCGCGACGACGCCGATGCCGACGGCGGTCAGGATGCGCCCGCGCAGGTCGTGCAACGCGGCCACGGCTGCTCCGGCGCGCGACCGCAGGAGCGTGGCCGAGAGGAAGCCGGCCAGCAGCGGGACGACGAGCCCCACCAGGCCGAACGCCACCCCGCCGGTCGGGATGGCCCCGAGCAGCGGGAGCCCCGGAACGGGCCCGAGCTCGGTGCCGAGCGGGCCGACCGACGAGCCGGTCCCGATGGCGAATCCGGGCCCGATCAGCCACGACGCCGTCCATACGACCAGGTTGGGCAGAACGGCCAGCTGCCCGACGGTCAGCGCGATGCCTCCGGCGACGCCGGTCTGCAGCTGCTCGTAGAGGCTGATGATGGTGCCGTAGTGGCCGAAGATGAGGAGCGCGAGCAGCAGGGCGGCGATGCCGATGACGACCGCGGTGGCGGCAGAACCGGCCCGCAGGGCGGCGAGTGCTCCGGAACGGAGCGCACCGGGCACTTCGATGGTGGTCGTGCGGGTGCGCAGCGCCGACAGGACGGCGCCGCCGGACGACGAATCGCCGGCCGCCCTCTCGCGCGGTGCTCCCGGGGATGCGTCGGCGCGCGCGCCGGTTTCGCCATCCTCCGGCGCCGGTCCGCGCAGCGCGGCGAAGCCGAAGCCCACGGCGATGCCCAGCGCGTAGACGAACGGCGGCAGCACGATCCCCTGCCAGACCGAGGGCTGCGCGATGGCGGACCCCGACGACAGCACGACGAGCGTGGAGATCACCGCGAAGGCCGCCACCGCACTCAGCGCCCCGATCAGGCGCTCGTCCGTCTCCGCGGCGCGCAGGCCGGTGCGGACGCCGAGACCGGCGGTGAGCGCCGCGAAGCCGAGAAGCGCGATGGTCACCTGGAAGGGTGCGGCGGCCGCGGGCAGCCCCAGCTGGGCGACGGTCTGCGGGTCGAGCGCCACGGTCAGGTTCACGCCGTGCCCGACCAGCCAGATGTCCGCTGCCGAGCGCCACACCACCGTGAAGTCCGCGCCCAGGTGGTACTGCGCGGCCCAGAGGATGGTGATCGGGACGAGACAGATGCCCAGCCCGATGGCGGCCACGATGAGCGCCTCCAGAGCGGCGAGCAGGGCGACGGATGTGCGACTCATGACCGAACGGAGCCTACCGGCGGCGCGGTCGCGCGCACCGCCGACACTTCGGCGCTCAGGAGACCGTGACCACCGGCGTCTCCTCGTCGGCCGTCTCGGGCACGGTGATCACGGGACGCTGCAGCAGCTCGAGGATGGCGACGACGAGCGCCGCGAGCACCAGCGTCCAGATAATGAGCGACGGGGTCAGCGGCCGGACGAATAGCACCACCGCTGCCGCGATCACCGCCACAGCAGTGCGGAGCAGGACCCGCTGCGCGTACATCCACTCGCCGACGCGACCGGTGGTGATCCCGTGCGACTCGGCCGAGCGGCGCACCCAGGCGACGCCGTCGCCGAAAAACCCGCGGAGGCGCCGGGGCACGCCGAAGGGCCCGGCGTACCAGCCGACGAGGGCGACCGCGATGGCGAGCACCAGGACGGCGACGGCGGTCGCGATCATCGCATCCGTCACCGTCGAATAGAGCGTCTGGGCGAGCGCCGAGGGCACCAGCGAGGGGGATGCGCTGGCGACGAACACGAGCCTCGCGACGGCGATCGCCCCCAGCGTCAACGCCATCGCCAGCCCGAGGGCGATGGACGCCCACACGAGGGCGAGCGCGCGTCGCCGGGCGACGATGACGCCGAGGGCCAGCAGCCCGATGGCCACCCAGGGAAGCCACGCACCGGCCGCGATCGACAGGCCGTAGAGCAGCTGCAGGGTGGGGATGGACGAGTTCTGCGCCACGGTGATGGTGCGGTCCACGGTCGGGATGCGCGAGGCGAAGGTGAGCCCCTGATCCACCAGCAGCTGTTTCACCCGCGCGACGATCGGTGCGAGCTGGATGCCGACGGAGCCGTCCGCTCCCACGGTGACGGCCGCCTTCGGGTTGTTCTGCATCGTCGCGATGAGCTGGTCGTGACTGGTCCGCAGCGCTTGCTGCCACACCTGCGCGAAGGCGTCGGACGCCACGAAGCGCTGCACCGTCGACTGCATCAGCGACACGATCCCCTGCGCGAGCGGCGCCTTCAGGGACTCGAGCGCCTTCGTCGCGACGGATCCGGTGCCGAGCCCTGTGATCCCGTCGATCACCTGACCGGTGATCTGCTCGACGTCGACGTGCTGCTGCACCGCTTTGACCGTCTGGTCGGTGACGAACGCCTGAACGTCCGGGTCGTGGGCGAGCGGCGCGTACGTCGCCACGAATGTGTCGGTGTCGGTCAGCTGGACCTTCGCCCACGAGGACACGACCGCGAGCGGCGCCAGGACGGAGCCGAGCACGATGAGGACCGTCGCCAGCAGCGTCCACGCCCAGCTGCGCCGGTGCTTCACCGGGGTGGACGCCACGGTGGCGGGCGCTCCCTCCACCTGTTCCTCGGTCATCCTCGAACGCAGGGACGCGTTCTCCTCCTCGAGGGCTGCGATGCGCTGCAGCAGGTCGGTGGTATTCGTCGGGCGAGCCATCAGGGCCCCCTTCCGCCGTCACGGTGCGCTCACTGTAGCGCCGGGCATGCGGATGTGGGCAGGCAGTATTCGCGGCCTCTCGCCTGACGCGGGGAAGGCCGGGACCACGGGGGTCCCGGCCTTCCGGATGCGCGTTGCGCCGGTGTCGACGCAGTCGCCTTACAGCGCGGCGTACACCTCGCGGAGCAGCTCGGCGGTCTCGGACGGCGTCTTGCCGACCTTCACACCGGCGGCCTCGAGGGCCTCCTTCTTCGCCTGTGCGGTGCCGGCGGATCCGGAGACGATGGCGCCGGCGTGGCCCATGGTCTTGCCCTCCGGCGCGGTGAAGCCCGCGACGTAGCCGACGACCGGCTTGGTGACGTTCGCCTTGATGAAGTCGGCCGCGCGCTCCTCGGCGTCGCCGCCGATCTCGCCGATCATGACGATGGCCTTGGTCTCCGGGTCGGCCTCGAACGCGGCGAGCGCGTCGATGTGGGTGGTGCCGATCACCGGGTCGCCGCCGATGCCGATCGCGGTCGAGAAGCCGAGGTCGCGCAGCTCGTACATCATCTGGTAGGTCAGCGTGCCCGACTTGGAGACGAGTCCGATCGGGCCCTTGCCGGTGATCGTGGCGGGGGTGATGCCGACCAGCGACTCGCCGGGCGTGATGATGCCGGGGCAGTTCGGGCCGATGATCCGGGTCTTGTTGCCCTTCTCCTTGGCGTAGGCCCACGCCTCGGCGGAGTCCTGCACCGGGATGCCCTCGGTGATGACCACGAGCAGCGGGATCTCGGCGTCGATGGCCTCGACCATCGCATCCTTCGCGAACGCCGGCGGCACGAAGATGATCGACACGTCGGCGCCGGTCTTCTCGATCGCCTCGACGACCGTTCCGAAGACGGGCAGCTCGACATCGCCGTGGGTGACGGTCGTGCCGGCCTTGCGGGCATTGACGCCGCCGACGACCTGGGTGCCGGCCTTCAGCATCAGCGCGGTGTGCTTGGTGCCCTCGCCGCCGGTGATGCCCTGGACGATGACCTTGGAGTCCTTGTTGAGGAAGATAGACATTCTCGTTCGTCCTTCGCTTACTTCGCGGCCAGCTCGGCGGCCTTGTCGGCGCCCTCGTCCATGGTGAGTGCGAGCGTCACCAGCGGGTGGTTCGCATCCTTCAGGATGCGGCGGCCCTCGTCGACGTTGTTGCCGTCGAGGCGGACGACCAGCGGCTTGTTGGCCTCGTCGCCGAGGATCTCCAGCGCCTTCACGATGCCGTTCGCGACCGCGTCGCAGGCGGTGATGCCGCCGAAGACGTTCACGAACACGCTCTTGACCTGCGGGTCGTTCAGGATGACATCCAGGCCCGCGGCCATGACCTCGGCGGACGCGCCGCCGCCGATGTCGAGGAAGTTCGCCGGCTTGACGCCCTGGTGCTTCTCGCCCGCGTAGGCGACGACGTCGAGGGTCGACATGACCAGTCCCGCACCGTTGCCGATGATGCCCACCTGGCCGTCGAGCTTGACGTAGTTGAGGTTCGCCGCCTTGGCCTTGGCCTCCAGCGGGTCGGCCGCGTCCTTGTCCTCGAGCGCCTCGTGGTCGGGGTGACGGAAGTCGGCGTTCTCGTCGAGGCTGACCTTGCCGTCGAGGGCGATGACGTCGCCCTCCTCGGTGAGGACGAGCGGGTTGACCTCCACGAGCGTCGCGTCCTCGCCGGTGTAGACCTCGTAGAGCTTCACGAAGACGTCGGCGACCTTCTCCACCAGCTCGTCCGGGAAGCCGGCGGCCTGGGCGATCTCGACGGCCTTGGCGTGGTCGATGCCGCCGCGGGGGTCGACCTCGACCCGCGCGAGCGCCTCAGGCTTCTCGACGGCGAGCTGCTCGATCTCCATGCCGCCCTCGACGCTGGTCAGCGACAGGTAGGAGCGGTTGGCCCGGTCGAGGAGCACCGAGAAGTAGAACTCACGAGCGATGCGGGCGCCGCCGGCGACCATCACGCGGCGCACGACGTGACCCTTGATGTCGAGACCCAGGATGGCCTTCGCGGCCTCTTCGGCCTCATCGGGGTTCTTGGCGACCTTGACGCCACCGGCCTTGCCGCGGCCGCCGGTCTTGACCTGCGCCTTGACGACGGTCACGCCGCCCAGCTTCTCGGCCGCTGCTCGCACCTCCTCCGGGGTGTCTGCGACGATTCCCGGAAGCACCGGGACCCCGTACTTCTCGAACAGGTCTCTGGCCTGGTACTCGTATAGATCCACGGTTATCCAATCCGCTGGTGGTCCGGTGCGCTCGTGGCTGCCGGCTGATTTCTCCGGGCGGTCCGACGCGAGAATAGCTCGACGCCGAGATAAATTCGCCAGGAAGAACTTTAGCGCGTCCCCCTGAACGGCCCGAAACCGGGGATGTGCTCACAGGCGCCCGGGATGTGCGGTTATCCACCGATTCCGGGGTCTCCCGACAGCGGGCCTCGCCGGCCAACGACGGTGGATGCATGACGCATCGACCCTTCTCCCTCATCACGGCGGTGGCGCTCGCCGGCCTCGCCGTCTTCCTCGGCGTCCTCCAGGCGGTCGTCGCCGGAGCCGCACCCGCACGGGCACTCGCCGGTGACGGGACAGGGCCCGGATACCGGTCCGCCGACGGCTGGTGGATCGGCGCCTACCACTTCGACGACGGGGCGCTCGGCTTCTGCCTCAACCCGGGCAAGGTGTCCCCCACCGGAGTGACCTACACCTATGCCGATCCGGCCGGGATGGGCTGGTGGACGCCGGAACAGTCGGCGGTGTTCGCCTACATCGCCCGCACGTGGGCAGGCGCCGGCGACCGCCTGACCGCTGCCTCGGGTCAGCTGGCGACCTGGATCTACGCCGGGATGTCCGACGCCGATGCCCGCGGTCACGCGGCTCGGGCAGGCGCCGACGCGGACGCCGTCTACGAACGTGCCGGGCGGATGCTGGCCGAGGCACGGGCGCAGGCATCCACCGGCGTCCACGCTGCGGCGATCGTCGAGCTCGCCGAGTCCGGACCGGGCCGGGTGCGCGTGGAGCTGACCGTCGACAGGGTCAGTGGCCCGGAGGAGCTGCCGCCCGGGGCGCATCCCGTCGCCGTGACCCTGAACGGCGCCGCCTTCGACGACGGCACCACTCAGCGCTCGGTGCCCTCGGGGACCGACATCCCGATCACCCCGACGGGGACGGCCGCGAGCACCACCGTCAGTGCCGCAGCGACGACCGACGGCCTGCCGTACGGGAACCGCCTGACCGTCGCCCTTCCGACCGTGGATGCGCAGGCGGTGCTGATCGCGCAGCCGTCCTCCGCCAGCGCTCAGGCGCAGACCGAGGCGACCGGTCCGTCTCCCCTGCCGTTCCAGCCGCGAGTCGAGACGCAGACCACAGCCGCCCAGGCGCACCCGGGTGCGGAGGTGGCCGACCGGCTCACGGTCACGGTCGAGGAGGGCGACGGCTTGCTCCCGTCGTGGGGCGTGCGCGAGGCGGGCGAGGGCTTCGAGCCCGTCGAAGCAGTCGTGGAGAGCACGCTGTACGGCCCCTTCTCCGACCCGATCGCGGAGGCTGAGGCGCCACCCGTCGGAGCGCCGACGGTCTGCACGGTCGAGACGGCCATCCATGACACGGGTGAGTACGTGACTCCGCCCTGCACCGTCCCGGCCGACGGGTACTACGTCTGGACGGACAGGATCGACCCGTCTCGCGTCGCGGTCGCCGACGGCGGCGGTCGTCTGCGGCCCTGGGTGTCCCGTTTCGGCGTCGCGACGGAGATCACGCGGGTCTCGTCGGCGCCGGTCGCGGTCGCGCCGGTCCCGGTCGCGCCGGGCTCGACGGCCAGCCTGGCGACGACCGTGGTGCTGGCCGACACCGGCGCCGACGTCGGTGGGGACATCGGCCCCGCAGCCCTATCCAGCCTCGGAGCGACCGGGACCGGGGTGGCCATGCTGGTCATGTCGCACATGCGGCGGAACCGGCGGAAGGGGCGCACACCCCGCTTCGGACGTGCGCGTCCCCGGCGGGCGCGGTCCACCTGGATCTCACTGTGAACGACGGCGTGCTCTCCGCTGCTTCGCAGGCGGAGTGGGCACCATGGAGCCGTGCCTCGCCCCCGCACCCGACCCGTGGATGCCCGCGATATCGCGGCGGAAGCGATAACGCTCGCCGGAGGCGGACGCGCGCTGCTCCTACAGATCGCCCATCCTGCGGTGGGCCGTGGCGTCGTGGAGCACAGCGACTTCGCCACGCGGCTGATGGACCGTTTCGATGCCACGATCCTCTATCTGACAGCGTCGATGTTCGGCTCGCCCGAGGAGGTCGGGGCCATGCGGCGAGCGGTGAATCGGGCGCATGCGCCGGTCCGCGGCGGAGAGGGGACGACGCCGTACAACGCGTTCGACCCGGAGCTGCAGGTGTGGGTGGCGGCGACGCTCTACCAGACGATGATGGACCTCCACGGTCGGGTCTTCGGCGAGCTGACCCCAGACCAGGCGGACTCCGTGTACGAGGACTTCGTGCACGCTCTGTCCAACCTGCAGCTGTCGCCGGAGCACTGGCCGGCCTCGCGGCGGGACTTCGACCGGTACTGGGACGACATGCTCCCGACCCTCTCCGTGGACGAGGAGGTGCTGACGGTGTCGCGCCAGATCCTGTACCCGCGAGGCGTCCCCTGGGGGATGCGCCCGGCTCTGCCGCTCCTCCGGCTGCTCACCGCCGGTCTGCTGCCTCCCGAGGTGCGAGCCGAGTTCCGGCTCGACTGGAGCGAGGGCAGGAGACGGCGATTCGACCGCATGCTGCGCTTCACCGCGGTTCTGTACCCGCGGCTCCCGTCGAGGCTGCGTCGGCTTCCCCACGAGCGGTACCGGGCCAAGCTGCGGTCCGCAGTCGTCACGTCCTAGGGCGCGAGTCCCCGCCGTCGCTCGAACCCACGGGCGAGGAGCACCAGGACGATGCCGATCCCGGCGCCGAGAACGGTCTCCAGCACTCGATCGATCACCAGCGTTCCGATCGGCGTGGGATTCGCGAGGTGCGACACCGACAGCGCGAGCGGCGTGATGAACACGAGCGCAGCACCATAGTGCCGCGCCACCAGGATCTCGGCGAAGAACTGGCACACCACGATCACGGCGATGACGAAGGCGGCCGGAGGCGACCAGCTGAGAAGCACGGCGGTGACGGCGACGCCCACGACGGTCCCGACGATCCGGTGCAACGAGCGCGAGATCGAATGGGCCGCCCGCGCAGGCGGGATCACAGCCACGACGCTCACGACCGCCCAATACGCGTGCCCGAAGCCGAACGCCAGCGCGATGCCGCCCGCCAGGAGAACGCCGACGACGTTCTGCACAACGGTCAGCCACACGCGCGGGTCGCGCAGAGCTGCCGTGTCGATGCCGGGGCGACGCCGAAGCTCGGTGACCAGACCGCTGCGCGCCAGGAGTCCCTGCGAGGCACCGGGGATCCGGCGGATCGCCCAGCCCGACATCGTGAGCAGCCAGGCGAACGCCGCGCTGACCGCCGCCAGCCCGAGGCGGGGCAGAACGTCGGCCGGAGCGGTGGGTATCGCGGCACACACCAGGAGGGCGAAGACGAAGAACAGCGACTGCGGAGGAACGATCTGGAACACCGTGACGAACAGCGTCCCGCCGCCCACGACCACGACGAGGGCGACCGCGACGAGCGGCAGGGGCTCGCCCGCCACCGCGAGGCCGATTCCCGCCGCGATGCTCACCAGCAGCGCGATCGCGGCGACGGTGAGCGTGCGCACCCGGTACTGGTACGGCTCGTTCCGCCCGTACAGGGCCGTGAAGGCACCGAATGTGGCGTACGCGGTCAGGTCGAGCCGACCGACCGCGAACAGCACCGACAACGGGACGGCGACCGCCAGCGCGGCCCGCAGTCCCACCTCCAGATTCCGGGGACCGGAGACGGCCCTCACAGCTTGTCGATCGGAGCGATCTTGATGAGGAGCTTCTTCGCGCCCACCTTCTCGAACTGCACGTGCGCGACGCGCTTGGCGCCCTGCCCGGTCACGGCCGTGACGCGGCCCTCGCCGAAGTCGGCGTGCCGGATGCGGTCGCCCGGCTCGAGCTCCAGGTCGCCGTTGTCGCGGACCTTGCCGGTGACCCGGTTCGGCCACTCCGCCTTCGGACGCTCCTGCCGGAACGTCGACGCGGAGAGCGGGTCGTTCCAGCCGCCGGAGCCGTCGCCGGAACCAGCGCCGAGGCCGGGCCGGCGGGCGTTGAGCGCGCGCGACTGCGTGCCACCGCGACCGTTCGCCGAGCCGGGAGACTGCCGCCAGTCGATGAGGTCTGCGGGGATCTCTTGGAGGTAACGGCTGGGCATGGCGACCGCTGTCTCGCCGAACTGCGCGCGGGTCATCGCGAGCGACAGGAAGAGCCGCTTCTTCGCCCGCGTGATGCCCACGTAGAACAGCCGGCGCTCCTCCGCCGGACCGCCCGGCTCGTTCGCCGACATCCGGTGCGGGAGGAGGTCCTCCTCGATCCCGGTCAGGAACACGGCGTCGTACTCCAGCCCCTTCGCCGTGTGCAGCGTCATGAGCGACACGGAGCCGCTCGAGTCGTCGATCTCATCGGCGGCCGCCACGAGCGAGACCTCGGTGAGGAAGTCCACGAGGGTGCCGTCCGGGTTGTTGCGCGCGAACTCGCGCGTCACCGCGACCAGCTCGTCCACGTTCTCGGCGCGCGCCTCGTCCTGCGGATCGCGGCTGTTGCGCAGCACCTCGAGGTACCCGCTGCCGTCCAGCAGGAAGGTCAGCACGTCGGCGACCGGCGAGATGCCCGCCGGGTTCGACGGGTCGATCTTCGCCGCCGCCTCGTCGAGCAGGTTCGACAGCTGCAGGATCGCGTTGGTGACCTTCGGCCCGAGTCCCAGCGATCCGGCGTCGCGCATCGCCGCCCGGAACGTCAGTCCGTTGTCCTCCGCATAGCTCGCCAGCTGCGTCTCTGTCGCCGGTCCGATTCCCCGTTTCGGCGTGTTCAGGATGCGGCGGAGCGCGAGCATGTCATCCGGGTTGGCGACCGTGATCAGGTACGCCATCGCGTCCTTGATCTCGGCGCGCTCGTAGAACTTCGTGCCGCCCATCACCTTGTAGGGCAGCGCCGACCGGATGAAGATCTCCTCCAGTGCACGCGTCTGGGCGTTCGTCCGGTAGAAGACGGCGATGTCCTTGTAGTCCATCCCCGCGGAGTGCAGCTTCTCGATCTCGTCGGCGACGAACTGCGCCTCGTCGTGGCCGGAGTAACCCGTGTAGCCGATGATCTTCTCGCCGTCGCCGACGGCGGTCCACAGCTTCTTGTCCTTGCGGTCGAAGTTGTTCGCGATGACGGCGTTCGCCGCGCTCAGGATGTTCTGCGTCGACCGGTAGTTCTGCTCCAGCAGCACCACCTTCGCACCGGGGAAGTCGCGCTCGAACTCGACGATGTTGCGGATGTCCGCCCCGCGGAACGCGTAGATCGACTGGTCCGAGTCGCCGACCACCGTGAGCGACGCAGGCGGGATCAGTCCCGCCGCGTCGCGCAACGGGCGGACGTTGCGGCCGTGCGCCTCCAGATCGTCGACGATGTCGGGGGCCACCGGCATGGTCAGCTCGCGGATCAGCGAGTACTGAGCGTGGTTCGTGTCCTGGTACTCGTCGACGAGGATGTGCCGGAAGCGGCTCTGATACAGGGCGGCGACCCGCGGGAACGCGCGGAACAGGTACACCGTCTCGGCGATCAGGTCGTCGAAGTCGAACGCGTTGGCCCGGCGGAGCTCGCGCGTGTACTGACGGAAGATCTCGAGGAACATGACCTCTTGCGGGTCGCTCAGGTTGGCGGACCGCGCGTGGGTCTCGAGATCGGTCAGCTCGTTCTTCAGCTTCGAGATGCGGTTGGCCGCGCCTCCCACCGTGAAGCCGAGTGTGTCGGCGTCGAGTTCCTTGATGATGCGCTTGAGGAGGGCCCGGCTGTCGCCCGAGTCGTAGATCGTGAAGCTCGGGGTCTTGCCGATCGTCTCGGCCTCGCGCCGCAGGATGCGCACGCACGCGGAGTGGAAGGTCGAGATCCACATGCCCTGCGCCTTGCCGCCGAGCAGCTGCTCGACGCGCTCGCGCATCTCGTTCGCGGCCTTGTTCGTGAACGTGATCGCCAGGATCTCGCTCGGCCACGCCTCGCGGCTCTCGATGAGCCCGGCGATGCGGCGGGTGAGCACGCTGGTCTTGCCGGAGCCGGCGCCGGCCACGATGAGCAGCGCCTGCCCGCGGTACTCGGCCGCTTCGCGCTGCTGCGGGTTGAGGCCGGCGAACAGCCGCTCGCTCGGCCCGCGCCAGTGCCCGGAACCCTCCTGACCGGCACCGGACCCGCCCGAGCCTCCGCCCGAGCGGCTCCCCTCGGCCGGGGTGCGGTCCGCACCGTCGCCCTGCCACCCGTCCAGGATGATCGGGACGGAGGAGGGGGTGGTCTGCGGGGCGTCGGGGAGGCTCGTCATGTCTCCGTCGATTTTAGTCGCTGCCACCGTCATTCGGCCGGGAGTCCCCCGCGCCCGGTCCCGCGGCGCCCGCCACGCCCGCGGCGCCTGCGACGCCCGCGGCCCCTGTGCCGCTCAGCGGTTGTCGCGCACCGACACTGCGAGGTCGGGATGATCGGCGAAGACCCCGTCCACCCCCGAGTGGAGGAGGATCGAGTAGTAGCGGCGCCAATCGCCCCATTCGGTGTCCGTCGACGAGGTGCGGAACTCGGGGGGCAGCATGCCGTTCTCGGGCCGGAGCGTCCAGCAGAACACGGCGAGTCCGGCCGAGTGCGCCAGGTCGACCAGATCCGAGGTCACCGCTCCGACGTCGGCCGCGTCCTCCTCGCCGAACAGGGCGACCGAGACGGACCCCGACGACAGCACCTGGCTGGTCTCCACGCTGATGCCGTCGACCCGGTGCGCGGGCGACGCCGCCGCCGATCCGAGCGCGTAGAGCCCGCGCAGGCTGACATCGGTGTCGTAGCCGGGAGCGGACGATCCCAGCGCGGCCACCCGGTCCGCCGGCGCTCCCGAGCTCTCGACGAGGTAGACCCGGCGTCCCCGGAAACCGCGGTCGTGCAGTGTGCCGAGCACGGTCCGCTCGAAGCTCTCGACGACGACTCCCGACCGGTCGTTCCAGCCCGCGTCCGCGAGCTCCGCCAGGAACAGCTCGTCGAGCGGGAGCCCGGCGGCCGCGAAGTACGTCGCGTGCTTCAGCTCGGCGACGAGTCCGGGCGACCCGGGCGTGGTCCTGCCGCCGCCATCGCGGCCGCCGCCGTCGCGGCCGGCCGCCTCGGCCGTGCGGTCGATCAGCTCGAGCAGGTCGCGAAGCCGCAGCAGCGGGTAGTGCCCGTCGAAGGTGGAGCTCGCCTGACGCAGCTTCGGGATGCGCTCCCGCGCACGCAGGACGGAGAGCTCCGCCCACGTGAAGTCCTCCGTGAACCACCCCGTCAGCTCGACGCCGTCGACCTCCTTGGTCGTGCGCCGGTCGGCGAACTCGGGATGGTCGGCCACATCGGTCGTCCCGGAGATCTCGTTCTCATGGCGGAGCACCAGGACGCCGTCGCGGGTGGCCACGATGTCCGGCTCCACGGCATCCGCCCCGAGCTGGAAGGCCAGCTCGTAGGAACCGCGCGTGTGCTCGGGCCGGTACCCGGGGGCACCCCGGTGCCCGATGACCACGGGGGCGGTTCGAGCTCGCATGGCCCGATCCTAGCCGGGCGCCACGCCGCGCCCGGGGATGCCAGAATCGTCCCGTGCCCGCCGACCCGAACGCGACCGCCGCCACGTCATGGACGGAGCCCGCCTCGCGGCTCCCCCTCCGCTGGGGCTCCTACCGTGCGCGTCTGGTGACGGGCCTCGCCATGCTCGTGGTGGGCACCGCGTGCGTCCTCGCGACGACCGCCTACAGCCTCCCTCTGCTGCTCGTCGGGTCGCTGATGCAGCCCGCCGGCTGGGCCGTCCTGCCGTCGACCATCGGGCGCCGCGTCGCCGTCGCACTCCCGGTGCTCGGCTTCACCTGGCTCATGCTCGGCGGCGCCGGCTTCGCCTGGTGCTACGCCGTCCCCCTCGCCGCGTGGCTGCTGGTGCGGCTCCGCCCCCTGGTCTCCTTCGTCGTGCTGCTGCTGCCGATCGGATGGAGCATCGTCCTCCCCTCGTTCGTGCGCTACTACGGGCAGGGCTGGATCACGATCCTGTCGTGCAGCGTGATCATCGTGGCCGCCGCCTGGCTCGCGCGTTGGATCGCGATCCGGGCGGATTCATGGCAATCTGTCAGAACTCTCAGGAAAGAAACGAATAGATTGGACTGACACGACCGCACCCGCCTGCGGTCCCCTAAGAACGAGGAGCTCATGGCACTCAGTAACCCGGCCTTCTCCACGAACCCGGCGTTCTCCAACAACGGCCAGGCCGCCACGGTCTCGGCCGAGAACCTGGAGCAGATGTACCAGGCGCCGTCCGCGACGTCGGTCGACACCGACCGCATGACGGTCGAGGACTCGATCGTCAAGACCGCGATCTGCTTCGTCCTCCTGCTCGCCGGCGCCGGCATCGGCTGGTTCGTCCCCGCCCTCGCCCTCCCGGCCGCGATCATCGGCTTCGTCCTGGCGCTGGTCAACATCTTCAAGCGCCGCCCCGTGCCCGCGCTCATTCTCGGCTACTCGTTCGCGCAGGGCATCTTCCTCGGCGCGATCTCGATGGTCTTCGAGGCGCAGTGGTCCGGCATCGTCATCCAGGCCGTCATCGCCACCTTCGCGGTCGTCGGTGTGACGCTCGCGCTCTTCGCGTCGGGCAAGATCCGCGCCTCCGCCAAGGCGACCAAGGTCTTCCTGATCGCGATGTTCGGGTACCTGGCCTACTCGCTGGTCAACCTCGTCCTGATGTGGACCGGCGCCACCAACGGCGCCTTCGGCCTCAACAGCGTCGAGCTCGGCAACACCGGCATCAAGCTCGGCCTGATCATCGGCCTGCTCGTCGTCATCCTCGGCGCGTACTCGCTGGTGCTCGACTTCGACGCGATCAAGCAGGGCGTCGCCAACCGCGCCCCCCGCATCTACGGCTGGTCCGGCGCCTTCGGCATCATGGTCACCGTCATCTGGCTGTACCTCGAGATCCTGCGCATGCTCGCCATCAGCCGCGACTAATCGCATAAGCAAACGACGAAGGCCCGGGATGCTCACCGCATCCCGGGCCTTCTCGCGTCGACGCTTCTCGCGTCAGCGGGAGGTCACTCCCACTCGATGGTCCCCGGCGGCTTCGACGTGACGTCGAGAACCACGCGGTTCACCCCGTCCACCTCGTTGGTGATGCGGTTCGAGATCTTCGCCAGCAGGTCGTAGGGCAGGCGCGTCCAGTCCGCGGTCATGGCGTCCTCGCTGGACACGGGGCGCAGCACGATCGGGTGCCCGTAGGTGCGTCCGTCGCCCTGCACGCCGACCGAGCGGACGTCGGCCAGCAGTACGACCGGGCACTGCCAGATCTCGGCGTCCTGACCCGCGGCGGTCAGCTCGGCACGGACGATGGCGTCCGCATCCCGAAGCAGATCGAGCCGCTCCTGGGTCACCTCTCCGACGATCCGGATGCCGAGGCCCGGCCCGGGGAACGGCTGACGCGAGACGATCTCCTCCGGCAGCCCGAGCTCGCGGCCGATCGCGCGGACCTCGTCCTTGAACAGCGTGCGCAGCGGCTCCACCAGCTCGAACTGGAGGTCCTCCGGCAGGCCGCCGACGTTGTGGTGGCTCTTGATGTTCGCGGTGCCGGTGCCGCCGCCGGACTCGACGACGTCCGGGTACAGCGTCCCCTGCACCAGGAAGCGGATGGGGTCGCCCTCGCTCGCCGCTTCGGCGATGAGGTCGGCCTGCGCCTTCTCGAAGACGCGGATGAACTCGCGGCCGATGATCTTGCGCTTCGTCTCCGGGTCGCTCACGCCGGTGAGCGCATCCAGGAACTGCTTCTGGGCGTTCACCGTGACGAGCCGCACGCCCGTCGCCTTGACGTAGTCCTCTTCGACCTGGCGCGCCTCGTCCTTGCGGAGCAGCCCGTGGTCGACGAACACGCACACGAGCTGGTCCCCGACGGCCTTGTGGACGAGGGCGGCCGCGACGGCCGAGTCGACGCCACCGGACAGCGCGCAGATGACGCGGCCGGAGCCGACCTGCGCTTGGATCGCGGCGACCTGGTCGGCGATCACGTTGCCGCTGTTCCAGTCGGCGGGGATGCCCGCCGCGCGGTGGAGGAAGTTCTCCAGCACGGCCTGCCCGTACGTCGAGTGCTTGACCTCGGGATGCCACTGCACGCCGTAGAGGCGGCGAGCGTCGTTCGCGAAGGCGGCGACCGGCGTGCCCTCGGTCGAGGCGAGCACCTCGAAGCCCTCGGGGGCGCGCGAGACGGAGTCGCCGTGGCTCATCCAGGCGGTCTGCTCCGCCGGCTGGCCGTCGAGCAGGACGCCCGAGTCGGAGATGCGTACCGCGGTCGAGCCGTATTCGCGCTGGCCGGTCTTCGCGACCTCGCCGCCGAGGGCGGTCGCCATCACCTGGAATCCGTAGCAGATGCCGAGAACGGGGACGCCGAGGTCGAAGATCCCCTCGTCGAGGCGCGGGGCGCCCTCCTCGTACACGCTCGACGGGCCGCCGGACAGCACGATGCCGGACGGGCGCTTGGCCGCGATCTCGGACGCCGTGACGGTGTGCGGCACGATCTCCGAGTACACGTTGGCCTCGCGCACACGCCGCGCGATCAGCTGCGCGTACTGCGCGCCGAAATCGACGACGAGCACGGGTCCGGAGGGATTCGCCGAGTCGGCGCCCCCCGGCTGCTCGGTGAACGGGGCGTCCGTGCTCATCGGATCGGGCCTCCTGGAATCTTCGCTAATTTGTCGCCTCCGCGAGGGTCGTGGCCTCGGCCTCCCGGCCGGCCAGGTAGGACCTCACCTGCTTGGTGATGCGCGCCTCCACGAAGAAGGACAGGAAGGGCACCACGCCGCCGAGGGCGATCATGATGAACTTCGAGAACGGCCAGCGCATCAGGCTCCACAGGCGGAAGTCTGAGAACAGGTACACGACGTAGAGCCAGCCGTGCAGGATCAGGATGCCGGTGCTCAGGTCGACGCCGGTCGGCGCGACCGCGGTCTTCACCGGCACGAAGGTCAGCGCCCCGTAGTTGCTGAAGGCGAAGAGCTCGTAGCCGAGCCCGTACTTCACGACCATCTCGGCGCACAGCAGGAGCAGCATGATGCCCGTGACGTACGCGAACACCTGGTAGAACCGGAGCGCCCCGCGGATCTTCGGGAAGTCTTCGAGCTTGGGAGCGAGGGGCATGAGGCTATTCTACGTTCCCCGCGGTGGCGGATTCCTGCGCTGAGAGCTCCCGCAGCTCGTCCTCCTTCTGCTTGGCGTCCTTCACCAGGCGGTACCAGAGGAACACCGCGAAACCGGCGAAGATGATCCACTCGGCGGCGTAGAAGACGTTCAGCCAGTTGAGCTCCGTCTGCGCGATCGGCGGCGGCGAATAGATCTGCACGAGCCCCTCGGGCGCACCCCGCTGCACGACGTACGAGGCGTAGACGTCCATGCCGTCCACGCCGGTCCACAGGTTGTAGAGCTGGCCGACGCCGAGGCTGGTCATCCCGGTCGGGTCCTTCTCCTTGTCGTCCGGCAGCTGCGGCTGCTCGTCGGGGAGGATGCGCCCCACGATCGGTTGCGGGGTCGCCGGCTCCTCGGCGAGCCGCGCGATTGCGGCGCGCGCGGTCGGCTCGTCGGCCGCCCAGCCGCGCGCCACGGCGAGCGCCGCCTGACTGCCGTCCGGCCGCTCGACGTTCGCGTGCCCGACGACCCACCAGCCGCTGGCGCCCTTGTTGAGACGGCCGTGCAGCAGCTGGTAGTCCCCCGGCACGAACGTGCCGGTGAACGAGACGAGCTGGCCGACGGCCACGTCGCGCAGCGGCGCCCCGGGGCCCGCGACCTTCGCGAGCGGCAGCACCGTCTCGGTCGGAGCCTCCACCGCTTTGCCGGACTCGACGGCGCGCTCGAGCTGCCACTGCCCGAGCCAGGCGAAACCGGCGGCGAGGAGCAGGGCGAAGACCAGCGCCGCGATCCAGCGCGGGCGCAGCATCATCTGGAAGAGGGTGGTGGGGCGGTCGGCCGCGGACCCTCCCGTGGTGGTGTCGATCGTCAGTCCCGTTCCCGTTCGCCGCTCATGTCCTGCTGCATGGCCTGCTCCACCATCCGGTCGACGGCCTGCCGCGTCTCGTCCGCGCTCGCGTGCTCGCGCCGCGGGGCGGGGTCGGAGCCGGGATCGGCGGTCGCCGCCTCCACGAGCGCGATCTCCTCGTCGAGCATGGGATCGCGCGTCTTCTTCCTCTTCCGCCGGCGCTCCTTCTTCGGCCCGGACCGTAGGATCATCGCACCGATCTTCTCGGAGTTCGCTGCGAGGATCGGCCCCAGCACGGCCATGATCAGCACGTACAGCCCGGCGAACGGCTGGATGCGCTCATCCAGCCCCGCGGCGAGCGACAGCGTCGCGAGGATCAGCGCGAATTCGCCCCGGTTCTGCAGGATCACCGTCGTGTTGATGCCGGCCTGCACCCCCAGCCCGTTGATCCACGCCACGAACTGCCCGGCGGCGATGTTCAGCACGATGGTCAGGCCCACGGCGACCAGCACCGGGACGAGCACCGACGGGAACTGCGCGGGGTTGAGGGCGAGCCCGAAGTTGAGGAAGAAGAAGGCGGCGAATACGTCCCGCAGCGGGATGGCGATCTGCTCGATCTTGTTGCGGTACTTCGTCGCCCCGAGCACGAGCCCGATCAGGAACGCGCCGATCGCATCCGTGACCCCGAGCAGCTCGCCGATGCCCGCGAACAGCACGGCGAACCCGAAGAACAGGATGGTGAAGAGCTCGTCGTCCTTCGTGCGGAACAGCCGCGAGACGAACCGGCCGCCGAAGCGGGCGATCGTGAACATCACGACCAGGAAGACGAAGGCGATCGTCAGCTTGCCGACCACCGGCCAGAAGTCGGTCTCACCGCTCAGCACCACGGAGACGATGGCGAGGTAGATCGCGATGAAGATGTCCTCGACGACGGTGACGCCCAGGATCATCGGCGTCTCGGTGTTGGCCAGGCGCCGCAGCTCGATGAGCAGCTTCGTGACGATCGCGGACGACGACGTGGCGGTCATCCCGGCGATGATGAGCGCCTCCCGGGTGCCCCAGCCGACCATGAAGCCGAACACGAGGCCGACCCCCATGTTGATGAGGATGTACGACCCGCCGGAGACGATCAGCTTGCCGAAGTTGCCGAAGAACTCGTCCTGGTCGAACTCCAGCCCGAGATTGAACAGCAGCAGGATGAGCCCGAAGATCGCGATGAGCTCGATGTAGTCGCTGTCGAAGTTCAGCGGGAACCAGCCGGTGTGCGGGCTCGCCAGCAGACCGACGATCATGTAGATGGGGATCGCGGGGAGACCGACCAGCTTGCCGAGGCGGCCCAGCACGTACGCGACGAGCAGGAGCAGTCCGAGAACGATGAGGTCTTCGCCGAGATGCATCGTCGATCAGCCTCCGGGCGGAGCGTCGGCGGCGACCCGGGAGGCGACTTCGCCCGTGCGGAAGAACGAGAAGGCCTTGGCGACCTTCTCCGGTGTGCCCGCGACGACCAGGGTGTCGCCGGGGAAGACCTTGAAGTCGGGAGCGGGCGCCGGGTTCGCGGAGTCCCCGCGCACGACTGCGACGACGGTCAGACCGACGAAACCGCGGTCACCGGGGGCGCCGAGCTGCTGCCCCGCGATGTGGTCGTCGTAGTCGACGGTGAACCAGTCGATGCTCAGGCCCGGGATCTGGTCGAGCGCCGTCAGCGTCTCGGTGATCTGCGTGCCGCCGAGCAGCTCCGCCAGGGTGTGCGCCTCGTCCTCGTTGAGCCGCAGCGAGACCTTGGTCACGTCGCTGCCGTCCTCGTGGTCCGAGAACGTGATGAGGTCGCTGTGACCGGACCGGTGCGCGATGACGCCGACCTTGCCGCCATCGTCGGTCACGAATGTGTGCAGCACCCCCACCCCGGGGAGCTTGACCCGCCGAACGTCTACCATCATCCGTCTCCATCCACCGGGTTCGCCGGCATAAGGGGAGTGAGCCTCCAGTCTATCGAAGGCACGCGGACCCCCTCCGGCGCCGGCGCCAGACGTGACTGCGGCGTCCCGTCACGACTGCGGCGGGTCGAGCCCACGCAGTCGTTCCGGGACGCCGCAGTCGCTGGAGGCGACGCTCGGCGGAGCGGTCAGCCGTCCGTGGCGGGCGCGTCCTCCGCGCCGGCACCCTGCACGTCCTTCGGCGCCTCGTCGGCGCTCGTCGGCGTCGGCCGGGCGGCCGCGCCGCGCTTCGCCGCGCCCGCGCCGGCCCCCGCGCCGGCCGCCGCTCCGCTCTTCGCCGCCGCGGCATCCACATCCACGATGTCCGGGGCCTCGAGCCGGATGCGGTCGGCCGACTCGTCGTCGGGCTGCAGCTGGCTCGAGCGCTCGGCCTCGACCCGCTTGAGGTACGTGCGCACCTCGCGCTCCTCGCGGTCCTTGTCCCAGCCGAGCACGCGGGCCATCAGCGACGCGGCGACCGGCGCCGCCGAGACCCCGCGGTCCCAGGCCTCGATCGAGATGCGCGTGCGGCGGGCGAGCACGTCCTCCAGATGGAGCGCGCCCTCGTGCGACGCGGCGTACACGACCTCTGCGCCGACGTAGTCGTCGGCTCCGGGCAGCGCCTCGGCCAGCGACGGGTCCTCGCGGATGAGCGCCAGGATGTCCTCGGCGAACGTCCCGTACCGGTTGAGCAGGTGCTCGACCCGGGCGACGTGCAGGCCCGACTCCTTCGCGATGCGCCCGCGGCGGTTCCACGCCGCCTGGTACCCCTCGGCTCCGACCAGCGCGATGTCCATGGTGGTGGATGCGGGGATCTTGCCGTCGAGGGCGCTCACGGCCGAGTCGACCGCGTCCTTCGCCATCACGCGGTAGGTCGTCCACTTGCCGCCCGCGATGACGACGAGACCCGGCACCGAGTGCGCGACGAGGTGCTCTCGCGACAGCTTCGACGTCTGCTCGGACTCGCCGGCGAGCAGCGGCCGGAGGCCGGCGTACACGCCCTCGACATCCTCGCGGGTCAGCGGCACGTTGAGCACCTCGTTCACGTGCGCGAGCAGGTAGTCGATGTCCGCCGCGGTCGCCGCGGGGTGCGCCTTGTCCAGGTGCCAGTCGGTGTCCGTCGTGCCGATCAGCCAGTGGCGGCCCCACGGGATGACGAACAGCACGCTCTTCTCGGTGCGCAGCAGGAGGCCCATCGTCGACTGGAACCGGTCCCGCGGCACGACGAGGTGGATGCCTTTGGATGCGCGCACCTTGAACTGACCGCGCTCGCCGACCATCGACTGGGTGTCGTCCGTCCAGACGCCGGTCGCGTTGACGACCTGCTTCGCGCGGATGTCGAACCGCTCGTCCGTCTCGAGGTCGTGCGCCCGCACGCCGACGACGCGCTCCCCCACCTTGATGAACCCTTCGACGCGCACCCGCGACGCGACGTGCGCGCCGTAGTGGGCGGCCGTGCGGACCAGGTTCGCGACGTACCGGGCGTCATCCACCTGGGCGTCGTAGTAGGTGATGCCGCCGACCAGGGCGTCCTTGTTCATCGACGGGATGGCGTTGAGCACCTGCCGCTTGCTCAGGTGCCGGTGGTGCGGGACCCCCGGCGGACGGCCTCCCGAGTACGAGAAGATGTCGTAGAGCATCATGCCGGCGCCGATGTAGAAGCGCTCCCACACCCGCTTGTGCAGCGGGTAGAGGAACCGCACCGGCTTCACCAGGTGCGGGGCGATTCGCTGCAGCAGCAGTCCGCGCTCGATCAGCGCCTCCCGGACCAGCCGGAAGTCGAGCTGCTCGAGGTAGCGGATGCCGCCGTGCACGAGCTTGGACGACCGGCTGGACGTGCCGGACGCGAAGTCGCGCGCCTCCACCAGTCCGACGCTGAGTCCGCGCGTGGCCGCGTCCACCGCCGAGCCGGCGCCGACGATGCCGCCGCCGACGACGAGGATGTCGAGCTCGGTGTCCTTCAGCGCCGCGATCGCGGCGGCCCGTTCGGCCGGGCCGAGCCGCGACGGGTATGTCACCGCCGGATTGGAGGCGGGGGTGGCGTGCCTGTTGCCGCCCGGAGCCGATTGCGTATCCGTCATCGTTCTCTCCCTCCCCGACCATCTTCGGCCGGCGTCAGTGCTACTGCGTCCGGTAGGGCGCGACCACGACCTCGACGCGCTGGAACTCCTTCAGGTCCGAGTATCCCGTCGTCGCCATGCTCCGGCGCAAGGCTCCCACCAGATTCGCAGAGCCCTCGGCGACCGGGGCCGGTCCGTAGAGGATCTCCTCGAGCGGCGCGACCTGGCCCACCGCGACGCGGTTGCCGCGCGGCAGCTGCGAGTGGTGCGCCTCGGCGCCCCAGTGCCAGCCGCCTCCCGGAGCATCGGTCGCACGGGCGAGGGTCGTGCCGAGCATGACCGCGTCGGCGCCGCAGGCGATCGCCTTGACGATGTCGCCCGAGCTGCCGAGGCCGCCGTCGGCGATCACGTGCACGTAGCGGCCGCCGGACTCGTCCATGTAGTCGCGTCGGGCTCCGGCGACGTCGGCCACGGCGGTGGCCATGGGCGCGTGGATGCCCAGGGTCGAGCGGGTGGTGGATGCGGCTCCCCCGCCGAAGCCGACGAGCACGCCGGCCGCACCGGTGCGCATCAGGTGCAGCGCCGCGGTGTAGGTGGCGGCGCCGCCGACGATCACGGGCACATCCAGCTCGTAGATGAACTTCTTGAGGTTGAGCGGCTCGACGTTCTTCGAGACGTGCTCGGCTGACACGGTGGTGCCGCGGATGACGAACAGGTCGACGCCCGCGTCGACCACGGTCTCGTAGAGCTCTTGCGTGCGCTGCGGCGACAGGGCGCCGGCGACCGTGACGCCACCCTCGCGGATCTCGGCGAGGCGGCGGGTGACCAGCTCCGGCTTGATCGGCTCGGAGTAGATCTCCTGCATGCGCGCGGTGGCCCGCTCGGCCGGGAGCTCGCGGATCTCGGCGAGCAGCGGCTCCGGGTCCTCATAGCGGGTCCACAGGCCTTCGAGGTCGAGCACGCCGAGGCCGCCCAGCTGGCCCATCATGATGGCGGTGGTCGGCGAGACGACGGAGTCCATCGGCGCCGCGATGAACGGGATGGCGAACTGGTACGCGTCGATCGTCCAGGAGACCGAGACGTCCTCCGGGTCACGGGTGCGGCGGCTCGGAACCACCGCGACGTCGTCGAAGGCGTACACACGGCGGGCGCGCTTGGCGCGCCCGATCTCGATCTCCATACTCACGCGCTTCAGTCTAGGCCGCCGGTCCCTCCGGGCCAGTGCGCGCGCCCGCGACCGCCGTCGGACGCGGCTCTAGGTCGGAGGGTCCCCGCGGTGGGATGGTGGGGTGGTGACCGTCGAAGCCGAACCACTCAGCCGCCTCCGCCAGCGCACCAGTGAGAAGTGGCGCGCCTACCCCGAGGACGTCCTCCCGCTGTTCGTCGCCGAGATGGACTACCCGCTCGCCCCGGCCGTCGCCGAGGCGCTGCATGCGGCGGTCGACCGCAACGACACCGGGTACATCGGCCCCGACGACCGCACCCAGCGGGCCTTCGCACGGTTCGCGCGCGACCGCTGGGGCTGGGAGGTCGAACCGGCGCGTACCCGGACGACGACGGATGTCGGCGTGGTGATCGTCGAATCCCTCCGGATGCTCATCGAGCCCGGCGACCGCGTCGTCATCACCCCGCCGGTCTACCCGCCCTTCTTCGACTTCATCCCGGAGGCCGGCGGCGTGGTCGAGGAGGTGCCGCTGATGGAGGGCGGGGCCGACGGCCGCGGCTGGGCCCTCGACGTCGATGGCCTGGAGCGCGCCTTCGCCGGGGGCGCGAAGGCGTTCCTGCTGTGCAACCCGCACAACCCGCTCGGGCTCGTCCACCCGCGGGAGGAGCTGGAGGCCGTGGCCGCGCTGGCCGCGCGCCACGGCGTGTGGGTCGTGAGCGACGAGGTGCACGCGCCGCTGACGCACTCCGACGCGACGTTCACCCCGTTCCTGTCCGTCTCCGACGAAGCGCGGCGGGTGGGTATCGCGGCCCATGCGGCGAGCAAGGCGTGGAACCTCGCCGGGCTGAAGTGCGCGCTGTTCGTGACGGCCTCGCGCGAGCAGTCGCAGCGCATCCACGCGCTCCCGATCGAGGTGGAGGTGCGGACCAGCCAGTTCGGCCGCATCGCCACGGAGGCCGCCTACCGCTCGGCGCGCAGCTGGCTGGATGGCGCGCTGGAGGCGATCGAATCCAATCGCGCACTGCTCTCGCTGCTGCTCACCGACCGGCTGCCGCGCGTGCGCTACCGGGAGCCGCTGGCCGGCTACCTGGCGTGGCTCGACTTCCGCGAACTCGGCTGGGGCGACGACCCGGCCGCCCGCATCCTGAACGAGGCCCGCGTCGCCGTCAACCCCGGCACCGACTTCGGGCGCCAGGGCGCCGGGTTCGTCCGGCTGAACTTCGCCTGCTCGCCGGAGGTGCTGACCGAGGCCGTCGACCGCATCGCCGAGCTGACCCGGCACTGACCCGGTCGCGACTGCTGCGTTTCGGAACGTCTGCGCCGGGGCGACCCGCCGCAGACGTTCCGAACGACCGCAGTCGTCGGATCAGCGACGGTAGTTCGGGGCCTCCACGACCATCTGCACGTCGTGCGGGTGCGACTCCTTGAGGCCGGCCGCGGTGATGCGCACGAACTTGCCGTTCTGCTTGAGCTCCGGGATGGTGCGCGCGCCGACGTAGAACATCGACTGCCGCAGGCCGCCGACGAGCTGGTACGCGACGGCGGAGAGCGGGCCGCGGAACGGCACCTGCCCCTCGATGCCCTCGGCGATCAGTTGCTCGTCGCTCGGCACGTCCGCCTGGAAGTAGCGGTCGCGCGAGTAGGAGGTCTTCTTGCCCCGGGTCTGGAGCGCGCCGAGCGAGCCCATGCCGCGGTAGTTCTTGAACTGCTTGCCGTTGACGAACACCAGCTCGCCCGGGGACTCGGAGGTCCCGGCGAGCAGCGAGCCGAGCATGACGCTGTCCGCGCCTGCGACCAGCGCCTTGGCGATGTCGCCGGAGTACTGGAGGCCGCCGTCGGCGATGAGCGGGACGTTCGCCTCGCGCGCCGCGAGCGACGCCTCGTACACGGCGGTCACCTGGGGCACGCCGACGCCCGCGACCACACGCGTGGTGCAGATGGAGCCCGGGCCGACGCCGACCTTGATCGCGTCCGCACCGGCGTCGATGAGCGCCTGAGCGCCGGAGCGCGTGGCGACGTTGCCCCCGATCACGTCGACGTGCGACGCGCGCGGCTCGGCCTTGAGGCGGCGGATGATGTCGAGCACGCCCGCGCTGTCGCCGTTAGCGGTGTCCACGACGATGACGTCGACGCCCGCGTCGACCAGCGTCATGGCGCGGTCCCAGGCGTCGCCAAAGAAGCCGATGGCGGCGCCGACGCGCAGCCGGCCCTCCTCGTCCTTCGTGGCGTCGGGGTACTTCTCGCTCTTGTCGAAGTCCTTGACCGTGATCAGTCCGCGCAGCTTGCCGTCTCCGTCCACCAGCGGCAGCTTCTCGATCTTGTGCTCGGCGAAGATGGCGACCGCGGAGTCCGGGTCGATGCCGACCGGAGCGGTGATCAGGGGCTGACGGGTCATCACGTCGCGCACCTTGGTGGTCGACCGCTCGAACGGCGAGACGAAGCGCATGTCGCGGTTGGTGATGATGCCGACCAGGGTGCCGTCCGGCTCCACGACCGGGAGGCCGCTGACGCGGAACTGGCCGCACAGCGCGTCCACCTCTTCGACGGTCGCGTCCGGGGTGGCGGTCACCGGGTTGGTGATCATGCCCGACTCGGAGCGCTTCACCTTGTCGACGTGGGCCGCCTGGTCCTCGATGGAGAGGTTGCGGTGGATGATGCCGATGCCGCCCTGGCGCGCCATGGCGACGGCCATCCGCGACTCGGTGACGGTGTCCATGGCGCTCGACAGCAACGGCGTTGCCATCGAGATCCGCTTGGTCAGGCGAGTGGAGGTGTCCGCCTCACTCGGGATGACGTCCGTGTGCCCGGGGAGCAGCATGACGTCGTCGTAGGTCAAACCGATGAATCCGAACGGATCCGCCTGGTCCATTTCACCCCTATCAAGATGCGCGACTGTGGATGCTCAATGGTAACGGCAGAAACTGGGCGGCTATTCCGCCGATCAGGGTCCGGGATCTGGTGGGTTTCAGTCGACCGGCGCGAGGTCGAGCTCCGCGGCGCGCTTACCCTGACGCGCGGCCACGATCATGTCGACGCTGAGGATGATGAGCGCGAGCCACACGATCGCGAAACCGACCCAGCGCTCGGGCGGCATCGCCTCGTGCAGCACCGCGACGCCGACGATGAACTGGATGAACGGGGCGAAGTACTGGATGAAGCCCATGTAGACGAGCGGCAGCCGCCGGGAGGCCGCGGCGAAGAACAGCAGCGGCACGGCCGTGATCACTCCCGCCCCGGCGAGCAGGACCGTGTGCCAGGGACCGGCGGAGCCGATCGTGAGGCCGGCGGTGACGCCGACGACGACCAGCTGGATGATGGCGACCGGGGTCAGCCACATGGTCTCCAGGGTGAGCCCCGAAAGAGCATCCACCCGTCCGCCGACGCGCTTCTTGATGAGCCCGTAGAAGCCGAACGAGAACGCGAGGATGAGCGCGATCCACGGAACCGAGCCGTATCCGACGGCCAGGACAATGACCGCGACGACGCTCACGCCGACGGCGACCCACTGGGCGATCCGGAGGCGCTCGCGCTGGACCAGCACACCCAGGAACACGGTCACGATCGGGTTGATGAAGTACCCGAGCGCCGCCTCCACGACGTGGCCGCTGACCGTGGCGAGAACGTAGGTCTGCCAGTTCACGTAGATGAACGCGCCGGCGAGGCCCATCGTGAGGAGGACCCGCCCATCCCGCAGCAGCGCCGCGAACCGGCCCCACGACCGCGTGACGGTCAGCGCGATGGCGCAGAAGACCAGCGAGAAGATGACCCGCCACGCCACGATCTCCCACGCGCCGGCCGGGGCGAGCGCGAGGAAGTAGATCGGGAGGATGCCCCAGAGGACGTACGCGGAGACCGCGTACACCAGCCCGGAGGTGCGGTGCGAGGAGAGGTCGTCAGGCTGTGCCACTCGCACGACTCTACCGCCGCCCGCAGACACCCCCGCCCCCCGGCGCCGCGGCAGACATCACCGCAGACACGACGACGGCCCGGCTGCTCAGAGCAGCCGGGCCGTCGGAAGAAGGGTGCGTCAGCGGACGACGACCGCGAGCACGTCGCGGGCCGAGAGGACCAGGTAGTCCTCGCCGCCGAACTTGACCTCGGTGCCACCGTACTTGGAGTAGATGACCTTGTCGCCCACGGCGACGTCGAGGGGGACGCGGTTGCCGTTGTCGTCGATGCGGCCCGGGCCCACGGCGACGACCTCGCCCTCCTGCGGCTTCTCCTTGGCGGTGTCGGGGATGACCAGACCGGAAGCAGTGGTCTGCTCAGCCTCGACCTGCTTGATGACGATGCGATCCTCGAGCGGCTTGATGGAGACCGACACGTTGACCCCTTTCCTGTGAAGAACAGTGTCTCGACTAAGACTGATTAGCAAACTCGCAGTGAGAGTGCTAACACGAGTCTAGGGGGTGCGTTAGCAGTCCCGCAACGTGAGTGCCAGGGTAGCCTGGACGCCATGGAACGGTCCGAGCTGGTCGCACTGCTGAGCCCCGAGGGCCTGCGCCTGCTCGACTCGCTCCCGCCGTACCGCAGCGAGCGCGACGTGCTGCGGATCGTCTCCGACCTGCGCAAGCAGGGGCACTCTCCCGCCCTCGTGGCCGCCGTCCTGACGCAGTCGAAGCTGCGCCGCAAGGCCCAGGCCAAGTTCGGCGACTTCGCCGCGAGCATGCTCTTCACGGAGGCCGGCCTGGAGCAGGCGACCCGGCTGCCGGTCGCCGCGCGTCACGCCGGACGGTTCCGCGCCGCCGGGCTGCACCGCGTCGCCGACCTCGGCTGCGGGATCGGCGGCGACGCCCTGGCCCTGGCCGCTCTCGAGCTCGAGGTGACCGCTGTGGAGGCCGACGAGGTCACCGCGGCGATCGCGTCCTTCAATCTCGCGCCGTTCCCGACGGCGACCGTCGAACACGGCCGGGCCGAGGATGTGGACCTCCGGACCGTCGACGGCGTGTTCCTCGACCCCGCCCGCCGCACCGCCGGGCACACGCAGACCGAGCGCCTCGTCGACCCCGACGACTACACTCCGTCGCTCGGTTTCGCGTACGAGCTGGCGACCGGCCGCTCGGTCGGCCTCAAGCTCGGCCCGGGTTTCGACCGCGATCTCATCCCCTCGAACGCGGAAGCGCAGTGGGTGTCGGCGGACGGGCAGGTCGTCGAGCTGGGCCTCTGGTTCGGGGCGCTGGCCCGCCCGGGCATCCGGCGAGCCGCCCTCGTGCTCCGCGGCGACCAGGCGGACGAGCTGGTCGCGGACGCGGACAGCGAGGACGAGGAGACCGGGCCCCTCGGCGAGTACCTCTACGAACCGGACGGCGCCGTCATCCGCGCCCGCCTCATCGGCGACCTCGCCCGGCGCATCGACGGGCGGATGCTCTCCGAGCAGATCGCCTACATCACCGCCGACGCCCCCGTGGAGACGCCGTTTGCCGCCGGTTTCCGGGTCCTCGAGACCCTGCCGTACGGCGAGAAGGACCTGAAACGCGCGCTGCGTCAGCGCGGGATCGGCACCCTGGAGATCAAGAAGCGCGGCGTCGATGTGGACCCCGCGGCCCTGCGCCGTCGGCTCGCCCTCAACGGCGACCGCCCGGCCACCCTGATCCTCACCAGGGTGGCCGGGCGGCACACGGCTCTGCTCGCCGAGCGGCTCTGATCAGCCTCCGTAGTTGTTGCCGTAGGTGGCGAGGCTGGCGAAGATGATCGCGAGGAAGATCCAGTAGATGATCGCGATCGCGATGCTGACGAAACCGAGGATGATACCGGTCAGCCAGAAGCCGCGAGCCTGCGGCTCCTTGCGGCGGCCGATGAAACCGAGGACGACCGCGGCGATGCCGAACAGGAATCCGATGCCCCACGCGAGGTTGAGCACGATGCCGACGATGCCGCCGACGAGTGAGAGGATGCTCAGGATCGGCGACTTGGCGGCCGGCTGCCCGTAGGGCTGCGCGTAGCCCGGAGCGGGCTGACCGTACGCCGGCTGACCGTAACCCGGCTGGCCCGGCTGCTGGCCGTAGGGCTGCTGCCCGTACGGCTGCTGACCATACGGCTGCTGGTAGCCCGGCGCCGGCGGCTGCTGGCCGTATCCCGGGGCAGGCGGCTGCTGGCCGTAGTCCGGCGCGGGCGGAGGCGGCGGCGGAACGGCGCCGGTGTCGCCTGCGGGCGGCTGGGGCGCGGCCGGCGGGACGGACCCGTTCTGCGCGTTCGGGTCCACCGGCTCGGCGGGGGTGTTCGGATCGGTCATGGGACCCATCTCCTTCAGTGGAAGTCGTCGTTCGGCGTCCCGTCCGGGAAGCTCCGCTTCCTGAGAGAACGCTGTATCAGGTCCATCGTGACAGGGTGCGCGCGGGGGTGTCAACGCACGACGTCAGCGGGTGACCTGAATCTCCGTCACCGGGAGCGTCGAGTCGGCCGAGAATGTCAGCTCGCTGGGCGCATGCCCGGCCAGGATGAGCTGCGCGCCGAGTGCCGCGATCATCGCGCCGTTGTCGGTGCACAGCGACAGGGCCGGGATGCGCAGCGCGACGCCCGCCTCCGCCGCGCGCTGCACGGCGAGCTGCCGCACCCGGGCGTTCGCGACGACCCCGCCGCCGAGCAGCAACCGGGGGACGCCGTGGTCGCGGCAGGCGGCCAGCGCCTTCGTGATCAGCACATCCACGACCGCCTCCCGGAAGGATGCGGCCACGTCGGCGACCGGCACCTCCTCCCCGGCGTCCTGCCGCTGCTCCACCCAGCGGGCGACCGCCGTCTTGAGCCCCGAGAACGAGAAGTCGTACCGGTGGTTCTCCAGGTCCTTCGGCCGCGTGAGCCCCCGCGGGAAGCGGATGGCGGCCGGATCGCCGTCCGCGGCGACCCGGTCGATCTGCGGACCGCCCGGATACGGCAGGCCGAGCACCCGCGCGACCTTGTCGAACGCCTCGCCCGCGGCGTCGTCGATGGTCTCGCCGAGCAGCTCGACATCCGACACCAGGTCGCGCACCAGGAGGAGCGAGGTGTGGCCTCCGGAGACCAGCAGCGCGATCGTCGGGAGCTCGACGGGATGGCCGGGGCCGCCCGACGCATCCAGCAGGTCCGCGCCGACGTGCCCGACCAGGTGATTGACGGCGTACAGCGGCTTGCCCAGGGAGACGGCGAGCGCCTTCGCGGCGCCGACCCCGACCATCAGCGCGCCCGAGAGCCCCGGACCGCTCGTGACCGCGATCGCGTCCACGTCGGCCAGCTCGATGCCGGCATCCGCGATCGCGGTGCGGAGCGTGGGCTCGAGCGCTTCGAGATGGGCGCGCGCCGCGACCTCGGGGACCACGCCGCCGTAGCGGGCGTGCTCCTCCATCGACGACGCGATCGTGTTCGCCAGCAGGGTCGTGCCGCGCACGATGCCGACGCCGGTCTCGTCGCACGAGGTCTCGATGCCGAGAACCAGGGGTCCGGAGTCCGTGGCTGCGATGGTCATGCGATCGTCGTCTCCGGGCTGGGGACGGTGAGGCGCATCACGATCGCGTCCACGCCGTCCGGCTGGTAGTAGCGGGGCCGCACGCCGATCTCCTCGAAGCCGAGCGCGCGGTAGAGCGTCTGCGCGCCGGGGTTGTCGGCGCGCACTTCGAGGAAGACCTCGCGCGCTCCGCGCCGCCGGGCCTCCCCGATCAGGGCGAGCATGAGCGTGCGCCCGAGGCCGCGACGGCGCGCCTGCGGCGCGACGGCGATGGTCTGGATGTCGCCCTCACCGGCCCCGCGCGGCGCCAGCAGACCGGCATAGCCGTCGATGCGGTCGGGCGCTCCGGGCTCGAAGGCGACGAGGTAGTAGCCGTGCTCACCGGTGACCTCGGAGAGCATCGAGCGCTCCGACCAGGCGTCCGTGACGAACACCGAGCGCTCGAGCTCCATGATCGCCGGGACGTCGTCGCGCGATGCGCGGCGCAGCTCGTAGGCGACGTGCGCGTTCGCAGCCGGCTCGACGGTCATGCGGTCACCCGCTTCGGGCCGGCGGAGAGGGTGACGTCGGGCGAGCGCAGGTACAGCGCCTCGTCCGGATCCATCGGTAGTCCGTTCGCGTAGCGCAGCTCGGCGAGCATCCCGAGGCGGCCTGCGGGCACCACCTCCGCGTCGAACCGCTCGATGCCGGGGTGCGGGAGGTCGTCCGGCTTCGCGAGTCCCGGCCCGTCCAACCGCACCGGCAGGCCGTGGTCGCCGGCGCCGGAGTAGGCGGTCCAATAGCGCTCGCGGCGCCGTGCATCCGTCACCACCAGCAGCGGTCCCGTGTGCCCGGCGGCGTAGCGGTCGTACGCCACGGCGTCGTGGCTGACCACCGGGACGAGGGGGCGGCCGATGCCGATCGCGAAGGCCTTCGCAGCAGCGATCCCGACGCGCAGCCCGGTGAACGGGCCGGGGCCCATGCCGGCGACGACACCGGAGAGCGCGCGCAGCTCGATGCCTGCGACGGTGAGCGCCTCGTCGATCAGCGTGCCGATCACCTCGGCGTGGCGCATGGTGTCGGTCTCGATCACCTCGGAGAGCACTCCGGCGTCCCGGTCGACGACCGCCACACTGGTGCCGGCCGACGTGTCGATGGCGAGAAGCATGCGTCCAGCCTATGCGGGATCGACGACGTCCGGCCCCTGAGCCCACCGCGGTCCGAAGCCCGTAATGGTCACCGTGCGCGGCTCATCCACCTGGTCGACGTCGGCCTCGTCGCCCGAGACCGCGTCGCCGCTCTGATCGGCGCCGGTCGGTCGCTCGATCGCGACCTCGAGCCACGATTCGGCGACGCCGTCGAGCATCCCGGCGCCCCACTCCACCACGACGACGGAGCGGGCGAAGTCGATGTCGAGGTCGTCCAGTTCCAGCGCGCTCGACAGGCGGTACGCATCCACGTGGACAAGCGGCGTCCCGCCGGACAGGCTGGGATGCGTGCGTGCGAGCACGAAGGTCGGGCTCGTCACCGGACCGCGCACGTCGAGCCCCTCCCCAATGCCACGGGTCAGCGTCGTCTTGCCCGCACCGAGCGGCCCGGACAGCACGACCAGGTCGCCCGCGCGCAGCAGGCGGGCGAGCTCCCGGCCCAGCTGGTGCATCTCCTCCGCGGTCGCGACGCAACGCACGGTGGGAGCGTGGGATGCGGTGCTCATCGCTCACCTCCGAGGAAGGTGCGGGTCAGCCTCCCGCCGAGCCGCGTGACGATCTCGTAGTTGATCGTGCCGGCGGCCTCCGCCCAGTCATCGGCGCTCGGGACACCCGTCGCCGGATCGCCGAACAGCACGACCTCGTCGCCGACCTGCACGTCGAGATCGCCGACATCCACCACGAACTGGTCCATGGCGACGCGACCACTCACCCGGAACGTCCGGCCGCCGATCGACACGGGCGCCCGGTTGGAGGCGTGCCGCGGGATGCCCTCGGCGTACCCCAGCGGGACCAGCGCCAGCGTCGTCTCCCCGGAGGTGCGGTACGTGTAGTCGTACGACACGCCCTTGCCCGCGGGGACCCGACGCACGGCGGCCACCCGGCCGCGCACCGTCATCGCGGGGCGGAGTCCCAGTTCGGCGGCCGAGCCGCCGAACGGCGAGAGACCGTAGACGGCGATGCCGAGACGCACCAGGTCGTACCGCGCCTCCGGCAGCGAGAGGGCCGCGGCGCTCGCGGCGATATGCCGGAGCTCGGGCGTCAGACCGGCCGCGGCAGCGCTGGCGAGTGCTCGCTCGAAGAACGCGATGGCCGCCCGGTCGTCCTCGGGCGAGGCGTTCGACAGGTGCGAGAAGATGCCGCGCACGACGATGGCGCCCTGGGTCTCGAGTTCCCGGGCCCGGGCGAACGCCGCATCCCAGTCCTCCTCGGCGAGCCCGTTGCGGCTCAGACCGGTCTCGACCTTGAGCTGCACGAAGACCGGCGCCGACCCGTCGCCCGCCGCGGCGGCGGCCTCGAGCTGACTGCGCGACGAGAGCCCAAGATCCAGTCCGGCCGCTGCGGCTGCGGCGAAGTCCTCATCCGGATCGTGCAACCACGCGAGCACGGGCGCGGTGATCCCGGCCTCGCGCAGCGCGAGCCCCTCGGCGATCTCGGCGACACCCAGCCAGTCCGCTCCCCCGGCCAGCGCCGCGCGGGCGCACTCGACCGCGCCGTGACCGTACGCATCCGCCTTGACGACCGCCATCACGTGCGGCGTGCCCACCAGCTCCCGCAGGCGGGCGACGTTGCCGGCCACCGCATCCAGGTCGACGACACGCTCGCGGAACGCTGCGCTCACGGCGCGCACTCCGTCACGACGAACGCGGTCGCGATCCCGGCGTCGTGCGACATCGACACGTGGATGCGCGTGATGCCGCGCTCGCGCACCTGCGCCTGGACCACGTTGTGCAGCACGAAACCGGGGTTCCTCTCCTCGTCCGGGACGATCTCCATGTCGTGCCAGCGCACGCCCTCGGAGCCGCCGAGCGCCTTGATGAGCGCCTCCTTCGCCGCGAACCGCGCGGCGAGGGAGTGCACGGGAAGCGGGCGCTCCGCCTCCGTGAACAGTCGCTCGCGCAGCTTCGGGGTCCGCGCGATGGACCGCTCGAAGCGGGCCAGATCGACGACGTCGACCCCGATGCCGGCGATCACGGCATCACTCCACGGTGACGGACTTGGCCAGGTTGCGCGGCTGGTCCACGTCGAGGCCCTTGGCCGCCGAGAGCTCCATCGCGAAGATCTGCAGCGGCACGACCGCGAGCAGCGGCTCGAAGAGCGGCGCGGCGAGCGGGATGCGGATGACCTCGTCGGCGAACGGGAGCACCGCCGCATCCCCGGCCTCGGCGATCGCGATGACGCGGGCGCCGCGGGCGCGGATCTCCTGGATGTTCGACACGACCTTCTTGTGCAGCTCGTCCGACCAGCGCGGGCTCGGGACGACGACGAAGACGGGCTGGCCCGGCTCGATCAGCGCGATCGGCCCGTGCTTCAGCTCGCCGGCCGCGAAGCCCTCGGCGTGGATGTACGCGAGCTCCTTCAGCTTCAGCGCACCCTCCAGGGCGATCGGGTAGCCGACGTGGCGGCCGAGGAAGAGCACGGAGCGGGTGTCCGACATCCACTTGGCCAGCTGGGCGATCTCGCCGTGCGACTCGAGCACGGTCGCGATCTTCTCGGGCACGGACTGCAGCTCGGCGATCGCGTCGCGCTGCTGCGCGGCGGACAGGGTGCCGCGCACGCGGGAGAGATGCAGGCCGAAGAGGTAGAGCGCCGTGATCTGGGCGACGAACGCCTTCGTCGAGGCGACCGCGACCTCCGGGCCGGCGTGCGTGTAGAGCGCCGCATCGGACTCGCGCGGGATGGTCGCACCCTGCGTGTTGCAGACGGAGATCGCCTTGGCGCCGGCCTCGCGGGCGTACTTGACGGCCATCAGCGTGTCCATCGTCTCGCCCGACTGGCTGATGGAGATGACGAGCGTGCCGTCCGTGAGCACCGGCTCGCGGTACCGGAACTCGTGGCTGAGCTCGACGGTGACGGGCACGCGGGCCCACTTCTCGATCGCGTAGCTGCCGACCAGACCGGCGTACGCGGCCGTGCCGCAGGCGATGATGGTGATGCGGTCGATGCCCGCGAAGTACTCGTCGCCCAGCGCATCCAGCTCGGGGATGTGCACGGTCTCGCCGACCAGGCGGCCGCGCAGCGTGTTCGCCACCGCGTCCGGCTCCTCGGCGATCTCCTTCGCCATGAACGACGACCAGCCGCCCTTCTCGGCGGCGGACGCGTCCCAGGCGACCTCGAACGGCTCGACCTCGACCGGCGCGCCGACGAAGTCGGTGACGATCACGCTGTCCGGCGTGATCGTGACGATCTGGTCCTGTCCGATCGCCATCGCGCGGCGGGTGTGCTCGACGAACGCGGCGACATCCGAGCCGAGGAAGTTCTCGCCGTCACCCAGCCCGATCACGAGCGGGGAGTTGCGGCGCGCGCCGACGACGACGTGCGGCTGGTCCTGGTGCATCGCCAGCAGCGTGAAGGCGCCCTCCAGGCGCGACACGACGGCCTGGAACGCCTGCGGCAGGTCGCCGGTGCGGTGGTACTCACGGCCGAGGAGCACAGCGGCGACCTCGGTGTCGGTCTCGGACTCGAAGGCGAACCCGTCGGCGAGGAGCTCGTCCTTCAGCGTGGCGAAGTTCTCGATGATCCCGTTGTGGATGACCGCGAGGCGGCCCTCGTCACCCAGGTGCGGGTGCGCGTTCACGTCGGTCGGGCCGCCGTGCGTCGCCCAGCGGGTGTGGCCGATGCCGGTCTGACCGTTCGGGATGGGATTGTGCTTCAGCTCGTCGGTCAGCACCGAGAGCTTCCCGGCCTTCTTGGCGGTGCCCAGGGCACCGTCCGGACCGATGACGGCGATGCCGGCCGAGTCGTATCCGCGGTATTCCAGCCGCTTCAGACCGCCGAGGAGCACCTCGAGGCTCTTGTCGGTACCGACGTACCCCACGATTCCACACATGCACCCGAGTCTATCGTGGGCGCGGATGAAGCCCCGCTGGGAGGCCACCCCTAGACTGGGTGCCCTATGCTTCCGAACGGTGACTCCTCCACCCCCTTCGTCGAGCTGAGCCGGAGCGACTGGGCCGAGCTGGCGCAGAACACGCGCCTCCCGCTGCTGGAGACCGAGATCGTGCAGCTGCGGGGTCTCGGCGATCCGCTCGACATGCGCGAGGTGGAAGAGGTCTACCTGCCGCTGAGCCGTCTGCTCAACCTCTACGTGGGCGGCGCCAAGCAGCTGCACCGGGTGACGAGCGACTTCCTCGGGGAGCGCGCGGCGAGCACGCCGTTCGTGATCGGCGTCGCCGGATCCGTCGCCGTGGGCAAGTCGACCATCGCGCGCCTCCTCCGTGAGCTGCTGTCGCGCTGGGACGACACCCCCCGCGTCGAGCTCGTCACCACGGACGGCTTCCTGCTCCCCAACGTCGAGCTCGAGCGGCGCGGCCTCATGGAGCGCAAGGGCTTCCCCGAGTCGTACGACCGTAAGGCGCTGCTGCGCTTCGTCACCGCCATCAAGAGCGGCGCCCCCGAGGTTCGCGCCCCGTTCTACTCCCATCTCAGCTACGACATCGTGCCGGACGCGGAGATCGTGGTCCGCCGTCCCGACGTGCTGATCGTCGAGGGCCTCAACGTGCTGCAGCCCGCGGGCGGCGGCAACCGGCTGGCCGTGAGCGACCTGTTCGACTTCAGCGTCTACGTGGATGCGCGCACCCGCGACATCGCCCGCTGGTATGAGGAGCGGTTCCTCAAGCTGCAGCGAGGCGCCTTCGCCAACCCGAAGTCGTACTTCCACCGCTACGCGTCGCTCACCGAGGAGCAGGCGCGGGCCCGGGCCGCCGCGATCTGGTCGAGCATCAACGAGCCGAACCTCGTGCAGAACATCCGGCCGACCCGCTCGCGCGCCAAGCTGGTGCTGCGCAAGGACGAGGACCACGCCGTCAGCTCGGTCCTGCTCCGCAAGCTGTAGGGCATTCAGACCTCACGTCCAGATGCGGGAGGCCGTCAAGCTCTGGCCCGGGATGCACACATCCCGTAGGCATGAGGCATGCCAACTCCACGCTCCCGCGCCGCCGAGGTGTTCGGCCGTCGCGTGCGCGAGGCGCGCATCGCCCTCGGCATGAGCCAGGAGGACATCGCCGGGCTGGCCGACATGCACGTCACCAATTACGGCCGCGTTGAGCGCGGCGAGGCGAACTCCGAGCTGCACACGATCGTCCGTCTCGCGACCGCGTTGAACGTGGATCCGGCCGAGCTGATGAGCGGCCTGTACGGCGCCGACATGCTGCCGGATCGGTCGCGCGCCTACTCGGTCGCCGACTTCATCGCCGCCCGGCGGGCGCAGGAGTCGCGCTAGGCGCTGACATCGCGCTAGGCGCTGCGGTAGCAGCCTCTCCGCGAGCGTCCCTCAGAGGGAGAGGCGCTCCCGCACGACGTCGGCCAGCTCGGCGGCGAGGCGCTCCGCGGTCTCCTGATCGGCCGCCTCCACCATCACGCGCACCAGCGGCTCGGTCCCGGAGGGACGGAGCAGGACGCGACCGGTGTCGCCCAGGGCGCTCTCCGCGGTCTGCACAGCCGTGCGCAGGAGTTCGTCGGTGTGGACGCCGTGGTGGTCGACGTTCTTCACGTTGATCATCACCTGCGGGTAGACGGTCATCACGCTGGCCAGCTCGGCGAGCGACTTCTTCTGGCGCGCCATCTCGCTGAGGAGGTGGAGCCCGGTGAGGATGCCGTCGCCGGTGGTCGCGAACTCGCGCATGATGACGTGGCCGGACTGCTCACCGCCGAGGGAGAAGTCGTGCTCGTTCATCTCCTCGAGCACGTAGCGGTCGCCGACCGCGGTCTCGACGACCCGGATGCCGTGCTCGCGCATGGCCAGCTTGAGGCCGAGGTTGCTCATCACCGTGGCGACCAGCGTGTCCTCGTGCAGCTTGCCGCGCTCCTTCATGCCGACCGCGAGGATCGCCATGATCTGGTCGCCGTCGACCACGTTTCCGTTCGCGTCGATCGCGAGGCAGCGGTCCGCGTCGCCGTCGTGGGCGATGCCGACGTCGGCGCCGGCGGCGAGCACGGCCTCCGCGAGCTTGTCGAGGTGGGTGGAGCCGACCCCGTCGTTGATGTTCATGCCGTCCGGGGAGTCGCCGATCACGGTGACCCGGGCGCCGGCGTCGGTGAACACCTCCGGCGAGATGCCGGCGGCCGCGCCGTGGGCGCAGTCGAGCACGACGTGGATGCCGTCGAGGCGGTGCGGCAGGCTGGCCAGCAGGTGGACGACGTAGCGGTCCTCCGCGTCGGCGAAGCGGCGGATGCGGCCGACCGCCGCGCCGGTGGGCGTCAGCTTGTCGAGGTCGAGGTGCTGCTCGATGCGGTCCTCGACGATGTCCGGGAGCTTGGTGCCTCCACGGGCGAAGATCTTGATGCCGTTGTCGGGCGCCGGGTTGTGCGACGCCGACACCATCACACCGAAGTCCGCGTCGAAGTCGGCGATGAGGAACGCCGCGGCGGGTGTGGGGATGACTCCCGCGTCGTACACGTCGATGCCGGAGCTGGCGAGCCCGGCCGCGACGGCGGCGGAGAGGAACTCGCCCGAGACGCGGGGGTCACGGGCGACGATGGCCGAGGGGCGCTTGCCGGCGGCGCGGCGCGCCTCGGCGCTTCGGCCTTGCGTCAGTACAGCAGCAGCTGACTGCGCAAGGCCGAGCGCCAGGTCGGCGGTGAGACTGCCGTTCGCGAGACCGCGAACGCCGTCGGTTCCGAAAAGGCGGGGCATGGACCGAAGCCTAGACGCTCGCGAGCGTCAACGCTTGGAGAACTGCGACGCCTTGCGGGCCTTCTTGAGACCGGCCTTCTTGCGCTCGGTGACGCGAGCGTCGCGGGTCAGGAAGCCGGCCTTCTTGAGGGTCGGGCGGTTGTTCTCGCGGTCGATCTCGTTGAGAGCGCGCGCGATGGCGAGGCGCAGGGCGCCCGCCTGGCCGGAGGGGCCGCCGCCGGTGATGCGGGCGACCACGTCGTAGGAGCCGACGAGGTCGAGCACCTTGAACGGGTCGGTGATGAGCTGCTGGTGCAGCTTGTTCGGGAAGTAGTCCGCGAACTCACGGCCGTTGACCGTGAGGGTGCCGGAACCCGGGACCAGGCGCACGCGCGCGATGGCCTCCTTGCGGCGGCCGACGGCCGCGCCGGGGACGGAGAGGACGGCGCGCGGGGCGGCCGGGGCCTCAGAGGCCGGAGTCTCGGTCGAGTAGGACTCGACGTTCTCGGCCTGGGCAGTGTCGATGCTGTCTGCGATCTTCGCCACGGTGGTGATAATCCTTTGTCTCTTGAAGTCTGAAGGTCTGCGTCGCCGGCGTTACTGGGCGACCTGGCCGAGCGTGTACTGCTTCGGCTGCTGAGCGGCGTGCGGGTGCTCGCTTCCGGTGTAGACCTTCAGCTTGCGGAGCTGGGCGCGACCGATGGAGTTCTTCGGGAGCATGCCGCGGACGGCCTTCTCGACGGCGCGGATCGGGTTCTTCTCGAGGAGCTCGGAGTAGGTGGTGGCCTTGAGGCCGCCCGGGTAGCCCGAGTGGCGGTAGGCCTTCTTCTGCAGAGCCTTCTGACCGGTCAGCGCGACCTTGTCGGCGTTGACGATGATGACGAAGTCGCCCATGTCCATGTGCGGAGCGAAGGTCGGCTTGTGCTTGCCGCGCAGCAGCGCGGCGGTGTGGCTGGCGAGACGGCCGAGCACGACATCGGTCGCGTCGATGACGACCCAGTCGCGCTGGATCTCGTCTGCCTTCGGGGAATAGGTGCGCGTCACAGTAGTGGCTGCTTTCTGTCTCGAACGGAGGTGTTCGTGAATCCCGCTCCGTTGGGGGTTCGCACGCCGATGGCGAGAGAACCGGACCGGTGGAGGGCTCACGTTCGTGCGTCCGGCCGCAGGGGGCCCGGACACCAAAGGTCAATACTACGTGAGCCGGGAGTACCCGGTCAAACCGGGAGGGAAAGGCCCACCTGCTGCTCGGCGACCTCCCACACCCGGGCAGCCTCCACGGTATCGCGGAGCGGCGGGTACAGGGTCTGCTCCGCCGGTGCCCCGCCGAGGTGACCCGGTCCGCTGGGACCGTACATCCGGCCACCTTCCGCATCCGGTCCGGTCGCAGCGAGCAGCGCGGGCAGCGCGGCGGTCTCCGGGGTGCCGACCAGGATGCCGCGCGCGGACAGTCGGCGGATGAGGCGGACGGCGCCGGTGTCCGCCGCGCGCCCGTACCCGGGCTGCGCTGCGAGCAGGTTGGTCGGCGCGACCCCGGGGTGCGCGAGGTTGCTGCTGATCCCCCAGCCGTCCGCGGCGCTGCGGCGGTCCAGCTCGAGCCCGAACAGGCCGAGCGCGATCTTCGAGGCGCTGTAGGCCGCTTGGGCGCGGTACCGACGCTCGCCGGCGAGGTCGTCCCAGTCGATCGCGCCCCTGCGCGCTGCGACGCTCACCTGCGAGGTGACCCGTGCGCGCCCGTCCCGGAGCAGCGGGAAGAGTGCCCCGACGAGCGCGACATGGCCGAGGTGGTTGGTGCCCCACTGCAGCTCGAACCCGTCCACCGTGGTGCGGCGCTCCGGCGGCGTCATCAGCCCGGCGTTGTTGATGAGGATGTGGACCGGGCGGCCGTCCGATCGCATCCCCTCGCCGAAGGCGGCGACCGAGTCGAGCGAGGCGAGGTCGAGGTCGCGCAGCACCAGGTCCGCATCCGGGACGGCCGAACGGATCCGATCCGCCGCCGCAGCCCCCTTCGCGCGGTTGCGCACGGGCAGGACCACCTCCGCGCCGGCCTGCGCGAGCCGTGCCGCGATGACCGTTCCCATACCGTCGCTGGCCCCCGTGACGACGGCCCGCCTGCCGGTGAGCGGTGGGATGTGGATGTCGATCGTGCGTGCCACGGTGTTCTCCTTCGTTCGGTGACTCCACCCTGGACGCTCCGGTCCGCCGTAGCCACGGCCCGGCGATCCGTGGTTACGGAGAGCGCCAGACGGTAGACATGAGAGGTGATCGATCGCATCGGACTCGCCGAATTCCTCCGGACGCGGCGCGACCTGCTGCAGCCGGAGGACGTGGGTCTCCCCCGCGGCAGCCGTCGCCGCACGTCCGGGCTGCGGCGCGAGGAAGTGGCGGCACTGGCCCACATGTCCGTCGACTACTACGCCCGTCTGGAGCGGGAACGGGGTCCTCAGCCGTCCGAGCAGATGCTCGCATCCATCGCACAGGGGCTGCATCTCTCCCATGCCGAGCGCGATCACCTGTTCCGTCTCGCCGGTCACACCCCGCCGGCGCAGGGCTCCGAGAGCGAGCACGTGAGCCCCGGCCTGCTGCGCGTGCTCGACCGGCTCGACGACACCCCGGCCGAGATCGTGACCGAACTGGGAGAGACGCTGCGGCAGAGCCGGATGGGCGTGGCACTGACGGGCGACACGGCGTCGCTCCGCGGTCCGGAGCGCAGTCTCGGGGTGCGATGGTTCACCGATCCCGCCTCACGCCGTCTGTACGCGCCGCGCGACCACGACTTCCTGAGCCGGATGTTCGCCTCCGGCCTGCGCGAGATCGTGACGGCCCGTGGCCCCGGCTCACGAGCGGCCGCCCTGGCGGAGTACATCCTCGACCGCAGCGCCGAGTTCCGGACGCTCTGGGCGGCGCACGAGGTCGGGCTCCGGCCGAAGGAGGTCAAACATTTCGCGCACCCGGAGGTCGGGGAGCTCGAACTCCACTGCCAGCAGCTCGTCGACCCGGGTCACGCGCACTCGCTGCTGGTCTACACGGCGATCCCGGGCAGTGAGTCCGCGGAGAAGCTGCGACTGCTGTCGGTCATCGGGGCCCAGGCACTGCGCTGAGGGTCGCGTCGCCGGGTTGGACGCTAGAGCTCCCGTATCGCGCGAGTCCTCTCAGCCCGGAGGGCCAGCTCCGCGCCCTCCGGGTAGCCGACCTCCAGCAGGGTGAGACCGCGGGCGGGCATGACCTTGAACGCGCTGGTCCGGCGGCGCTCGTCGCGCAGGGCGACCAGGGCGCCCGGCTCCAGCTTGCCCTCCCCCACCTCGACGCACGCGCCGACCAGGGCGCGGACCATGCTGTGGCAGAACGCGTCGGCGGTCAGGTCGGCGATCAGCACGCCCTCGGCATCCCTGCTCCACGAGAAGGCCTGCAACGTCCGGATGGTCGTCGCGCCCTCCCGCGCCTTGCAGTAGCTGGCGAAGTCGTGCAGTCCGAGGAGTCCGTGCGAGGCCATGTCCATGCGGGCGACGTCGAGATCCGACGACACCCACGCCGTGCGGTGGCGCTGCAGCGGGTCGCGCAGCGCGAGACGGTCGGCGACCCGGTACTCGTAGCGGCGCCAGAGCGCCGAGAACCGGGCGTCGAACCCGTCGGGCGCGACGGTCGCGGCGAGCACCACGACGTCGGAGACCGGGCCGAGGATGCCGTTGAGCCGGCGGCCCAGCGCCTCCTCCGCCGAGAGCGGCGGCCGCTTGCCGTGCGGTTTGCGCAGCACAGCCTCCTGCTCCGGGGTGAGATCGATGTGCGCCACCTGGCCGACGGCATGGACCCCGGCGTCGGTGCGTCCCGCGACCGTGAGCAGCGGAGGCTCCCCCGCCCGGCGGAAGATCGTCGCCAGCGCGTCCTCCAGCGTCCCCTGCACCGTCCGCAGCCCGGGCTGACGCCCCCAGCCGTTGAAGTCGGTGCCCTGGTACGCGATGTCGAGCCGGTAGCGGCGCGCCAGCCGAGGCGCGGCCGCGTCAGTAGGCACGGACCAGACCCGTCTCGGCCTGCGTGGTGACGAAGCCCATCCCGGTGTACAGGCCCAGCGCACCGGTCGGGTTCTCGGCGTCCACGTCGAGCACCACCTTGTCCCAGCCGCGCGCGGCGCACGCCTCGAGCACGCTGCGCAGCAGTGTCGGTGCGATACGGCGACCGCGGTACGGCCGCGTCACCGCCACGGTCGACACGTACGCGCCGGTGAAGCCCTGCCCCTCCCAGTCGTCCTCGTTCACGTCGGTGAGCAGCACGCCGGCGACCTCGTCGCCCGCCAGCGCCACGAAGGAGAGCTCCGGTACGAAGACGCCCGAGACCAGTCCGGCGAACTGCTCGTCGCTGAGCGGCTGGCTGCCCCAGTGGTCGCGGAAGGCGTCGTCGCGCGCCACGTGGACGGCATCGGCCAGCTCGCTCGTGTACGGCACGATCCGCACATCCACCGTCGGAGAGACGTCGGGGATGGGGTCCCGCAGGTCGCGCTCCATGGTGCGGAAGTAGCGCGCCACCTCGAACCCGCCGGCCAGCAGCAGCCGCTCACGGTCGGGCGCCCGGCGGTCCGCGTAGCCGACGAGCCAGCCGGGCAGCGTCTTCTCCGAGGCGGCGAGCTTCTGCTCGCCGCGGGCGCGCTGCCAGGCGAGCAGCTCGCGCCCGATCCCCTGTCCCCGGAACTCAGGATGCACGCCGCCGTTCATGAACTCCCGCACCAGCGTCTCCTGCCGGGGCGGTTCCATGACGACCCCGACCGCGACGACGCGTCCGTCCGCGGTGACCGCGAGCAGCGTGTCGGCCTCGAGGTCGACGAAGCTGTAGCCGAGCTCCTCCTCGACCTCCTCGCGGGTGGCGACATAGTTCGGGTGGTCCTGGACGGCGATCGCCCGGTACACCTCGTGCACGGCGTCGACGTCCGCCGCCGTGGCGGGACGCCAGTCGGCGATGAGGGGATGCTGCGGGCGGTAGGTCGGCGGCGCGGTGACCCGCTCGCGGAGCGGCGGCAGGGTGTCGTCGGTCATCCCTTCACCCTAGAGCCTCGGCTCCCACCCGCGCCCGCCCATCCAAGGGTCGCAACACGCGGTTATCCGGCGGCCAGAACGGCGTGTTGCGACCCCTCAATGCCGGCGGAACGACGAAGGCCCCGCATCCGGGGATGCGGGGCCTTCGTTCGGAACGGGAGGGTGTTACGCCTTCTCCGCCTCGGTCTCGGCGTCGGACTCGCCGGCAACCTCGGTGTCGGCGGTGGCGTCCTCCGCGACCTCGGCCTCGGCGGCCGCGGTCTCGGTGCTGGTCTCCTCGACCGGGGTCTCCTCGGTCGCGGTCTCCTCGGTCGAGGTCTCCTCGGCCGGCGCGGCCTTGGGGGCGGCGGAGGTCTTGGTCGACTTCACCTTCGGGGTGACCGGCTCGAGGACGAGCTCGATCTGAGCCATCGGGGCGTTGTCGCCCTTGCGGAAGCCGAGCTTCGTGATGCGGGTGTAGCCGCCCTCACGCTCGGCGACCAGCGGCGCGATCTCCGTGAAGAGCTCGTGCACGACGGACTTGTCGCTGATCACGGCGAGCACGCGACGGCGGGCGTGCAGGTCGCCGCGCTTCGCGAACGTGATCAGGCGCTCGGCCACGGGACGGAGGCGCTTCGCCTTGGTCTCGGTGGTCTTGATGCTCTTGTGGGTGAAGAGCGCAGCGGCCAGGTTCGCGAGCAGCAGGCGCTCGTGCGCCGGGCCGCCCCCGAGGCGGGGGCCCTTGGTGGGCTTAGGCATGATCGGTTATCTCCAGTGTTGAAAAGGTCTGATGGCTGAGTCGGACGACGAGCCTCAGATGGTGGTGGACTCGTCCTCGTCGTAGCCGCTGTAGAAGTGGGCGCCGTCGAACCCGGGGACCGAGTCCTTCAGCGACAGGCCCATCTCCGTCAGCTTGTCCTTGACCTCATCCACCGACTTCTGACCGAAGTTGCGGATGTTCATGAGCTGCGTCTCCGACAGCGAGACGAGCTCGCTCACGGTGTTGATGCCCTCGCGCTTGAGGCAGTTGTACGAACGGACCGACAGGTCGAGGTCCTCGATCGGCATCGACAGCTCGGAGCTGAGGACGGCGTCGACCGGAGCCGGGCCGATCTCGATGCCCTCGGCTGCGCTGTTGAGCTCGCGGGCCAGACCGAACAGCTCGACCAGGGTGCGGCCGGCCGAGGCGATGGCGTCGCGCGGGCTGATCGCGGGCTTGGTCTCCACGTCGACGACCAGACGGTCGAAGTCGGTGCGCTCACCGGCACGGGTGGCCTCGACACGGTAGGTGACCTTGAGGACGGGCGAGTAGATCGAGTCGATCGGGATCTGGCCCGCCTCGCTGTACTCGTTGCGGTTCTGCTGCGCCGAGACGTAGCCGCGGCCGCGCTCGATGGTCAGCTCGACCTCGAACTTCGCCTTGTCGTTGAGCGTCGCGATGACGAGCTCGGGGTTGTGGATCTCCACACCGGCCGGGGCCGAGATGTCGGCGGCGGTGACCTGACCGGCGCCCGTCTTGCGGAGGTACGCGGTGATCGGCTCGTCGTGCTCGCTCGAGACCACCAGACCCTTGATGTTCAGGATGATCTCGGTCACGTCCTCCTTCACGCCCGGCACGGTGCTGAACTCGTGCAGCACACCGTCGATGCGGATGCTGGTGACCGCGGCGCCGGGGATGGAGGAGAGCAGGGTGCGGCGCAGGGAGTTGCCGAGGGTGTATCCGAAGCCGGGCTCCAGCGGCTCGATGACGAACCGCGAGCGGAACTCGGAGATGTTCTCTTCGGTGAGCGTAGGACGCTGTGCAATGAGCACTATTGATTCCTTTCGGCTGAATGTCCGCTATATGACATTCGCTTCTACTGAGGTGGGGGTGTCACGCCGTCAGGCGGCGACCCGGTGGAGTCGCCGCCTGCGGCGGACTGAAGAGAACTGCTTAGACGCGACGGCGCTTGGGCGGGCGGCAACCGTTGTGCGCCTGCGGGGTGACGTCGTTGATCGAGCCGACCTCGAGGCCTGCGGCCTGGAGGGAGCGGATCGCCGTCTCGCGACCCGAACCCGGGCCCTTGACGAAGACGTCGACCTTCTTCATGCCGTGCTCCTGCGCCTGACGCGCAGCCGACTCGGCGGCGAGCTGCGCCGCGAACGGGGTCGACTTGCGGGAGCCCTTGAACCCGACGCCGCCGGACGAGGCCCAGCTGATGACCGCACCGGTGGTGTCGGTGATCGAGACGATCGTGTTGTTGAACGTGCTCTTGATGTGGGCCTGGCCCACAGCGATGTTCTTCTTTTCCTTCTTGCGCGGCTTGCGAGCGGCCGACTTGGGTGCTGCCATTTCTTCTCCTGAATCCTAAGAGCGTGGGGCCGCGGGCCTTAGCGCGCCTTCTTCTTGCCGGCCACGGTGCGCTTCGGACCCTTGCGGGTACGAGCGTTGGTCTTGGTGCGCTGGCCGCGGACCGGGAGGCCCTTGCGGTGGCGGATGCCCTCGTAGCTGCCGATCTCGACCTTGCGGCGGATGTCGGCGGCCACCTCGCGGCGCAGGTCGCCCTCCACCTTGAAGTTGCCCTCGATGTAGTCGCGGAGAGCGACGAGCTGCTCGTCGGTCAGGTCCTTGACGCGGATGTCGCCCGAGATCTCGGTCTCGCGCAGTGTCTGGAGGGCGCGGGTGCGGCCGACTCCGTAGATGTAGGTGAGTGCGACCTCCACGCGCTTCTCGCGCGGGATGTCGACGCCTGCTAGACGTGCCATGTGTTGGCTTCTCCTGTGATGAGTGGAGGTCTGCAGCGATCCCGGTGCCCCGGCCTCCTCCGAGGGTGTCCCCCGCATCCGTCTCCGGATGCGGGTTCTGGGATCGCCTGTTCTTCTATTCGGTTGTGACTGCGTTCAGCCGCGTTCGCTCAGCCCTGGCGCTGCTTGTGACGCGGGTTCTCGCAGATGACCATGACCCGGCCGTTGCGACGGATGACCTTGCACTTGTCGCAGATCTTCTTGACGGAGGGGTTGACCTTCATGAGTGTTTCTAACCTTTGTTCGCTGTCCTCGTACCTCGCCCGGGGCGACCCGTTGGGCGAGGCCGTTACTTACAGCAGACCTTTACTTGTAGCGGTAGACGATCCGGCCGCGGGTCAGATCGTAGGGGCTCAGCTCCACGATCACGCGGTCCTCGGGGAGGATGCGGATGTAGTGCTGGCGCATCTTGCCGGAGATGTGGGCAAGAACCTTGTGACCGTTCGTCAGCTCGACGCGGAACATCGCGTTGGGCAGAGCTTCGATCACGGATCCTTCGATCTCGATGACACCGTCTTTTTTGGCCATAGCCTCACTGTCGCTAAAAGTAGTGGTTTGCTGGTCGTGCGTTGATCGGCGGAAGGCTCGTCTGAAACGTGCCTAAGACACCAAGGATCTATCTTATGGGAAAGGGAGCGATTCCGCCAATCCGCGTGTATCATCTGCGCGCGCTCTGAGCGAACCCGCGTCGAGACGGCTCCGGCGGGTCACGGGATGGGGGTCGGAGTCACGCCGAACGGCGCCAGCCCGGCCGCTCCGCCGTCGCGGGCGGTCAGCACCCAGATGCCGTCCGCGTGCACGGCGACGCTGTGCTCCCAGTGCGCTGCGGCCGACGAGTCCTCCGTAGCGACGGTCCAGCCGTCGTCCTTGACGTAGGTCTCCTGGGAGCCGAGGACGACCATCGGCTCGATGGCGACGACGAGTCCGGGCTTGATCTCCGGGCCCTTCGCGCGCACGCGGTAGTTGAAGACCGGGGGCTCCTCGTGCATCCGCCGGCCGATGCCGTGGCCGATGTAATCGGTGAGGATGCCGTAGTCGCCCTGCGTCATGATGTGGTCCTCGATCGCCTCCCCCACCTCGTTGAGGTAGCGGGCCGAAGCGAGCGTGGCGATGCCGCGCCAGAGCGACTGCTCGGTCACGTCCGAAAGTCGCTGCCGCTCGGCCACGGTCTCGGGATGCGCGGGGTCCGGCAGCACGAACGTGCGCGCCGCATCCCCGTTCCAGCCGTTCAGGATCGCGCCGCTGTCCACCGAGAGGATGTCGCCCGGTTCCAGGATGCGCCCGCTCGGGATGCCGTGCACGACCTCGTCGTTGACCGACGCGCAGATCGTGTGGTGGTATCCAGGCTCCAGCTTGAAGTTGGACGCTCCCCCGGCGTCGACGATCGCACGCTCCGCGATCGCGTCCAGCTCGAGGGTCGAGACGCCCGCCGCCACTGCCGCGGCGACGCTCTCAAGGGAGGCGGCGGTCGCCAGCCCCGGCGCGACCATGTCGCGCAACTGAGCGGGCGTCTTGTAGATCGACTTCTTGAAGACCACCGTCAGGCCACGGACTCGCCCGTCGAGGCGCCGGCGACGGGGAGGATGCCCCGCTCGGCCAGCGCCGCGGCGATGCGCTCGGCCACCTCGTCGATCCCGCCGAGGCCGTCGACGGGGACGAGGAGACCGCGCTCGCGGTACACGTCGATCAGCGGGGACGTCTCGCGCAGGTACACCTGCTGGCGGTGGCGGATCGCCTCCTCCGAGTCGTCGGCGCGGCCCTGCTCGTGGGCGCGCTTGCTGAGGCGCTCCACGATCTCGTCCTGATCGGCGGTCAGCTGGATGACGGCGTCGAGCTTCTCGCCCTGGCCGGCCAGCAGCTCGTCCAGGTACTCGACCTGAGCCAGCGTCCGCGGGTAGCCGTCGAGCAGGAAGCCGCCGGCCGCATCCTCTTCGCCCAGGCGGTCGGCGACCAGCTGGTTGGTGAGGCTGTCGGGAACGTAGTCGCCCGCATCCACGATGGCCTTGACCTGCTTGCCGAGCTCGGTCTCGTTCTTGATGTTGGCCCGGAAGATGTCGCCCGTGGAGATGTCGGGGATCCCGTATGCGGTGGTGATGCGGGCGGCCTGGGTGCCTTTGCCCGCTCCGGGGGGACCGACGATCAGCATTCGGGTCAACGCAGAAGCCCTTCGTAATGCCGCTGCTGGAGCTGGGAGTCGATCTGCTTGACCGTCTCCAGTCCCACACCGACGATGATCAGGATGGACGTACCGCCGAACATGAAGTTCTGGCTCGCACCGATCAAGGCGAAGGCGACCAATGGGATCAGCGCGATGATGCCGAGGTAGAACGAGCCGGGCAGCGTCACGCGGGTGAGCACGTAGTCGAGGTACTCGGCCGTCGGGCGGCCCGCGCGGATGCCGGGGATGAAGCCGCCGTACTTCTTCATGTTGTCCGCGACCTCCTCCGGGTTGAAGGTGATGGCCACGTAGAAGTACGTGAAGCCCACGATCAGGAGGAAGTACAGGAGCATGTAGAGCGGGTGGTCGCCCTTGGTCAGGTAGTTGGTGATCCAGGTCACCCACGGCGCCGGGGCCTTGCCCGCGGCGGGCTGGTTGAACTGCGCGATCAGGGCGGGCAGGTACAGCAGCGACGAGGCGAAGATGACGGGCACGACGCCGGCCATGTTGACCTTGATCGGGATGTACGTGTTGTTGCCGCCGTACGTCCGCCGGCCGACCATGCGCTTCGCGTACTGCACGGGGATGCGCCGCTGCGACTGCTCGACGAAGACGACGCCCATGACGATGAGCAGTCCGATCGCGATCACGACCAGGAGGATCTCGATGCCCTGCGACTGGCCGACCGCCCAGAGCGAGGACGGGAACTGCGCGGCGATCGAGGTGAAGATGAGGAGCGACATGCCGTTGCCGATGCCGCGCTCGGTGACGAGCTCGCCCATCCACATGATGAGGCCGGTACCGGCGGTCATCGTGATGACCATCAGCATGATCGCGTACCACGAGTCGTCCGTGATGAGCTGCGTGCACTGCGAGACGGCGGTGGTGCCGAACAGTGCGCCGCTGCGGGCGACGGTGATGAGGGTGGTGGACTGCAGGACGCCCAGCGCGATTGTGAGGTAGCGCGTGTACTGCGTCAGCTTGGCCTGGCCCGCCTGGCCCTCCTTGTAGAGGGTCTCGAAGCGCGGGATGACCACGCGCAGCAGCTGCACGATGATCGACGCGGTGATGTACGGCATGATGCCGAGCGCGAAGATCGAGAGCTTGAGGAGCGCGCCGCCGGAGAACAGGTTCACCAGCGAGTAGAGGCCGGACGTGTCCTGGTTGGCGTTCAGACAGGTCTGGACGTTACCGAAGTCGACGAACGGCGCAGGGATGAAGGAGCCCAACCGGAAGAGGGCGATGATGCCCAGGGTGAAGAAGATCTTCCGGCGAAGATCCGGGGTGCGGAAGATCCGCGCAACGGCGCTAAACAAACCTGCGTCCTGCTTTCCTAAGAGTCAGTCGGGTGGCCGGTCTCCCGGCCACCCGACTCGACTGCTGTTCGGGTGGCTACTGGACGGAGCCACCAGCGGCGACGATCTTCTGCTCGGCAGAGCCGGAGACCTTGTCGACCGCAACGTTCAGCTTAACCGCAATGTCCCCGTTGCCGAGAACCTTGACCTTCTCGTTCTTGCGAACGGCGCCCTTGGCGACGAGGTCCGCGACGGTGACGTCACCGCCGGACGGGTACAGCTCGGCGAGCTTCTCCAGGTTCACGACCTGGTACTCGACCCGGAACGGGTTCTTGAAGCCGCGCAGCTTCGGCGCACGCATGTGCAGCGGAAGCTGGCCGCCCTGGAAACCGGGCCGGACCTGGTAACGCGCCTTGGTGCCCTTGGTACCGCGGCCGGCCGTCTTACCCTTCGAACCCTCACCGCGTCCGACGCGGGTCTTGTCCTTCTTGGCGCCGGCGGCGGGACGGAGGTGGTGCACCTTCAGGACCTGCTCGCGGGGCTCCGCGACGTCCTTCTTGGCCGACGCCTTGGCGGCCGGCTTTGCGGACACCGTGTCGTCCTTCGTCGAGGCGGCAGCCTTGTCGGCGGCGGAAGCCGTCGCCTTCTTGGCCGGAGCCTTCTTCGCGGTGCTGGTCTTCTCGGCGGCCGGCTTGTCGGCGGCAGCCTTGGTGCTCGCGGCCTTGGTCGCGGGCTTCTTGGTGGCCGGCTTCTCGGCGGCCTCAGTGGTGGCCTTGTCGTCAGCCATTAGTCGATCTCCTCAACCTTCACCAGGTGAGCGACGGTGTTGACGTACCCGCGGTTCTGCGGATTGTCCTCGCGGACGACGACGTCACCGATGCGCTTCAGTCCCAGACTGCGCAGCGTGTCGCGCTGGTACTGCTTCTCGCTCACTTTCGACTTGATCTGCGTGATCTTCAGACGCGCAGCCATCAGGCACCTGCCTTAGCGGTCGCGGCGGCCTCGGCCAGCGCTGCCTCAGTGCGAAGCAGGCGCGCCGGGGCGACCTGGTCGTAGTCGAGGCCACGGCGGGCAGCGACGGCACGGGGCTCCTCGAGCTGCTTCAGCGCCTCGACGGTCGCGTGCACGATGTTGATCGTGTTCGACGAGCCGAGCGACTTGCTCAGGACGTCGTGGATGCCCGCGCACTCGAGCACGGCGCGCACCGGACCACCGGCGATGACACCGGTACCGGCGGCGGCCGGACGCAGGAGGACGACGCCGGCGGCGGCCTCACCCTGCACCGGGTGCGGGATGGTGTTGCCGACGCGCGGGACGCGGAAGAAGTTCTTCTTCGCCTCCTCGACGCCCTTCGAGATCGCCAGCGGCACCTCACGGGCCTTGCCGTAGCCGACGCCCACCAGGCCGTTGCCGTCGCCGACGACCACGAGAGCGGTGAAGCTGAAGCGACGACCACCCTTCACGACCTTCGAGACGCGGTTGATGGTGACGACGCGCTCCAGGAACTGGCTCTTGTCGGCGTCACGGCTGCCACGGTCGCGGTTGGGGTTGCGCTCGCGGCCACCGCGGCGCGGCTCGCGCTCGCTCCGGGTGTTGTTGTCGGTGCCCGCAGCGGTCTCGACCGGCTGCGTGCTGTCCGTTACCTGATCGGCCACGGTCTGCTCCTTGTTGTTTGCGTCGCTCACAGGTTCAGTCCACCCTCTCGAGCTCCCTCGGCGACAGCGGCGACGCGACCCGCGTACTTGCTGCCACCACGGTCGAACACGACGGCCTCGACCCCGGCGCTCTTCGCGCGCTCGGCGACGAGCTCGCCGACCTTGCGGGCCTTGGCGGTCTTGTCACCGTCGAACGTGCGGAGGTCGGCCTCCATGGTCGACGCCGAGGCCAGCGTGTGGCCCTTCGCGTCGTCGACGACCTGCACGAAGACGTGGCGGGCCGAACGGGTGACGACCAGGCGCGGACGGACCGCGGTGCCCTCGATCTTCTTGCGAAGGCGGGTGTGACGGCGGTCGCGAGCGGCCGCCTTGCTCTTTCCTCTGGTACCCAGAGCCATGATTACTTACCAGCCTTTCCGGCCTTGCGACGAACGACCTCGCCGGCGTAGCGCACGCCCTTGCCCTTGTACGGCTCGGGCTTGCGGATCTTGCGGATGTTCGCGGCGACCTCGCCGACGGCCTGCTTGTCGATCCCGGCCACGGTGAGGCGGTTGTTGCCCTCGACCGTGAACGTGATGCCGGCCGGCGGCTCCACGGTCACCGGGTGCGAGAAGCCGAGCGCGAACTCGACGGCCGCACCCTTCTGCACGACGCGGTAACCGGTGCCGACGATCTCCAGGCCCTTGGAGTAGCCCTGGGTGACGCCGATGATCTGGTTGTTGATGAGGGTGCGGGTGAGGCCGTGCAGCGAACGCGACTCGCGCTCGTCGTCCGGACGGGTCACGAGGACCTGGTTCTCCTCGAGCTTGACCTCGATCGGGTTCGCGACGGTGAGGCTCAGCTCACCCTTCGGACCCTTGACGGTGACGGCCTGGCCGTCGATCTTCACATCGACCCCGGCGGGGACGTCGATGGGCAGTCTTCCAATACGCGACATGGCGGATTACCACACGTAGGCGAGGACTTCCCCACCCACGCCCTTCTTCTCAGCCTGACGGTCCGTGAGCAGACCGGAGGAGGTGGACAGGATGGCGATGCCGAGGCCGCCGAGCACCGTGGGGAGCTCCGTGGACTTCGCGTAGACGCGGAGGCCGGGCTTCGACACGCGCTTGATACCGGCGATGGAACGCTCGCGGTCCGGACCGAACTTGAGGTTCAGGGTCAGGGTCTTGCCGACGCGGGCGTCGGTGACCTCCCAGCCGGAGATGTAGCCCTCGTTGGTGAGGATCTCGGCGATGTGGGCCTTGAGCTTCGAGTGCGGCATCGACACGGTGTCGTGGTGAGCCGAGTTCGCGTTGCGCAGTCTGGTCAGCATGTCTGCGACCGGATCTGTCATGGTCATTTCGGTGTTTCCTTTGGTCACCAGGTTTCGTTCAGCCGTTACACGACTGACGACCTGTGGTGGAAGCGGGCCGGCCAGGCCGGCCGGCCCGCAGGTGGGCCTAGTTGGCCGCGTCGCTCGAACGGAACGGGAAGCCGAGCTGCTTCAGCAGCGCGCGGCCCTCGTCGTCGTTCTTGGCAGTGGTCACCACGGTGATGTCCATGCCGCGGACGCGGTCGATGCGGTCCTGGTTGATCTCGTGGAACATCGACTGCTCCGTGAGACCGAACGTGTAGTTGCCGTTCCCGTCGAACTGCTTGTCGCTGAGGCCGCGGAAGTCGCGGATACGCGGAAGCGCGAGGGAGAGCAGGCGGTCGAGGAACTCCCACATGCGGTCGCCGCGCAGCGTGACGTGCGCACCGATCGGCTGGCCCTCGCGCAGCTTGAACTGCGCGATGGACTTGCGGGCCTTGGTGACCTGAGGCTTCTGGCCGGTGATCAGGGTGAGGTCGTTGACCGCACCGTCGATCACCTTGCCGTCACGAGCCGCCTCGCCGACACCCATGTTGACGACGATCTTCACCAGACCGGGCACCTGGTGCACGTTGGTGAAGCCGAAGTCTCCCTGGAGCTGCTTGGAGATCTCGTTCTTGTACTTCTGCTTCAGGCGCGGCTGGATTTTGCCAGCAGCGGTTGCAGTGTCGGTCATTACAGGTCCTTACCAGACTTCTTGGCGTAACGAACGCGGACCGTCTTGGTGACGCCGTCCTTCGTGACGCTCTCTTCGCGGAAGCCGACGCGGGTCGGCTTCTTGCTCTCGGGGTCGACCAGCGCCACGTTCGAGACGTGGATCGGGGCCTCGTGGGTCTCGATGCCGCCGGTCTTCGTGCCACGCTGCGTCTGGCCGACGCGCACGTGCTTGGTCACGAAGTTGACGCCCTCGACGATGACGCGGTTCTGCTCGACGAGAACCTCGATGACGCGACCCTGCTTGCCACGGTCACCACCGCGGGCCTGCGAGCGGCCCGAGATGACCTGGACCAGGTCGCCCTTCTTGATGTTCGCCATGGGTTACAGCACCTCCGGTGCGAGCGAGATGATCTTCATGAACTTCTTGTCGCGGAGCTCGCGGCCGACCGGTCCGAAGATGCGCGTGCCGCGGGGGTCACCGTCGTTCTTCAGGATGACAGCGGCGTTCTCGTCGAACTTGATGTAGGAGCCGTCCGGGCGGCGGGTGTTCTTGCGAACACGCACGACGACCGCCTTGACGACGTCGCCCTTCTTGACGTTCCCACCCGGGATCGCGTCCTTGACCGTGGCGACGATGACGTCGCCGAGGCCGGCGTAGCGACGGCTGGAGCCGCCGAGCACGCGGATCGCGAGGAGCTCCTTGGCGCCGGTGTTGTCGGCGACCTTGAGTCGGGATTCCTGCTGGATCACTTGGCCTTCTCCAGAATCTCAACCAGGCGCCAGCGCTTGCTGGCGCTCAGGGGACGGGTCTCGTTGATGAGAACGAGGTCGCCGATGCCGGCGGTGTTGTTCTCGTCGTGCGCCTTCACCTTGGAGGTGCGGCGGATGACCTTGCCGTACAGGGGGTGCTTCACGCGGTCCTCGACCTCGACGACGATGGTCTTGTCCATCTTGTCGCTGACGACGTAACCGCGACGGGCCTTGCGGTACCCGCGGACGAGGGCCTCGCCGGCCGCCGACTCCGCGGCCGCGGCCTTGGTGGTCTCAGCCATTACTTGGCCTCCTCATTCGTGGTGTCGACCTCGGCCTCGGCGGCCGGGGCCGCCTTCTTGGCGCGGGTCTTCTTCTTCTCGGCCGGCGCGGCCTCGGCCGGGGCCGGGGTCGCCCGGATCCCGAGCTCGCGCTCGCGGATCACGGTGTAGATACGAGCGATGTCACGCTTCACGGCGCGCAGGCGGCCGTGGCTCTCGAGCTGGCCGGTGGCCGACTGGAAGCGCAGGTTGAACAACTCTTCCTTGGCCTTCTTCAGCTCGTCGACGAGACGCTCGTCTTCGAAAGTGTCGAGCTCGCTCGAGGCAAGCTCCTTGGAACCGATCGCCATTATGCGTCGCCCTCCTCGCGCTTGATGATGCGTGCCTTGAGGGGCAGCTTGTGGATTGCACGGGTCATGGCCTCGCGAGCGAGTTCCTCGGAGACTCCCGAGACCTCGAAGAGGACGCGACCCGGCTTGACGTTCGCGACCCACCACTCGGGCGAACCCTTGCCGGAACCCATTCGGGTCTCGGCCGGCTTCTTCGTGAGCGGACGGTCGGGGTAGATGTTGATCCACACCTTGCCGCCACGCTTGATGTGACGCGTCATGGCGATACGAGCGGACTCGATCTGACGGTTGGTCACGTAAGCGGGCGTCAGGGCCTGGATGCCGAACTCGCCGAAGGAGACCTTCGTGCCACCGGTCGCCTGGCCGCTACGGCCGGGGTGGTGCTGCTTGCGGTGCTTGACTCTGCGTGGGATCAACATGGTTATGCCTCAACTCCTGCTGCGGCCGGCGCGGCCGTGGTCTCGGGGGCGTTGCCCCGGCCACCGCGACGCGGACGGTCGTTGCGCTCGCGGGACGGCTTGACGTTCGCCTGCTCGCGAGCCAGTTCCTTGTTCGTGATGTCGCCCTTGTAGATCCACACCTTCACACCGATGCGACCGAAGGTGGTCTTGGCCTCGTAGAAGCCGTAGTCGATGTTGGCGCGGAGCGTGTGCAGCGGCACACGACCCTCGCGGTAGAACTCGGAGCGGCTCATCTCGGCGCCGCCGAGACGGCCGGACACCTGGATGCGGACACCCTTGGCGCCGGCGCGCTGCGCGCCCTGCAGGCCCTTGCGCATCGCGCGGCGGAAGGCCACACGGGCGGAGAGCTGCTCGGCGATGCCCTGCGCGACGAGCTGGGCGTCGGCCTCGGGGTTCTTGACCTCGAGGATGTTCAGCTGGATCTGCTTGCCGGTGAGCTTCTCGAGGTCGGCGCGGATGCGCTCGGCCTCGGCGCCACGACGACCGATCACGATGCCCGGGCGGGCGGTGTGGATGTCGACGCGGACGCGGTCACGGGTGCGCTCGATCTCGATGCGCGAGACTCCCGCGCGGTCGAGCGACGTCTGCAGCAGGCGGCGGATCTTGACGTCCTCGGCGAGGTAGTCGCTGTACTTCTGACCCGGCTTGGTGCTGTCCGAGAACCAGCGCGACACGTGGTCGGTGGTGATGCCCAGACGGAAGCCGTAGGGATTGACTTTCTGGCCCATTACTTGCTCGCCTTCTTCACGGTGCTGGCCTTCTTCGCTGGCTGAGCGTCCACGACCTCATCCGGCGTCGCGAGGACGATCGTGATGTGGCTGGTGCGCTTGTTGATCCGGAAGGCCCGGCCCTGTGCACGCGGCTGGAACCGCTTGAGGGTGGTTCCCTCGTCCACGAAGGCGCGGCTCACGTACAGGTCCTGCTCGTCCAGGTAGGTGTTGCTCTGGTCGGCCTTGACCCGCGCGTTGGCGATGGCCGAGGCGACGAGCTTGTAGACAGGCTCGCTCGCGCTCTGCGGCGCGAACTTCAGGATGGCCAGGGCCTCCTGGGCCTGCTTGCCGCGGATCAGGTTGACGACGCGGCGGGCCTTCATGGGGGTGACGCGGATGTGTCGCACGCGGGCGATCGACTCCACCATTTCTCTCCTCCTTTCGCCTCCGCGTTAGCGGCGGCGACCCTTCTTGTCGTCCTTCACGTGACCGCGGAAGGTACGGGTCGGCGCGAACTCGCCGAGCTTGTGACCGACCATGGTCTCGGTGACGAACACCGGGATGTGCTTGCGACCGTCGTGCACCGCGATGGTGTGACCCAGCATGGCGGGGACGATCATCGAGCGGCGCGACCAGGTCTTGATCACGTTCTTGCTGTTGGCCTCGTTCGCGGCGACCACCTTGCGAAACAGGTGCTCGTCGACGAAGGGGCCCTTCTTGAGACTGCGTGGCATCTTCTCGAACTCCTACTTGCGCTTCTTGCCGGCGTTACGGCGGCGGACGATGAGCTTGTCGCTTTCCTTGTTGGGGTGGCGCGTACGGCCTTCCTTCTGACCCCACGGGCTGACCGGGTGGCGACCACCGGAGGTCTTGCCCTCACCACCACCGTGCGGGTGGTCGATCGGGTTCATCGCGACACCGCGGACGGTCGGGCGGACGCCCTTCCAGCGCATGCGGCCGGCCTTGCCCCAGTTGATGTTCGACTGCTCGGCGTTGCCGACCTCGCCGATCGTCGCGCGGCAGCGCGCGTCGACGTTGCGGACCTCGCCCGAGGGGAGGCGCAGCTGGGCGTAGGGGCCGTCCTTCGCGACGAGGCGCACCGACGAACCGGCCGAACGGGCGATCTTCGCGCCGCCGCCCGGCTTCAGCTCGATCGCGTGCACGACGGTACCGGTCGGGATGTTGCGCAGCGGCAGGTTGTTGCCCGGCTTGATGTCCGCGCCGGCACCCGACTCCACGACGTCGCCCTGCTTGAGGCCGGCCGGCGCGAGGATGTAGCGCTTGGTGCCGTCCACGAAGTGGAGCAGCGCGATACGAGCGGTGCGGTTGGGGTCGTACTCGATGTGAGCGACCTTGGCGTTGACGCCGTCCTTGTCGTTGCGACGGAAGTCGATCACGCGGTACTGGCGCTTGTGGCCACCACCGATGTGACGGGTCGTGATGCGGCCCTGGTTGTTGCGGCCACCGCTCTTCGACAGCGGACGGAGAAGGGACTTCTCCGGCGTCGAGCGAGTGATCTCGGCGAAGTCGGCGACCGAGGAGCCGCGACGACCGGGGGTCGTGGGCTTGTAGTTACGAATAGCCATGTCTGTCTTCCTCTAGTCCTTCGCTCAGCCGACGGCCGTGAAGATGTCGATGGAACCGGACTTCAGCGTGACGATGGCGCGCTTGGTGTCCTTGCGCTTGCCGATGCCGAAGCGGGTGCGGCGGGTCTTGCCCTGACGGTTCAGGGTGTTCACCGAAGCGACCTCGACCTTGAAGATCGACTCGATCGCGAGCTTGATCTCGGTCTTGTTCGAGCGGGGGTCGACGACGAAGGTGTACTTGCCCTCGTCGATCAGGCCGTAGCTCTTCTCGGAGACCACCGGGGCGATGATGATGTCGCGCGGGTCCTTGTTGACGGCCATTACGCATCCACCTCTTCCTTGTTGCTCGCAGTGTTCGTCTTGGAGGCGATGAAGCCCTCGAGCGCGGCCTGCGAGAAGACGATGTCGTCGCTCACCAGGACGTCGTAGGCGTTCAGCTGGTCGAAGGTCAGCACGTGCACCGAGGGGACGTTGCGGACGCTCTTGAAGGCCAGCTCGTCGTCGCGCTCCAGCACGACGAGGACGTGCTTCGAGGTCGCGATGCCGCTCAGCAGGTCGACGACGGCCTTGGTCGAGGGCGCGTCACCGGAGGTGAAGGCCTGGACGGCGTGGAGACGGGCGCCGCGAGCGCGGTCCGAGAGAGCGCCGAGCAGAGCAGCGGCGATCATCTTCTTCGGGGTGCGCTGCGCGTAGCTGCGCGGCGTCGGGCCGTGGACGATGCCACCACCGGTCATCTGCGGGGCGCGGATGGAACCCTGGCGGGCGCGACCGGTGCCCTTCTGCTTGAACGGCTTGCGGCCGGCGCCGGAGACCTCGCCACGACCCTTGGTCTTGTGCGTGCCCTGGCGTGCCGCGGCGAGCTGCGCCGTGACGACCTGGTGGATCAGCGGGATGTTGGTCTGAACGTCGAACAGGGCCTCGGGAAGCTCGATGGAGCCGGCCTTCTTGCCCTTGAGGTCGACGACGTCAATCGAGGTAGCCATGTGCTTAGGCCCCCTTCACTGCGTTGCGGACGAAAACGATGCGGCCACGAGCGCCGGGAACGGCGCCCTTGACCAGCAGCAGGCCCTTCTCGGCGTCGATGCCCTGCACCTTGAGGTTCAGGACGGTGACGCGCTCGCCACCCATGCGACCGGCCATGCGCATGCCCTTGAAGACACGGCTGGGGGTCGAGGAGGCGCCGATGGAGCCCGGCTTGCGGTGGTTGCGGTGCGCACCGTGCGAAGCGGAGACGCCCTGGAAGTTGTGGCGCTTCATGACACCGGCGAAGCCCTTGCCCTTCGAGGTACCCACGACGTCGACCAGCTGGCCGATCTCGAAGGTGCCGTCGACGGTGAGCTCCTGGCCGGCCGCGTACTCGGCGGCGTCGGCGGTGCGGACCTCGGTGAGGTGACGACGCGGGGTGACGCCCGCCTTGTCGAAGTGACCGGCGGACGGCTTGTTGACCTTGCGGGGGTCGATCTGGCCGTAGGCGATCTGGACGGCGTTGTAGCCGTCGGCCTCGGGGGTGCGGACCTGGGTCACGACGTTCGGCGTGATCTCGATGACCGTGACGGGGATGAGCTTGTTGTTCTCGTCCCAGACCTGGGTCATGCCGAGCTTCTTGCCGAGGAGACCCTTGGAGGTCTTGGTGTCGTGCGCTGCGCTGTTGGAGTTAGGCATGGTGACACTCCCCCTTAGAGCTTGATCTCGATGTTGACGTCGGCGGGCAGGTCGAGACGCATGAGCGAGTCGACGGCCTTCGGCGTCGGGTCGATGATGTCGATCAGCCGCTTGTGCGTGCGCATCTCGAAGTGCTCGCGGCTGTCCTTGTACTTGTGGGGCGAACGGATGACGACCACCACGTTCTTCTCGGTGGGAAGGGGCACCGGGCCGACGACGGTCGCGCCTGCACGGGTCACCGTGTCGACGATCTTGCGCGCCGAGGTGTCGATGACCTCGTGGTCATACGACTTAAGCCGAATGCGGATCTTCTGTCCCGCCATGTCTGACTCTCTCTCTTGTTATGGCGTCGTACGAGACGGCTCTCTCGAGTCGTTCTTCGCATTGGACGCGGTGCGACGTACGCGTGGGGAACGCCACTATTCTTCTGTCAACTCACCCGAGCCGGCCGGTTCGTGGCACAGGGGTAACCCCTGGCCTCTACGGTGGTCTGATTGAGCGTGTCCTGCTGCCTGCGGCCTAACCATCGGTCGCTTCTGCGACGGGTTATGCACTGCCTGGCAGTGATCCGGTCGGCGGGCGCACCTGCGCACGCGTTCCGAAATGTTGAACTAGACAAGTTTGCCAGATCGCGGCCAATGCTGCAACCCGGGCGTGTCGCGCCGGCGTGGCGCGCCTCGCGCGCGGCGACTGCCGCGTCCCGTAACGTCTGCGCGTGCGCGACGGGCGGCAGACGTTACGAGACGGCGCAGTCGTCCCAGCGGGTACGCGGGTCGGCGGGCAGGCCGGCGTCGGAGAGGAGGCGGGCCAGGGCGCCGGCCTCGCGGGCGGTGCTCCAGCGCCAGCGCACGACGGTCCAGCCGAGGGCGCGGAGGCGGTCCTCGCGGATCTTCTCGTCGAGCACCACCCGCTCGGCGGACCGGCCGCCCCGCAGGGAGGCGTCGAGGTACTTCGCGTCGCCGTCGGCCTCGCCGATCAGGCCGAACTCAGGCCACGCGAAGTCGGCGTAGCCGATCCGGCCGCGCCGGTCGTCGAACGGCTCCTGCAAGAGCGGACGCGGGAGCCCCGCTTCGTGCATCGCCACGCGGCTGATCGACTCGAGCGGGGACTCGGCGCGTCCGTCCGCGAAACCGATCACCTCCAGTGCCCGGCGATGTCCGCGCAACGGCTGCGCGCGCATCCATGCGGCCAGGAGAGCCTCACGGCGAGCCTCGCCGCTCACGAGGTCGCGGGCGTCCGCGCCGGCGAGGACGTGGTCGGCGACGGCGACGGCCTCGGCTCGCGACGAGGTCGCCGCGATGTCGACGACGGTCCGCTCGAGGCCGGTGCACCGCATCCCGTGCACATCGACGATGTCGTCCTGCGGCACATCGACGGAGTGAGCACGTACATCCCGGGCAGAGCGGCCGCCGCTCGTCCGGCCGACGGCGATGTGGATGAAGTCGGCGCGATCTCGGGCGAACGGAAGGTCGTGCAGTGCCGCAGCAGACCAGTGCGAGAACACCGGCGGAGTCGCACGCGTCCGGCCGAACGCACTGGCACGGACGAGATGTCGCTCGCGCGCACCGAGATGGTCCCATTCGGAGCGGTCGACGTAAGCACCCCGGCCCACCCGGATCTCGTCGCCCCGGTGAGCGGCCCGCGCGTGCTGCTGCCGCGTCTCCGCATGGCCGTGGAGGTGACGGACGAGCACCGTGGGCGGAAGCCGGAGCAGCGGAGTGTCGGAGGAGCGCATCCCTCCGGTCTACCGGCGGTTACGCACCGGGCGAAGACGTGCCGCAGATCTGTGGAGACCGTCGGCAACCCCGTGGCCTGTGGACAGTGGCTTCTGCTCCGATTCGTAACGTCTGCGGCGGGGCGACGGGGCGCAGACGTTACGGAACGCAGCAGTCGCGGTGCCGGCCGGACATAAAGGAGCGGGGCCGGCTCTGCCGACCCCGCTCGAGTGGCGCCTCGCGCCGCCACTCAGCTGATGTGTCCACGACCGCTACGCGGCCCCCGAACTTCCGTTGCGAGAACCTGTCAGCGACGTGGGCTGGTTTGCGAGGCCGTGGGTATCCATAGGCACTCCTCTCATCGACGGAACCGTTCGGTTGATACGGTGCGTCAATTCTGCGACGGAGATGCCGCCGGGTAAAGCCCCGGTGAACACAAAAGAGGGCCGGACCCGAAGGCCCGACCCTCTTCAAGCGAGGTCGCGAGGACTTACTTGTTGATCTTCGTGACGGTACCGGCGCCCACGGTGCGGCCACCCTCACGGATGGCGAAGCCGAGGCCCTCCTCCATGGCGATCGGCTGGATCAGCTCGACCGACATGTCGGTGGTGTCGCCGGGCATGACCATCTCGGTGCCCTCGGGCAGCGAGATGACGCCGGTGACGTCGGTGGTGCGGAAGTAGAACTGCGGACGGTAGTTCGTGTAGAAGGGGTTGTGACGGCCACCCTCATCCTTGGACAGGATGTAGGCGGTTCCCTCGAAGTTGGTGTGAGGGGTCACAGAACCCGGCTTCGCGACGACCTGGCCGCGCTCCACGTCCTCGCGCTTGGTGCCGCGGAGGAGCAGACCACAGTTCTCGCCGGCCCACGCCTCGTCGAGCTGCTTGTGGAACATCTCGATACCGGTGACCGTGGTCTTCTGCGTCGGGCGGATGCCGACGATCTCGACCTCGGAGTTGATGGCGAGGGTGCCGCGCTCGGCGCGACCGGTGACGACGGTGCCACGACCGGTGATCGTGAAGACGTCCTCGATCGGCATCAGGAACGGCTTGTCCTTGTCGCGCACCGGGTCCGGGATGGACTCGTCGACGGCCTCCATGAGGTCGAGGATGGACTGCGTCCACTTCTCGTCGCCCTCGAGAGCCTTCAGGCCCGAGACGCGGACGACCGGAGCGTTGTCGCCGTCGAAGTCCTGGCTGGAGAGCAGCTCACGGACCTCGAGCTCGACAAGCTCCAGGATCTCCTCGTCATCGACCATGTCGGACTTGTTCAGCGCGACGAGCAGGTACGGCACGCCGACCTGCTTGGCGAGCAGAACGTGCTCACGGGTCTGAGCCATCGGGCCGTCGGTGGCGGCGACCACGAGGATCGCGCCGTCCATCTGAGCGGCACCGGTGATCATGTTCTTGATGTAGTCGGCGTGACCCGGGGCGTCAACGTGCGCGTAGTGGCGCTTCGGCGTCTCGTACTCGACGTGCGAGATGTTGATCGTGATACCACGCTGACGCTCTTCCGGAGCCGAGTCGATCGACGCGAAGTCGCGCTGAACGTTGGTCGCCGACGGGTACTTGTCAGCAAGCACCTTGGAGATCGCCGCGGTGAGCGTCGTCTTGCCGTGGTCGACGTGACCGATGGTTCCGATGTTGACGTGCGGCTTAGTCCGCTCGAACTTGGCCTTAGCCACTGTGGGTCCTCCTCAGGACTCTCGTGCAGGTCCCCCGGTCGACGGATTTCGACCGGTGGGATCTGCGGATTGGTTTCTTATGTTACGGGATGTTGCCTGGGGTGAGCGACCGAGGTCACTCGCCCTTGCTCTTCTGGACGATCTCGTCGGCCACAGCCTTCGGGACCTCCGCGTAGCTGTCGAACTGCATCGAGTACACCGCGCGGCCCGAGGTCTTCGACCGCAGGTCGCCGATGTATCCGAACATCTCGGACAGCGGAACGTTGGCACGCACCACCTTGACACCGCTGGCGTCCTCCATGGACTGGATCTGCCCACGACGGGAGTTCAGGTCGCCGATCACGTCGCCCATGTACTCCTCCGGCGTACGCACCTCGACCGCCATGAGCGGCTCGAGGAGCACCGGGTTCGCCTTCCGAGCGGCCTCCTTGTAGGCCATCGAGCCGGCGATCTTGAACGCCATCTCCGAGGAGTCGACGTCGTGCGAGGCACCGTCGACGAGCGTCGCCTTGACGCCCACCGTCGGGAAGCCGGCGAGAACGCCGACCTGCATCGCGTCCTGGATGCCCGCATCCACCGAGGGGATGTACTCGCGCGGGACGCGACCGCCGGTGACGGCGTTCACGAACTCGTACGAGGTCTCCGGGGTGACCTCCATGGGCTCCAGGCTGATCTGCACCTTTGCGAACTGACCGGAACCACCGGTCTGCTTCTTGTGGGTGTAGTCGTACTTCTCCACCGTGCGGCGGATGGTCTCGCGGTAGGCCACCTGGGGCTTACCGACGTTCGCCTCGACGTTGAACTCGCGCTTCATGCGGTCGACGAGGATGTCGAGGTGGAGCTCGCCCATGCCCTTGATGACGGTCTGGCCGGTCTCCTGGTTCTGCTCGGTGCGGAACGTCGGGTCCTCTTCGGCCAGCTTCTGGATCGCGGTGCCCAGCTTCTCCTGGTCGGCCTTGGTCTTCGGCTCGATGGCGACCTCGATCACCGGCTCCGGGAAGGTCATCGACTCGAGCACGACCTGGTTGTCCGGGTCGCTCAGGGTGTCACCGGTGGTGGTGTCCTTGAGGCCGATCACCGCGTAGATGTTCCCGGCGGTGACGAAGTCGACCGGGTTCTCCTTGTTGGCGTGCATCTGGAAGATCTTGCCGATGCGCTCCTTCTTGCCCTTGGTCGAGTTGACGACCTGGGCACCGGAGTCGATGCGGCCCGAGTACACGCGGACGTAGGTCAGACGACCGAAGAACGGGTGCACGGCGACCTTGAAGGCCAGCGCCGAGAAGGGCTCGGTCGCGTCGGCGTGACGCATGATGACCTGCTCCTCGTCGCGCGGGTTGTGCGCCTCGATGGCGGGCACGTCGAGCGGCGACGGGAGGTAGTCGATCACGGCGTCGAGCATCGGCTGGACGCCGCGGTTCTTGAACGCCGAACCGCAGAGGACCGGGTAGATCTCGTTGTTGACGGTGAGCTTGCGGATCGCGGCCTTGATCTCGGGGACCGTGATCTCCTCGCCGCCGAAGAACTTCTCGAGCAGCGCGTCGTCGCTCTCGGCGACGGTCTCGATCAGCTTCGCGCGGTACTCCTCGGCCTTGGCCTGGAGGTCGGCGGGGATCTCCTGGACCTCGTACTTGGCGCCCATGGTCACATCGCCCTTGGCGTCGCCCGGCCAGACCAGCGCGCGCATCTCGATCAGGTCGACGACGCCGACGAAGTCGGACTCGGAACCGATCGGGAGCTGCATCACCAGCGGCTTGGCGCCGAGGCGGGAGATGATGGTGTCGACCGTGAAGTAGAAGTCGGCGCCCAGCTTGTCCATCTTGTTGACGAAGCAGATGCGCGGGACGTTGTACTTGTCGGCCTGGCGCCACACGGTCTCCGACTGGGGCTCCACGCCCTCCTTCGCGTCGAAGACGGCGACCGCGCCGTCGAGCACGCGGAGCGAGCGCTCCACCTCGACGGTGAAGTCGACGTGTCCGGGCGTGTCGATGATGTTGATCTGGTTCTTGTTCCAGAAGCAGGTCACGGCCGCGGACGTGATGGTGATGCCGCGCTCCTTCTCCTGCTCCATCCAGTCGGTGGTCGAGGCGCCGTCGTGCGTCTCGCCGATCTTGTGGTTGACGCCCGTGTAGAACAGGATGCGCTCGGTCGTGGTGGTCTTGCCGGCATCGATGTGGGCCATGATGCCGATGTTGCGGACCTTGTTCAGGTCAGTGAGCACGTCCTGTGCCACAGGGTTCCTCCGAAAAGTTGAAAGTGGAAGGTGTGCCGTCCGGGCGCGGCACTGTTCAGTACAACGCCCGGACGGCCAGATTTATTACCAGCGGTAGTGAGCGAAGGCCTTGTTCGACTCGGCCATCTTGTGCGTGTCCTCACGGCGCTTCACGGCGGCGCCGAGGCCGTTCGAGGCGTCGAGGATCTCGTTGGTGAGACGCTCGGTCATCGTCTTCTCGCGACGGCCCTTGGCGTAGCTGGTGAGCCAGCGGAGCGCGAGGGTGTTGGCGCGGTGCGGCTTCACCTCGACCGGCACCTGGTAGGTCGAACCACCGACACGGCGGGAGCGGACCTCGAGGGTCGGACGGATGTTGTCGAGCGCCTTCTTGAGCGTGGTGACCGCATCCTGGCCGGACTTGGTGGCGACGCCCTCGAGCGCGTCGTAGACGATGCGCTCGGCGAGGCCCTTCTTGCCGTCGAGGAGGATCTTGTTGACGAGCTGGCTGACGACCGGGGACCCGTAGACCGGGTCGGCGACGACGGGGCGCTTCGGAGCGGGACCCTTGCGAGGCATTACTTCTTCTCCATCTTCGCGCCGTAACGGCTGCGAGCCTGCTTGCGGTTCTTCACGGCCTGGGTGTCCAGGGCGCCGCGGACGATCTTGTAGCGGACGCCGGGAAGGTCCTTCACACGGCCGCCACGGACGAGCACCATGGAGTGCTCCTGCAGGTTGTGGCCCTCACCGGGGATGTAAGCGGTGACCTCGGTCCCGTTCGACAGCTTCACACGGGCGACCTTGCGGAGCGCCGAGTTCGGCTTCTTGGGGGTGGTGGTGTAGACACGGGTGCACACGCCGCGCTGCTGGGGGTTGGCCTTCAGGGCGGGGGCCTTGGTCTTGGTGACCTTCGGCGTCCGTCCCTTGCGGACCAACTGCTGAATGGTTGGCACTGAACTTCTCCTTATATGGACTGCACGGTGACAGTTGTCGCTTTTTCCCCAGCAGCCACCCGCCCGCTTCGCACGCATTCGGCTCGCGGATGAGAAGGCACTGGGGGAATCGGCCGACAGGCGTTGTCCGCCGGCCGATATGCCGTGGGGGCGGGGGTTCCGTGCGGTCTCCCTGCCCATCGGATGAGTACGTGCCAGCCCGCTCGACCTGCGCCCGGAAGTGGGCACGAGACAAGCGCGCGACAGAGCGCACACCCGATAAATACTATCCGGTGGCCTCCTGGCGGTCAAATGGCGGAGGGCCGCCGACGCCCCTGTCCGCGCACGGCGAAACCCCGCGTCAGCCCTGCGTCGTGCCGTCGTCGAGCACCGGCGTGAAGACCGCGCCGTCGGGCCCGAACGTGACGACCCCGGAGTACTGGAAGGCGAACGGCTCGGTGGACACCTCGCCGGTGGCGCCGTCCGAGGGACGGGTCGCGGTGCCGCTGGCCTCGAGCCTCCCGTCGTCGCCCAGGACCAGCCAGCCGCCGTGCGCCCACGCCGGGTCCACGCTGACGACGGGCCGCGCATCCAGAGTCTAGTGCACGTCGCCGACGACCGCGCCGTCGTCCGTGGCCGCGTCGACGACGAACGGGCATCCGGCGGGCGCCGTCGAGGTCGAGGCCAGGCAGGCGTCGAGCCACGCCTCCACCGCCGCGCGCGCCGCGGTGTCGCCGTCGGACGAGAGCTGCGCCGAGAAGGTCACCGTGTGCGTCCGGCCGGCCGGCGTGGAGGCGACATCCGCATCCCAGATGCGGTACTCGCTGCTGGGCGACGAGAAGGCCACCGGATAGCTGCCGGGGAGCGCGCGGAGCGTCACGGCGGCGCCCGGGGTCTGCTCCTTCGGCCGGATGCCGGCGATCGAGTAGGTCAGGCCGTCCGGCGCGTGGACCGCGAACGACACGGTGTCGGCGGCGACCGGTCGCATCCGCCAGAGCGGGACGCCGGGCAGGCCGCCCGTGCGCTCGAACGCGAAGGTGCGGTGCTGCGTGCGGTCGCCGAGGGAGACGGTCGCCGCCACCGTCGTCCGGCCCGAGCGGGTCACCGGCCGGGCGATCGTGAAGGAGGTGATCCGGTCGCCGGCCTTCGCGTAGGCGGCGTCGGTCAGCAGGATGTCGGCTGCGGAGTGACGGATGCCCGCGATGCGCATGGCCTGCTCGGCCCTGCCGTGCTGCAGCGCGGTCAGGTAGCGGGCGACCAGGGCCCGGGGCTGGTCCTGCGCCATCCCGATGGTCGCGACGGACATCACTGCGCCCGCGACCGTCGCCAGCACCGCGGCGGCGGCGCCGACCCCCAGCGCGGTGAGGCTCCCCCGGCTCATGGACCCCACAGCGGTCAGCCCTGCCCCGAGTCGTCGCCGAAGGACGGGCGGAACACCGCGCCGTCGCCGGTGAAGGTGACCTCGCCGGCGTACGAGAAGGGGATCTGCTCGGTCGTCACCTGCGCGGTCGCGCCGTCGGCCAGGCGCGTCAGGGTGGCCGTCGCCTGGACAGCTCCTCCGTCGCCGCGGACGGCGAAGCCGCCGTCCGTCCACGCGGTGTCGACCGTCACCTCAGGTCGCGCGTCCAGCGTCCAGCGGAAGTCGCTGGCGCGGACGCCGTTCACCGTCTCGTCCTTGACCAGGAACGGGCAGTTCACGGGAGCCGCGTCCTGGGTGGCGAGGCACGCGTCCAGCCAGGAGTCGACGGCCTTCTGCGCGTCCGCGCTTCCCGCATCGGAGAGCTGGGCCGCGAAGACGGTCGGGGTGACGGTGCTGCCGACCGGGTGGGAGAGCGCGACGCCGCCGCTGACGGTGTAGTCCGCGTCCGGCGACGTGACCGCGACCGGATAGCTGCCCGGCAGAGCGCGCAGGCGCACGTCGGACGCACCGGCGTGCGGCGTGGCGCCGGCCACGGTGAACGTCAGGCCGGTCGGTCCATCGACCCCGACCTCCACGGTGTCGGGCGTCACGGGGGCCAGCCTCCACAGCGGGAGGAAGGGGAGGCCGCCGGCCCGCACGACGCGGAACGTGCGGTGGTAAGGGCGATCGCCCTGCTGCACCGTCGCATCCACCGTCGTGATGCCGCCGCGGGTGGTGGGACGCGCCAGAGTGAAGGAGGTGATGCGGTCGGTGGCGCGGCGGTACGCGGCGTCGGTGAGCAGGATGTCGCCGGACTTCGCGGTGATGCCGCCGAGCGCCATCGCCTCGCGAGCACGACCGTGCTCGAGCGCGGTCAGGTAGCGGGCCACCACGCTGCGCGGCATGTCCTGGGCCGCGGCGATCGTCGACGCCGAAAAGAACGCGCCGACCGCGGTGCACAGCACCGCCAGGGCGGCGAGCGCCCACCAGTACCAGCGCACCCGGATCCGACTCGCCGGTGCCTCGACGGACTGCTCGCTCACGGTTCCCCCTTCGACCAGGAGCCAGCCTAGGGGCCGCGCACAGCAGAGCGCGGGCACCCGTTCGGGGTACCCGCGCTCGAGACGGTCGCCGGAGCGGTCAGCCGCCGATGCCCTTGGCGAGCTCGCTGTCGACGTTCTGCAGAGCGTCCGCCGCCTTGGTGAGGAACTGCGACATCCCGTCGAGGCCGTTCACCGCGTCGGTGGTGCCCTTGGTGAACTGCTCGTAGGAGCTGTGGAAGGCGCCCGACGCCTGGTCGGTGACGAAGCCGCCGTTGACGAGCCCGTTCACCAGGTTCTGGAGCTCGTGCAGCTTCGCGGTGATGTCGTCCTTGCCCGCGATCAGGCGGTTGGCGGCATCGGTCATCTCGCCGTACGTGACGTTCATGTTGGCCATGACGGTCCTTATCCCTTCGTGTTCGAAAGAGGCCGTGCCCCCGGGGCCGACCAGCTACGTCCACCTAACCAGGCGGGCCGGATGGACGGAATGGGGAGCACTCCCCATGCACGCGGGTTCTGCGCCGCCGGGCCAGCGGGATAGCCTGGCAGCCATGCCGTCGTACAGCCCGATGAAGCCGAACGCGAACTCCGCGGCCGCCCGCGCCCGGCTCCCCCGCTCGGACCGGGCGGCGACGCCGCCGTCGGCCGCCGAGCGGGCGTTGCGTCCGGTCGGCTACCTGCTGGTCGCCCTGGTGTGGACGGTGCTCGGCGCGATCGTCCTGCTCCTCCCCGCCGCGCTGCCCTTCGCACTGTGGAGCACGAACCCGGACTTCAGCACGGAGGAGTTCCTGACCGGCGGCGATGTCGTCCCGACCGTCCTGTTCCTCGTGTTCGCCGCCGTGGTGCTGGTTCCGCTGCTCGGCTACGCGTACGTCGCCCTGCCGCTCGCCGCCGTGCCGCTCGCCGTGCTGGCCTGGACCTACGTCGGCCGGAGCCTGCTCCCGCGCTACGCGGGCGAGCGGCTGTCGAGCACAGGATGGTCGCGCAACGTCATCGGACCGCCGACGCTCGGACCCACGGCGCTGTCGCTGCTGCCGGTGCACCTCACCCCGTGGACCCGGTTCTGGACCGAGCTGATGCTGCTCGGCTGGCGGCCGGGCCGACGCATCCTGTACGCGGGCATCCCGTACGGGCTCGCCTCGTTCCTGGCACCCGGCTGGCTGTTCTGGCCGCTCGGCGTGGTGGGCGTCGCCGTGTGGGCGATCGTGACGGGCGCGCTGGTGGCCCTCTCGGTGGCGCTCGTGGTGCGGGCGTACCGCGCGCGGGTCAGCGGGCGGCGGCCGGCGCCCCGAGCGGTGCCCGGGAGCTGATCGAGTCGATCATCGCGTCGAACAGCTCGAGGTAGAGATCGGGAGCCGCCGCCATCGGCGCGTTGACGCGCGCGTGGACGAGCCGCTCCCCTCCCGGCACGGCGAAGCGGTAGTCGGCGACCAGCTCGGGCGCGGACTCCTCCTCGTAGGTGCTCGTCCGCACCGTCGACCGGCGGCGCACGGGGCCGAAGGAGAAGTCGAGCGCCTCGTCGTCCGGGAAGCAGCGCGCGAGGTGCACGGCCGGGTCGGCACCCGGCTCCGGCCGCGTCGGCCACTCCTCCCGCGACAGCACGATGGAGGCCGGGAAGGGCACGCCGGGAAGGATCTCCAGCGAGAGGGCCAGCGCGAAGGCGGTGCTGCCGTTGGCCAGGGCGACCAGCCGCTCCAGCTCGCTCTTCGCGGTGCGCCGCACGCGGGCCAGCCGGTCCGCACGACCGACGCGGTCGGCGACCAGGCGCTGGATGCGGCGGGCCGCCGCCTCGTCGTCGTGCAGCGGGATCATGACCCACGTGCCCGGGAAGACGATGGTGAGCTCGTCGTCGAGCGTGGTCAGGCGCGGATCGGTCATGCGAACTCCCCCAGGGTGACGCGCAGCGAGTCGGCGATGGCCTGGGTGTCCTGGACCATGTCGGCGAAACCGCCGACGAACGCGGAGCGGAACACCAGCTGGACGGCCTGCGCCGAGCCGACCGGGAACAGCGCGAACACGACGCGCTGTTCCAGCAGGGCGTCGCCCGCGTCCTCGTCGGCGATGGCCGTCAGGTGGGTGAAGCCGACCAGCTCGCCCGTCGGATGCGGGGTGCGCCAGGAGCGGTAGCCGACGATCTCGTAACCCGGTTCGCGGTGGCCGCCCTCCGCATCCACCGCCGCCAGGTAGCTCTCGGGCGAGTCGTCGACCTCGAGCTCCAGGAGCTCCCAGGTCTGGAACGCGGTGAGGACACCCGCCGCGGGGACAGGGACGTAGACCCGGGCGCGCGTGGCGCCGGTCGGGTCCTCCGCGTGCAGCAGCTGCTGGAGCGCCCGCAGGCGCTCGGCGAGCTCACCGGCGAGGGCGCCGGCGTCGAGGGAGGCGGTCAGCCGCTCCGGCCAGTCCTCGCTGCCGTGCTCGCTCAGCAGCTCGACGTCGTACCAGCCCTCCGGCGCGTCGAACGCGATGTCGACGATGTCCTGCGAACGCAGCGTCATCTCCGGTCCCCTCCTCAGCCGTTGTGACTCTTGTAGGTGGGAGCGTACGTGTCGGCTTTGCCGAGCACGAACTTCTGCAGGTCGGCGCTCGGCAACTGCGGCAGGTCGGTGTGGTTGCGGCCGCCGTCGAGCTTGTTGACGACCAGGTCGACCTTGCCCGGCAGGTTCACCAGCTCGACGCCCTTGTTGTAGAGCGCGGAGCCCTGGTGGTAGGCCGCGACCACGGTCAGCGGGTTGAGCTCCCGCGCCTTCACGTCGTGCGTGACGGCGCGGACCACGTTCTGGTCGACGCCCAGGAGGGCGCGCATCGCCTTGGCCCGGTCGGCGCCGTTCGCGACCAGGGCCTGGTACGCCTCGCGCTGCGCCGCCGCCGAGTCGCCGGCCGCCTTCCAGATGTTGAGATCCTTCGCCGGGTTCTCGAAGAGCTTCTTGGTCGCCGACTTCATCAGGCGCTTGCCGATCTGGGCCTTCAGCATGGCGTTCGGGCTGGTGTGCACGCCCCCGACCGTCCGGGGGACGCGGGCCAGCGCCTTGATCCGCGCCGCCTTGCCCAGGAAGCTGAAGATGCGTCCGCCGAAGACACTGAGGACGACGGTCACGGCGGCGCCGAGGATGTCGAGGAAGCTGCCCTCGCCGTTCGCGAACTTCACCACCGCATCCACCAGCTTGATGATGGAGGCGACGAGCGCGATCACCGCGAGCACCTGGCCGAGGATGGGGACCCAGGCGAAGAAGATCGCCAGGATTCCGGCGATGTCCCCGATGGTCTCGATGACATCCATCACCTTGTCCCAGAAGCCGGGGTTCTTGAGGCCGTGGTTGTGGTGGTCGACGACGTCGACGATCGCGTCGACCGCCTTCTCGGCGGCCCGGTTCTTGCGGTCGCGGGCGTCGTACCAGGCCTGGTGCGCCGCCTGGAGCGCGGCGTTCGCGGCGCGCGCTGCGTCGTCCGCCTGGTCCGCCGCCTTGCCGGCTGTGGAGGCGTCCTCGGGCTTCGCCTTCTCTGCCGTGGTGTGCGCCGTCGTGGCCGCCTTGTGCGCAGCGTCCGCGTCGCCCTGCTTCTGCTGGATGAGCGTGATCGCCTTCTCGGCGTCGTCCTGCGCGCCACGGAGCTCGCCGGCGTAGGTGAGGAGCGCGCTGGCGGTCTTGGAGTAGCGGTCCTTGGCCTTGTCGATGTCGTCGGCGGTGTCGCGCGACATCTCCTGCAGCTTGGACACGGCCTGGGACTTGTAGCCGTCGAGGTCGTGGATCTTCTTGAGCTCCTTCACGGAGCGCTGGATCGCCTCGCCGATCGACTGGTAGTGCCGGGCCTTCGCCTCAAGGACGTCCGGATCCCCGGTCAGCGGCTGGAACTCCCGGTCGCTCACTTCTTCGCTCCGCTCTTGGTGTCGTCGAGGGCCTTGGCGAGGTCGCCGTCCACCTTGGTGAAGTTGTCGGCGACCGCGGCGATGACCTGCTGCACGTTCTTCACGTTCTCGGTCATGTCCTTGCGCTTCTCGTTCCACTTGTGGGCGAAGTCGCGGACGTGGCTGTGCAGGTCGTCGTGTCCCGTCGCGTCGGCGACCGAGTCGCTGAAGTCGTCGGCGTTCTGGAACTCGCGCACCACGGCGTCGAGGTCGTCGCGCAGTTGCACCAGCTCGTCCAGCTTGAGTACGAGATCGGACACTGTTCCTCCCCTGTCGGTCCACGGCGCCGGGTCCTCCGGTCATCCTGCCTTCAGCAACGTACCGGTGGTCCAGCGGGGAGGCGATGGGGAGCGGTCCCCATCCGCCCGCGCGAGGGGACTGGGTATGGTGCAGAGGTGCGACTGAAACTGACTCTCGCCCGGCCCTCCGGGAGCAGCGACGACATCGTCGTCACGGCGGACGCGGCCGCCAGCATCTCGGAGGTCGCGGCGACGATCGCGCGGATCGATCCGCGGCGCACCGGCCCGGTCGCCGCACCGGGTGCGCTCACGCTGCGCGCCCAGCTGCCCGGGCAGGCGGACCCGCTGGTGCTGCCGCCGGACGCCCCGGTCGGCGAGGCCTGGATCGGCAGCGGCGCGACGGTCGCGCTGGCCGACGCCGGACTGCACTACGCAGCTCCCGAGCTCGGCGACGTGCCCGTGGTCGCGACCCTGCGCATCCTGAGCGGGCCGCAGGCGGGCGCCTCGTTCCCGCTGCGCGCGGGCACCACCGTGCTCGGCCGCGACGCGTCGTGCGACATCGTGCTGGAGGACCCGCTGGTCTCGAAGCGGCACGTCCGCTTCGAGGCCGGCGACGGCGTCGAGGTCGTCGACCTCGGCTCGGCGAACGGCGTGGTGGTGGATGGCGGCCTCGTCACCCGCTTCACGGTCCGCCGCACCGAGACCCTCCTGATCGGCGACACCGAGGTGGAGCTGGACGTGAAGGCGGCGTCGGAACTCCCGGCGGCGACGCCGACCGCGGGCCCGGTGTTCTTCAACCGGTCGCCGCGGGTGGAGCGCCGCTACGCCGGGCAGGTCTTCCAGGCGCCGGAGGTCCCGGGCGAGAAGGACGACCCGCCGTTCCCCCTCCTCGCGATGATCACGCCGCTGCTGCTGGGCGGCGCGATGTTCGCACTGACCCACCAGCCGACGACGTTGCTGTTCGTGCTGCTGTCGCCGGTGATGCTCGTCGGCAACTACATCAGCGGCCGCACCCGCGGCAAGCGGAAGCTGAAGAAACAGATCGCGCTCTTCGAGCAGCGGCTGGAGGCGCTCTCGACCAAGCTGGAGCAGGAGCGCCGCGTGGAGGTCGAGCTCCGCCAGGCCGAGACGCCGACCACCGCCGACGCCCTCTCGGAGGCGGTGCGCCGCGGACCACTGCTGTGGACGCGGCGCCCCGAGCACTGGTCGTTCCTCAACCTGCAGCTGGGCCGCGGTTCGATGCGGTCGCGCAACAGCGTCCAGGCCGTCGACCGGGCGGAGCTGATCGCGGAGTTCCAGGAGCGGCTGGACGCGGTCATCGCCGCGAACGAGCGCGTCGACGACGTTCCCGTGCTCGACAACCTGTACGAGTCGGGCGCCCTGGGCATCGCCGGACCCGCCGAGCTGATCGCCGGCTCCGTCAACTCGGTGCTCGTGCAGCTCACCGCCCTGCACTCCCCCGCCGAGCTGGCGGTCGCGGCGCTGGTCTCCCCGCGCTGGTCGCGCGAACTCGGCTGGCTGAAGTGGATGCCGCACACGTCCTCCCCGCACAGCCCGCTGCCCGGCGCCCACCTCGCCGACAGCGCGTCAAGTGCGGCGGGCGTGCTGAGCGCGCTCGAGGGACTCGTGGAGGAGCGGCTGGCGGCCGCCCGCAGCGGCCCGCAGCGCCGTGGAGCCATGGAGCAGGAGCGCGCCGCGCTGGAACGCGGCGCCGACGTCGGGCGATCGCAGACCGCCGAGGGCACGCCGTCCCCGGTTCCGGCGGTCGTCGTCGTCATCTCCGACGACGTCGCCGTCGACCGCGCGCGCCTGGTGCAGCTGGCCGAGTCGGCGGCGGACGCAGGCGTCTTCCCGATCTGGGTCTCCGACGACGTGCATGCGCTCCCCGCCGTCTGCCGCACGTACCTCCAGCACACCGACCAGCCGCACCGCGCCCGCGCCGGGTTCGTCCGGCTCGGCGAGACGGTGGACGACGTCGTCACCGAGCCGGTCAGCGCCGCCACAGCCCTCGACTACGCCAAGCGGATGGCGCCCGTGATCGACGCCGGGGCGCTGGTCGCCGACGCGAGCGACCTGCCGCGCTCGATCTCCCTCGTCACCCTGCTCGGCCACGAGCTGGCCGAGTCGTCGAACGCGGTGGTCGACCGCTGGCGGCAGAACGCCTCCATCCACGACCGCAGCTCGGGGGCCCGACCCGTGCGCCGCCGTCCCGGCACGCTGCGCGCGACCATCGGCTCCGCCGGTGTCGACGCCATGCACCTCGACCTCCGCACCCAGGGGCCGCACGCCCTCGTCGGCGGGACCACCGGCGCCGGGAAGAGCGAGTTCCTGCAGGCGTGGGTGCTCGGGATGGCCGCCGAGTACAGCCCGGATCGGGTCACCTTCCTGTTCGTGGACTACAAGGGCGGGTCCGCCTTCGCCGACTGCGTCAGCCTCCCGCACTGCGTCGGCCTGGTCACCGACCTCAGTCCGCACCTGGTGCGGCGGGCGCTGACCAGCCTGCGCGCCGAACTGCACCACCGCGAGCACCTGCTCAACCGCAAGAAGGCGAAGGACCTGCTCGAGCTGGAGAAGCGCGGCGACCCGGACAGCCCGCCCGCCCTGGTGCTCGTGATCGACGAGTTCGCGGCGCTGGTGGGAGAGGTCCCGGAGTTCGTGGACGGCGTGGTCGACATCGCGCAGCGCGGACGCTCGCTCGGCATCCACCTGATCATGGCGACGCAGCGGCCGGCCGGCGTCATCAAGGACAACCTGCGCGCCAACACCAACCTGCGCATCGCCCTGCGGATGGCGGACGAGTCCGACAGCCAGGACGTCGTCGGTGTGGCCGACGCCGCCCACTTCGACCCGGGCATCCCCGGCCGCGGCATGGCGAAGACCGGCCCAGGGCGGCTGGTCCGCTTCCAGTCGGCGTACGCGGGCGGCTGGACCACCCGCGAGCCGGAGCGGGCGGGCGTGGAGGTCGCCGAGCTGCGGTTCGGCGGCGAGGTGCGCTGGGAGGAGGAGCGCCCGGCGGAGGAGCCGGAGCGCGACCTCGGTCCGACCGACCAGCAACGGCTGGTGGCGTCGATCGTCCGCGCTCAGGCCGCTGCGCACATCCCGGCCCCGCGCCGCCCGTGGCTCGACGAGCTGGCCGCCGCCTACGACCTGGGGCTGCTGCGGCAGCGGACGGACGCGGAGCTGCTGCTCGGCGTCGCCGACATCCCGGACCGGCAGGAGCAGCGGCCCGTGTACTTCCAGCCCGACCTCGACGGCAACATCGCCGTCTACGGAACCGGCGGGTCGGGCAAGTCGACGGTGCTGCGCACCCTGGCATCGGCGGCGGCGATCACCCCGCGCGGCGGTCCGGTGCACGTCTACGGCCTCGACTTCGGGGCCGGCAGCCTGCGGATGCTCGAGAAGCTGCCGCACGTCGGCTCCATCATCCCGGGCGACGACCCCGAGCGGATCATCCGCCTGTTCCGGATGCTGAAGGAGACCCTCGAGGACCGCGGCCCGCGCTTCGCCGAGGCCAACGCCTCCAACATCACCGAGTACCGGTCGCTGACCGGGCGGCTGGACGAGCCGCGCATCCTGCTGCTCGTGGACGGCTTCCCCGGCTTCCGGGAGGACTTCGAGATCCCGGCCGGCCGCTCGCAGTGGTACGACGTGTTCCGCGACATCCTGGCCGACGGCCGGCGACTCGGCATGCACGTCGCCCTCACCGGCGACCGCGCGGGCGCCGTGCCGACCGCCATCGGGTCCCTGGTCCAGCGGCGCGTGGTGCTGCGGCTGGCCGACGACGGCTACGGGATGCTCGACGTGCCCGGCGACATCCTCTCGCCCGCCTCCCCTCCCGGACGGGCGATCGTCGACGGCTACGAGACGCAGGTCGCCGTGCTCGGCGGCTCGCGCGCGGTCGCGGACCAGTCGGAGGCGGTGCGCCGGCTGGCCGAGGCGATGGAGCGGGCCGGCATCGCGCCCGCACCCGCCGTCGGCTCGATGCCGACCGAGCTGCTGCCCGCGACCCTGCCCGACAGCACGAACGGCCTCCCCGTGCTCGGCATCGGCGACCTCGACCTCGGGCCGCTCGGCTTCGAGCCGTCCGGGACGCTGCTGCTCGCGGGGCCGCCCGCCAGCGGTCGCACCACGGCCCTCGCCGCCATCGTGGACGCCGTCGCCCGGTTCGACGCCGAGACGCGGCTCTACTACGTCGGAAGCGCGCGCTCGCCGCTCGCCGGCTCGGGGATGTGGACGGACCGCGCGCTCACCCCGTCCGACGCGGCGGAGCTCGCCAAGGACCTCGCCGTCGCCGTCGCGGACCCGGACACCGAGGGACGGATCGCCGTCTTCGTCGAGAGCATCGGCGACTTCCTGCAGACGCCCGCCGACTCGGCCATCGTCGAGCTGGTGCGTGCCGTGCGGCGCAGCGACCACCTGCTCGTGGCGGAAGCGGAGACCAGCGCGTGGGGAAGCTCCTGGCCGCTGCTCGGTGAGGTGAAGAACGGCCGCCGCGGCCTGCTGCTGCAGCCGGACTCGATCGAGGGCGACCTCCTGCTGAAGACGCCGCTGCCGCGGCTGAACCGGTCGGAGTTCCCTCCGGGCCGCGGGGTGCTCATCCAGAAGGGCGGTTTCACGCGCGTGCAGGTGCCGCTGGTGGATGCGTCGCTTCCGGCTCGCGTGCGGGTCTGACGGACTCTGCGCGCCGGCTATTCGTCCTCGTCGCGCTCCCACGGCCAGCGGGGGCGGCCGCGCTGGCGGAAGCGGCCCACCAGCACCAGCTGGTAGAGCAGCGTCACGGCGAACGCCGCGACGCCGGCCGTGATCGACGGCCACCGGACCAGCTGTGAGAGGGCGAACAGGAAGTAGTGCAGCGGGTCGCCGGGGTCGCCGAAGGCGCCGGCGATCCCGCCTGCGGCGATGAACACGGCGTAGCAGGCGACGCCGACGCCGAAGGCGACGCCCGGGGACACGCGCTGCTGGTCGGCAGGGACGCGGGTACCGAGCACGATGAGGAACACGAGCAGCATGACGGCCGCCGCGATCACCATGGTGGGGCCGACCAGCGGTCCCACCTGCGGATCGCCGATGACATCCGTGTCCGTGGCGAGCGAGATCAGCCCGAACGCCGCGACGAGCAGCGCGAGGTAGAGCCCCGCCGCGAAGAACGCGACGACGGTGGCGTAGGCCCGGTCGTCACGCATCCGTCACCTCCGGATCAGTACCCCTGAGACGCGTAGGCCGCGGCGGCCTGGTTCTGGGTGTCGGCCACCTGCTGCTCGTAGTCGGCCTGCGCCTCCGCGTTCCGTGCCTTCAGCTTGCGGCCGCGCCCGGCCAGCCAGGCGCCCGTCCAGATGGAGATCTCGCGGGCGATCACACCGGCGAGCACGGCGAACGGGTTGACCCAGGCGCTGCGCATCAGGATGGCGAACTCGTTGGAGGTGCGCGTCCAGTACTGCGCGTCGACGAGCCCGGCCCCGATGTAGACGAGGTAGACGAAGACGGCGACGAACAGGCCGCCCAGGATGTAGGCCCACCAGCGCGCGCGGTTCAGGATCTGGATGAGCACGACCATCCCGATGAAGAACGCCACGACCGGAGCCCACCCGCGGAGGCCGCCGGTGAAGAACTGGACCAGCGCGGGGACGAACTCGTCGCTCGGGGTGAGCAGCGAGCCGACGATGAGCACGGCCGCGGCCCACAGGACGGCGAACGCGACGGTGCCGACGAGGGCGATCAGGATGCCGACGCCGCGGTTGCTCTTCTTCTTCGGCGGCTCGGGACGCTGCAGGTAGATCGGGGCGACCGGCTGCGGGGCCGCGGGGGCGGCGGTCGTGGCGGCCGTTCCGGCGGCGGCGGTCGCGACTCCGGCGGTCTCGCCGCCCGAGGCGGCGGGGTACGCCGTGGTCGGGGCGTCCTGCGCCTGGCGGAGGTTGGCCGCCTCGGCGGCGACGATCACCGGGGTGGCCGACTCGGTCGGCGACGCGGTGTCGACGGTCGCGTCGCCCCCGGCGGTGGCGCCGGCGGCGCCCGGCTGGGCGCTGTTGCGTGCGACGGCGGCGGCGACGTCGTCGTCGGTGGAGACGACGGGCTCCGGCTCGGAGATCGCCGCGGGGCGCGCGGGCTCGGCGGCGGGCGCCGGAACGGCGGCTGCCGGGACGGCGGCGGGGGCGCCCGCGTTCGCGGCCGTCTCCTCCTCCGCCGGGCGGTTGAGGTGGCCGCGTGCGGACACGGGGCTCGACGGGGGCTCCACGACCTGCGCACCCGTGTCGGTGCTGGGCTCCGCGGCGGCCGACTCGGCCGGGGCGGTCGCGGGGGCGACCCGCTCGGCGTCGGGCGCGGGCTCGTAGGTCTCGCGCTTGGGCGCGGTCTCCGGCGTGTCGCTCATCCTGGCTCCTCCATCGGCCCGACGGGCCCGTTGCGCCCACTGTAGCAACGGGGCGGCGGGAGTCCAGGGAGGCGGGACCGGAGGCCCGAGTTACTTGTTCGCCGGGGCCGTGATCGCAGTGCTGCCGCTCCCCTTGGGAAGAACTGTGTAGATATACCCGTTGACTTTCGCCTCCACAGCGGCGGCGTTGTCGGAAGGAAGCAGGCTAGCGCCTGTCACCAGGAAGAGCCGGCTGCCGGTCTGCACCGACTTCAGGAAAGCCCGAACCGCGGTCCACGACCCCTTCACCGTCACCACGGCGGGAGTCGCGACCAGCAGAGGAGCGTTCGCGGCGGCCGTCCCGCCCGGAGCCGCGGGCGCGGGTGAAGCGGTCGGCGAAGCGGTCGGCGCTGGAGTGGCCGTCGACGTGGAGGGGCCGCTCGCGTCCGGCGTGGAGGCACCGTTGGCGGGGCCCGGGTCGGGGATCGTGTCGGAGAAGGTGATCGAGGTGATCGTCACCGAATCGGCAGCGGCCGCCGCCGAGAGATCCTTCATGAACGAGGGGTAGTCCGCCGTGTCCGTGGGGACCGAGCGACGCAGGGACGCCAATTCCTTGTCGATGGTGGGCATGTCCGCATAATCCTGCTTGAGTTTCGCCAGCTTGGCCAGGTTGACTGCGTTCGCCTGGTCGACCGTGAATCTCTCCGCCGCCGCATCCGAGGCAGCGGAGATCTGGGGCTGAATGGCCAGAAACCAGCCGCCGACGAGGATGGCTGCCGCGAGGACGATAGCGCCGATAGTCCAGAGTCGCGTCGCGTTCATGTCATTTGCCCTTCTCGGCGAACCGGCCATCGAACGCGGCGGAGTTCAGGTGGAGTGTCACATTGGACAGGTACAAGCCGGTCGTGTCGTCCCGGCTTGTGGTGCCGGGGATCGCGTCGCTGTAGCCGGGAAGAGCGGACAGCGCCGTCACCCAGTCAGCGAGATCCGGGATCTCTGCGCTCACGGCCTGCAGGTCCACCGTTGCGACGCGCAGGCCCTGCAGCGGTGAAGAAGGCTGCTCGAAGACCTCGAATGGCGAGGCCGACTTGATATTGAATCCGGCGACCAGGACACCCGCGGGAAGCGCGGCCTGGATGCGATCGATGTACGAGCTCCAATCGATCTCCGTCGATGCGCCTCTTGTCTGCGCGGCCTTGAGCAGCGCGACCTGGCGTTGAGCATCCTGCGCCTTGATGAATTGCTTCTGCTGGCTGAGGATCGTGGCGGTCTGCTGCTGCGCATCGACGACGCTCGACTTCATCGACTCGGCCAACGCCGTCGCACCCACCGATCCGAGGATCACCAGCACCAGGGCGCCGGCCACGACGTAGACGAGGAGGTGGCGAACGCCTCTGGCCTTCCGCTGAGCCTTGATCTCGGGCGGGAGAAGGTCCACACGGGGCGCCGTCAGCACCAGAATGGGCGCGGTGGGCGGTTTGCTCGGAGGACCCGAACTCTTGCGTTTAGTCCGCCCCTTCATCTCTTCCGCGCCTGAGCTCGCTGCGATGCTCATGCTGCACTCCCTAGAACGAGCCCGAGGGCGATGGTCAGTTGGGAACGTTCGGCCGCCAGCTTGGCGGCGGACAGCTTGCGGGTGAGTGTGAACCGGCCCAGCGGGTCGCCCACGGTCACCTCGAGCCGGGTCATCTCGGCGAGCGCCGCGGCGAAGCCGGGCAGTTGCGCTCCCCCGCCGCTGAGAACCACGCGCCCGATCGGCTGGTCCGGGCGGGTGTTCACGAAGAACGTTACGGTGTTGCGGATGCTCGTGAGGAGTTCGCCCGTCACCCGATAGATGATCTCCACCACTCGCTGCTGGTCGGGCGACTCGACCGTCTTTGCGAGCCCCAGCGTCCGCTTGAGGCTCTCCGCCTCGGGCTCTTCGAGGCTGAGTTCGCTGCCGAGCGCGCGGGTGAGATCGTCGCCGCCGGCTGGAATGATGCGAACGAACTGAGGGATGCCGCCCCTCTCGATAACGACCGTGGTTGCCGTCGCACCCACCTCGATGACGACGTTGGCGGCGCCTCCGGAGTCTGCGGGAGCCAGCGCACGGCTCAGGGCGAACGGGATCAGATCCACCTCGGCGGTGTTCAGGCCCGCGCTCTCAACCGCCCGGACAGTGCCGAGCACCGCATCCTTCACGGCCGCGACCAGCAGCCCATTCACCTCGGTGGGGTTCGCCGGATTCGGGCCGATCGGATAGAAGTCGAGCAGCGCCTCCGACACGGGGACGGGAAGCAGGTCCTGCACATGGAACGGCAGTGACTCCCGGATCTGCTCGCGTGGAGCCCCGGTGACGCTGAGGTCGCGGACAAGCACGCGCTGGTTGCCCACGCCGAGGACCACCCTCTTCGAGCTGAAACGTTGTGTGGACCACAGCTGCCGAAGGCAGGCCGCGACCGTATTAGGCTCGACCACCTCGCCCCGGACGACCGCGCCGCGAGGGATCGGGGCAGACGCGTGCCTGATCAGACTGGGATTCGCGCGTCCGGGATTTTCGACCTCGACGACGCGGATCGATGTCGACCCGATATCGATGCCCGTGATTCTCTTGACCATGATGCGTCTCCTGCTTCCGTCAGCGCGGACCGATGAGTGTGAGATAGGCGGAGCCGATCGGTTCGCCGAAGAACAGGCCGAGCCAGGCGCCGAGCAGCATCCATGGCCCGAAAGGGATTCCGTCGCGCCGCCCGAGGCGACGAAGTGCAAGCAGAACGATCGCAACCGCACCGCCGACGAGGAAAGCGGCGAACGCGCCGACCAGAAGAGCGGACCAGCCCTGAAAGCCCAGGAACAGACCGACAAGGCCGGCGAGCTTGACGTCGCCGAACCCCATCCCGCCCGGCTTGGCGAGCGCGACGACCAGGTAGAAGACGAAGAGGCCGGCCGCGCCGACGAGCGCGCGCAGGAGTGCACCGAGGTCGCCCGTCAGTATCGCTCCCGTGCCGAGCAGGACGACGCCGACGGCGATGCCCGGAAGGACGAGCACATCGGGCAGCCGGTGCACGTCGAGATCGATCAGGGCGAGCGCTACCGACAAGCCGGCGAAACACAGGTAGGCGACCAGGATGACGGCAGCGCCAGGCAGCTGAGCCGCGCCCGGACCCGTCGTCCAGCTCCACCACGCGACCACCGCGAAGAAGACGCCCGTCGCCGCCTCGACCACGGGGTAACGCCATGAGATCGCTGAGCGGCAGTCGCGGCACCGGCCGCGGAGCAAGAGCCACGACAGGACCGGGACGTTGTCGCGGGCACGCACCTGGTGGCCGCAGTCCGGGCACGCGCTCGGTGGATGGACGACCGATTTGCCGATCGGGACGCGATACGCGACCACGTTCAGGAACGAACCTATGATCGCGCCGAAGGCGCCCATGGCCGCGATCGCGAAGACGGTGAAGGCAGGAATCGTCATGGGATAGCGGCTCCATTCGCCGCGAACGCGGTCTTGACCTCGACGACGGCGGTGGTGCCGTAGGTCGTCGATACGGGAGAGAGGAACTTGGGAGGCGCGGTGTACTGCAGACGCGCGTCGTAGACATAGTTCTTGGCGTAGCCGGTCGTGATCGTGCCGCCGCTGGACTGGGCGACCGGGCCGCGGAACTTTTGGGCGATCGCACCTTTCACGGTGAGTGTGCCCTTCTTGCCGGCCGTGTAGTTCTGCACCTGGAACGTGTGCGCCACGGAGAGAATGGCCGCGTCGATCTCGAGACCGTTGGTCGAGTTGTCGAGGAGGTTCCCGTAGGCATCCACCGGGTTGTATACCCAGACTGCATTCTGGCCGACCAGCCCGAGCATGTCGGCCTGCGGGTCCACATAAGTGATGTCGTCGACGATGTATACGTAATTGTCTGCGGCCACGGTCGTGGAGGCGTGTACCGTGCCTTTCACGAAGACATCTCCGTTGCGGCAACCGTATGACGGGGCCGAGGTGGAGGACGAGGGTGCCTTCTCGTTCACGGCGGGATAGCCGAGACCATTGCTGGTGCCGGTGCTGCCCGACGCGTTGGAACACGTGAAGTTCGAAGGATAGGTACCGGGCGCCGTGTAGTTCGGGTCACCGGGGACGCTCGGTACCGTCTGCACGAAGATGAGGTTGTTGGCGGGCACAGGAATCGTCTGGCCTCCCGGGCTCCCGAGGGTGCCCGAGCTGGCATACCCGGGCGTCCCGCACTGGGAGCTGACGCTGCCGGTGACGGGGGGATCGCCCTGGACGTTGGTGTACCGGGTCCAGGGACTGCGCACCGTCATCGTCCCGTTGGAGTTGTAAGTGATGGTCGTCGGTCCCGTATAGAGGCAGCCTGGCCGCGGGACCGTCGTCAGGTCGGTGCGCGTCTCCTGCTTCATCTGGGTGTTCGTGGAGGGCATGGCCACGACGGGGCTGTACCGGGGATAGCCGCTGACGGCGAAGGTGCCCGCCGAGCATCCCGAGGGGATGATGTATGCCGGTCCCGAGGTCGGCTTGTACCCCGTCGTCACGATGTTGTTGAACGTGGTGCCGCAGATCTGCAGGGTGTCGTTCGAGTGCACGGGGCCGTTGATCGTGTCCGCAGCGGCGAACTGGATCGTGGTGCAGTTAGGTCGGCTGGCGACCGCCCAGGCGTATGCGGGCGTGCACGCAGTGGAGGAGGTCGCGGGATCCTGGATCTCGTAATCCGTGAAGTACAGGAAGTCGATGAAGCCGGACTGCTTGAGGTCCGCGACGATGGAACGCGTGGTCGTGCCGACCAGCCCGGTGGACCGTAGTCGTAAGGTTCCCGACGTGGAGTACTTGGAGTTGTCGACCTCGTACCGGTAGAAGGCGCGGTTGGCGCTGCCGGGCACGGTCGCCCACGATCCGGTCGTCCCGACACCGAACGCCGGATTGCCGTTGGGCGATGTGAATGTGCTTGTCGCGCTGAACGCAGCGGCCGAGTTGCCGTATTGCTGGTACGTGTTGTCGTTGGCGAGCTTCGCCTGGTAGTCCTCGACGCCGGCGTAGGCAGCCGACATCGCGGCATTCCAGTCCTGGTCGCTGCTGGACTTGCGAAGGCCGCCGAGCGAGGCGGTGAGCGTCACCCCGACGAGCAGGAACAAGGCCGTGCCGATCCCGATCACCGAGGCGAGCGCCATGCCGGCGTCGCGCGGTGCTCCTCCGGCGCTGCGCCCGAGCGCCCTGCTCAGGCGCATCACAGCGTCCTCGCCAGGGGCAGGTTGGGGAGGCCGACCGTGTTCTGCAGGGTCACGTTGGACGAGTTGCCCGCTGCCGTCCCGCTCACGGTGAGAGTGACGCGCACAGCCGCGATGCTCCGCAGATTGTTCGTCGTGTAGCCGCCCGCCGGGATGGCGATCGCTGTCCCGTCCACACCCAGGTAGGTGAACAGAGACGGATTGGAGCCGGTCTGCGTCACCACCGTCCCGCCCAGCGTCCGGACCGAGCTCGGCGAGGTCTGGAAACCCCAGTAGCCGGGGCTGATGGAGTACGCAGCGTACTTCGTCTCGACGACATTCCGCTTGGCGTCCAACGAGAACTGCACTTTGACCGGCTGTTCCAGCGAGGAGGCGAGGTTTACGTAGGCGTACACGGTGACGGATTCAGGAGTGGCGCTGACGAAAGCGGGATCGTTCAGCGCCTGACCGCTGACCGGGTTCTCTGTGGCGGCCCGCAGGATCCGGGAGATCTCGTTCATCACGTTCGAGGCCGACTTGGCGTTGCCGCCGATCTGCTGATTCTGTGTGAATGCCTTCGTCGTCAGCGAGAAGAACCCGGCGACCATGGCGAGGAGCAACCCGAGGATCGCCATCGCCACAAGCATCTCGGCGATCGTGAAGCCGTCGTCGGCCTTCGGGTGGCGTCGGGTGATCATGGTCCGACCGTCCGAGGGTCGAGGGTGATCGCGTTCTGCGGTGGTGTCGCAACACCACGGGTCACGAAGGCGATGGTGGACGTGGGGACGGTGTTCGAAGTGCTGCCGGACGTCGTGCCGGTGTAGAGCGTCCACGTGCCATACGGCAGCGCGATCGTCGCCGAGCCCGCCAGAGGGATCTTGGGGAATGTGTAGACGTCACCGGTCGAGCAGCCCGGATCCCCGGTTCCGGCGATGGGCGCCCGAGAGACGGCGGTGATGAAGGTGTTCGCCGCGAGACCGGACACCGTCACCATGCCCATGTTGATCGGCTGCGTCGGGACGATCTGACCGGGGAGGGCGGCTGCGGTCTTCGCCGGATGGCCGACCGCTCCGTCCGGAGCGGCCGTCGTCCACTGCGCTGGGTCGACGTCGACACAGCTGGGCGCCGAGCCGACCGGCGGCACGTACGCGCCGGCGAGAGTGGCATACCCATCGGTGAACGGGAAGAGCCTGCTGGAGGCGTTCGTGCCGACGGTCTGTACATACGGGCCGCCGATGACGCTCACGAAGGTCAACTTGAGATTCGTCGGCCGGAGGGCGGGGCCGGAGCCGTAGTTGAGAGTGAAGACACCGCTGTTGTCGTAGGTGAACGGCGCCGGCGCGGCTGCGCCTGCGGTCACCTGCACATTCCGGAGCACCGGGGCGGGATTCTGCGCGATGTCCAGATAGTTGGTATTGGACAACGTGACGTCGTAGTTGCCCGGTGTGACCTTCAGCGCGTACGTGCAGCCGTCCGCATCCGTGACGGGCGGCTGGGCCGAAAGCGCGACGGCCCCGGCCGCAGGGCTCGATGGGCTCACGGTCACCGAGACGCCGGGCGTTCCCGCACCCGAGGCGGATCGGACAGAGACGATGATGGTGCCGAGGGTGGGGTCGTTGATGCGGCTGTTCGGGGCGATCAGAGTGTCCGACCGCACCGGCGCGCTGGCCGGCGACATCCCGAGCCACGTGACGCTGATGTTCACCTTCTTGTACTGAAGTGTGCCGCCTCCCGCACCGCAGGCGATGGAGCTGTTGTCCGTGGACACCCAGTCCGTGTTGCGGGCGATCGTGAAGGTGGTGTTGTTGACGACGGTGGTCCAGGAGGTGTCGGTCACCGAGAAGACGTCCTTGACCGACCTGTCCAGGTCGATCTCCTGCGCCGCGAGGTTCGTCGCGATCTCGCGGGCGCGGGTGTCACGTGTCAGCTGGAGGGCGTTGGTCAGCGAGGCGGCGATACCGACGGAGATGAGTCCGAAGATGAACATCGCGACCATCACCTCGATCAGGGTGAGGCCCGAGTCGTCGTCGACAGCGGGGGATCTGCGGAACATCTTCACCTCCTTCGGGTGGAGTGCGAGTCTGATGCGGCATCGGGGCGAGGGAATCGCTGCTCCCCCGCCCCGATGTCGTGTGCTGCGTTATGCGACCGAGGTCAGCATCCCGTCGGCTTGGTATTGGCGGCCGAGACGCCCGAGTTGTCCGTCGTGTAGAACTTGTTGCCGCCCGCGCTCGTTGCAACGAGGCAGTAGGTCGTCGCGGTGGCCGCCGGGGCCGAAGGGCTCCAGGCGACGCTCGAGCCGCTGTAGCCGTACTGACCGAGGGTCGTTGCGTCGATGGTGGCGGGCAGTGCGCTGTTGCTGGTCTGGTACGCGACCACGGCCGTCTTCGCGTTGGTGAGGTCGGACTTCGCAGCGCTGTCCTTGGCGTTGTTCTGGATGCCCAGGTACACCGGGATGGCGATCGCGGCGAGGATGCCGATGATGATGACCACCACGAGGAGCTCGATCAGGGTGAAGCCCTTCTCGCCTTCCTCCAGGAGGCCCTTACGACGGGCGTTCAGTTTGCCCATGAGTCGGAAGTACATTGCAGTGTCCAATCGGTCGGGAGATGTCGTTAGCCGATCGGTACGAGACCCCGTCCGGCGTGTTGATGGTATTTCCGGGGAAATTCCCAGCAGAATCCCGCAAAAGGGGGCAATTGCCGCTAAAATCCGCCCCACTTCGGGTGGTTCCCGTTCAGGTGACAGCCCGGATGTGAACGGTCACTTGACCAGCGTCGCGATCTGGAAAATGGGCATGTAGAGCGCGATCACCATGCCGCCGATGACGACACCGAGGAAGGCGATCATGAGCGGCTCGATCATCGCTGTGAGCTGCTCTGTCGCGGCTTCGACCTCCTGCTCATAGAAGTCGGCGATCTTGCTGAGCATGGTCTCCAGTGCCCCGGAGTCCTCACCGACTGCGACCATCTGCGTCACCATCGCCGGGAACACCGGATGGTCGGCGAGAGGCTTGGCTATCGACTCGCCCTGTCGGACCGACTCCGCAACATCGACCAGTGCGTTCTCGATCACCCAGTTGCCGCTAGTCTCGCCGACGATCCTCAGGGCCTGCAAGATCGGGACGCCCGCGGAGATCATGTTGGCGAAGTTCCGGCTGAACCTGGCGACAGCGATCTTTTTCAGCAGTTTGCCGAATACGGGAATCTTGAGCTTGACCGGGTCCACCCGCCGGCGGACCTCGGGTTTGTGCTTGTTCCGACCCCACCAGACTGCGACGACGATGATGCCGACCAGCAGCACCGGGGCGATCCAAACCATCGCGTGAGACGCGACGACCAGGATCTCCGTGGGCAGCGGGAGCGTGCCGCCCAAACCTTTGAACATGTTCTCGAAGACAGGGACGATGAACAGCAGCATGGCCACAACGGCCACGATCGACATGATGAGCACGATGACCGGGTAGGTGAGCGCGGACGTGATCGTCCCGCGGAGCTTGACCTCCTTCTCGAAGTTCGCCGCCACGGAATCCAAGGCGCTGTCGAGGAAGCCGCCGGTCTCACCGGCCCGGACCATGTTGATCATCAGGGGAGGGAAGATCTCCGCGTGCTTCTTCATCGAGTCGGAGACGGAGACACCGGACTCGACATCTGTGCACACATCGCGCATCGTCGCCGCGAGACGCTTGTTCTCGGTCTGCTCGGCCAGGATGTTCAGCGTCTTCAGCAGCGACAGGCCGGAACCCGTCATCGTGGCCATCTGACGGCTGAGCACCGCTAGGTCCTTCAGCTTCACTCCGCTACCGAATGACAGATTGACGTCGCGGTTGAGCCCCGTCGCGGCGGGAGCCTCGGCGATTTCGATGGGCGAAACGCCCATGGTGCGCAACCGGCTGAGGACAGCCGCCTCCCCGGGAGCGTCCAGCTTGCCTTTGACGAGGCGACCCGTGCCGCTGCGCCCCCGGTATGTGTAGGTGGTGGTCGACGCCATCAGCGGACCCCTGCCGAATAGCTGTCGCCGAAGTCGGGTCCGCTGACCGCCATGGCGCGCGAGGCGGCGTCGCCTGGCGACTCGGCGCGCTGGATCAGGCGCAGGATGCTCTCGAGATCGTGCGCCTTGTCGAGGGCAGCCTGGCGCGTGATCATGCCGCTGTCGACGAGGTCGGCGAGGTGCTGATCCATGGTGTGCATCCCGTCGCCACGGCCTGCCTGCATCGCCGAGGCGATCTGGTAGGTCTTGCCCTCGCGGATGAGGTTCGCGATCGCCGGCGTCATCATCAGCACCTCGGTGGCGACGACTCGGCCGCGGCCCGACGCCCGCTTGACCAGCGTCTGACAGACCACGCCCTGCAGCGTGCCGGCGAGCTGCGCTCGCACCTGCCCCTGCTGGTGGGGGGGGAAGACGTCGATCACACGGTCGATCGTTTGCGGAGCGTCCTGTGTGTGGAGAGTGGCGAACACGAGGTGGCCGGTCTCAGCCGCCGTGAGAGCGACGGAGATGGTCTCAAGATCTCGGAGCTCGCCGATCAGGATGACGTCGGGGTCCTGACGCAGCACGTGCTTGAGGGCGTTATTGAAGCTGTGTGTGTCGTGACCCACCTCGCGCTGGTTCACGATCGACTTCTTGTGGGTGTGCATGAACTCGATGGGATCCTCGACCGTGACGATGTGGTCCGCACGCGTCGAGTTCACGAGGTCGATCAGAGCTGCCAGGGTAGTGGACTTGCCGGAACCGGTGGGACCGGTGACCAAGACGAGCCCGCGCGGCAGCGAGGCGAAGCGTCCGATCTGCTCGGGGACGCCGAGTTCGCGGAGCTGTTTGATCTCCGTCGGGATGAGTCGGAACGCGGCGCCGGTCGACCCGCGCTGCTGATACAGGTTGACGCGGAATCGGGAGTTCGCTGAGATGGTGAAGGCGAAGTCGAGTTCAAGTTCGCGCTTGAACACCTCCTGCTGGCGCTCCGTCAGGAGGCTCATGAGAGCGGCGAGTGTGCGCTCAGTGCCCCACGGGGCGCTTGGCCCCGCCGGTGTGAGAGACCCGTCGATGCGGACCATCGGAGGCGCTCCGACCGTGACGTGGAGGTCCGAGGCGCCTTGGAGAACGACCTGACGGAGGGCGTCGACCAGTTCTGCATCCGCGCGTTCGAGGGCTTCGCGCTCCGCGGGCGTCAGGGTCGAGGTGTCCTCGTCGAACACCTTCGGACGGCTCGCCTCGGCGGCGGGCGCCGTCTGAGCGGCGCGACGCCCGCCGGGTACCAGCCGCGGGGCGGGCGTGGCGGCGTCGAGATCCCAGGTGAGAGCAGGCTGCGGCGCGGTCGGTCCAGTCGCGTACGACACCGGAGGCGCGGTCGGTTCCGGCACGTACGACACCGGAGGCGCGGTCGGCTCCGGCGCGTACGACACCGGAGGTGCCACCGGCTCCGCCGGCACCGCATCCGCCGGCGCACCCCACGTCGGCGGCGCGGCGAGCGGGACGCCCGCGCCCGGCGCCCAGCCTGCGGCGGTCGCCCCGGGCGGCGTGACCGGGATCTCGTACACCGGCTTGTCGACCGGCGGCGGGAAGCCGCCCCAGCTCTCGTCGTTCGTCATGTGCCCTCCTAGGCGACCACTCTCAGGATCTCTTCGACGGAGGTGAGGCCGAGCTTGGCCTTCTCCCAGCCGTCCTCGCGCAGGGTCAGCATCCCCTGCTCGCGTGCGGTTCGGGCGATCTCGGCGCTGGACGCGCGCTCCACGGCGAGACGCTCGATGTCTTCGGTCACGGCCATCACCTCGTGCACGGCGATGCGGCCGCGGTAGCCGGTGTTGGAGCAGGCGGGGCAGCCGACCGGCACGAACAGCTGGGGCGGCGCCGCGTCCACCGGGATCGGGAAGCGGAGGCGGCGGAGGTCGTCGGGCATGTACGCGCCGGGCTGCTTGCAGCGGTCGCAGAGACGGCGGGCGAGACGCTGGGCGACAACGCAGTCGAGGGCGGAGCCGACGAGGAACGGCTCGATGTCCATCTCGGTCAGGCGCGTGACGGCGCTGGGCGCGTCGTTGGTGTGCAGGGTCGAGAGCACGAGGTGGCCGGTCAGCGACGCCTCGATCGCGATCTGAGCGGTCTCGTGGTCGCGGATCTCACCCAGGAGCACGACGTCCGGGTCCGAGCGCAGGATGCTGCGCAGCGCGCTCGCGAAGGTGAGGCCGGCCTTCGGGTTGACCTGCACCTGGTTGATGCCGGGCATGCGGTACTCGACCGGGTCCTCGACCGTGATGACGTTGATCTCCGGTCGCGCCACCGCATTGAGCGTCGTGTACAGCGTCGTGGACTTGCCGGAGCCGGTCGGACCGGTGACCAGGATCATCCCGTACGGCTTCGAGTACGACTCCTTGTACGTCTCGAAGTTGCGCTCGAGCAGGTTGAGGTCGGTCAGCGTCATGCCGGTGTTCGTGTTGTCGAGGATTCGCATGACGACCTTCTCGCCCCACACCGTCGGCAGGGTGGCGACGCGGAGGTCGATCTGACGGCCGCCGTGCACGACCGACATGCGGCCGTCCTGCGGCTTGCGCCGCTCGGCGATGTCGATGTCCGACATGATCTTGAGGCGCGAGATGACGCCGTTCTGGATGCTCTTCGGCGCGGACTGCATGGCGTGCAGCACGCCGTCGATGCGGTAGCGGACGCGCACGTCGTGCTCGGCCGGCTCGATGTGGATGTCGGACGCGTGGTCCTGGATGGCCTGGCTCACCAGCAGGTTCACGAACCGGACGATCGGCGCGTCGTCGTCCGACGACTCGGAGACGGCGGTGTCCTCCTGGGGCGCCGCCTCCTCCTCGAGGCTCGACGTCAGGTCGCTGAGCTCGTCGTCGGCGCGCACGTAGCGGTCGAGGGCGGCCAGCAGGTCGGACTCCTCCGCCACCGCCGGGGCGACGTTGAGGCGCGAGGCCGCGCGCACGTCGTCGATCGCGAAGACATTGCCGGGGTCGGCCATCGCCAGCACGATCATCCCCTCGGCCGTCCCGATCGGGAGCACGCAGTGCCGGCGGCAGATGGAGCCGGGGATGAGCGCGACCGCCGTACGGTCGACCGGGTAGTCGGCCAGCTCGACGAAGGGGATGCCGGCCTGCGCCGCCCGGGCGCGTGCCAGTTGGGCGGGGGTGATGGCGCCGCGCGACATCAGCTCGCGCACGACGGATTCGTCCGCAGCAGGCTCGGTCGCCACGCGGTCGAGGTATTCGATCGGCAGGTGGCCGTGGAGGATGAGGATCTCGGTCATGGACGCCACAGGGACCTCCTACGGAAAGCGGCTGCCGGCTCGGGTCGGGGGATGGCAGACCCGCCGATCGGAGGCGAGACTCTCCGGGTCGGCTGGGCGTAGTCACCCTATTCAGCGGCAGGAACAGGGCAACAGACCCGCGAGAGGGTGCCACACCGGTGGGGGGCACCCTCTCGCGGGGCGTGGAACCATCCTCGATCGGGCGCTGCGGAACGACCAGAGCGTGCGCGCACGGAAATGCCGGTGAAGCGTCAGTGCCGGCTGAGGCTCAGTGCCGGTGACGCGTCAGTGCAGCTTGCCGCGTCGGCTCGCGAGGTACACCAGCACGACGGCGACGACCGCGCATCCCATCGTCGTCAGCCAGTACGGCAGCGTCGTGGCGGCGTTGCCGGATGCGGCCCGCGCGATCCCGACGACGAAGCTGACCACCGCGACCACCAGCAGCACAGCGGCGGCGCCGACCATCCCGCGCCCTACGCCGTCCGTGTACTCGAGAAGCTGCCGCCACATACCCCCATCCTCCCAGGTCCGGAGCCCCGGGGACGACGAAGGCCCCCGGCGTGAGCCGGGGGCCTTCGTGGCACGGACTACCCGCTTAGTTGTAGGTGCCGGGGGTGTAGTCGTCCGAGCTGAAGCTGTCGAAGTCGACGAAGCTCAGGTCGCTCTCGTTGAACGCGGAGTCGTCGGCGAAGATGCGGTTGGGGTACCGCTCCGCCTTGGCCTCCTCGGTCGCCTCCACCGAGACGTTCCGGTAGCGCGACAGGCCGGTTCCGGCCGGGATGAGCTTACCGATGATGACGTTCTCCTTGAGACCGATCAGCGGGTCGGACTTGCCCTCCATGGCCGCCTGCGTCAGGACGCGGGTGGTCTCCTGGAAGGACGCGGCCGACAGCCACGACTCGGTCGCCAGCGAGGCCTTGGTGATACCCATGACCTCCTGACGGGCGGACGCCGTCTTCTTGCCCTCCTGCAGCGCAGCACGGTTGATCTCGTTGTACCGCGAACGGTCGACGAGCTCACCCGGCAGCAGGTCGGTGTCGCCGTGGTCGACGACGGTGACCTTGCGGAGCATCTGGCGGACGATGACCTCGATGTGCTTGTCGTGGATCGGCACGCCCTGCGAGCGGTAGACGCCCTGGACGCCGCCCACCAGGTGCTTCTGGACCTCGCGGACGCCCTTCACCCGGAGGACCTCCTTCGGGTCGACGGTGCCGACGATCAGCTGCTGACCGAGGTCGACGTGCTGCCCGTCCTCCACCAGCAGGGTGGAGCGCTTCAGCACCGGGTAGACGTGCGGCTCGTCGCCGTTGTCCGGGGTCAGGATGACCTTGCGGGACTTGTCCGTCTCCTCGATGACGATGCGGCCGGCGGCCTCGGCGATCGGGGACGCACCCTTGGGGGTACGGGCCTCGAACAGCTCCTGGACGCGCGGCAGACCCTGGGTGATGTCGTCCGCGGACGCGGAACCACCGGTGTGGAACGTACGCATGGTGAGCTGCGTTCCGGGCTCGCCGATCGACTGGGCGGCGATGATGCCGACCGCCTCGCCGATGTCCACCAGCTTGCCGGTCGCGAGCGAACGGCCGTAGCAGGCGGCGCAGACGCCGACCGCCGACTCGCAGGTCAGCACGGAGCGGACCTTGATGTCGGTGACGCCGGCGGCGACCAGCTTGTCGATGAGCACGTCGCCCACGTCCTCGCCCGCCTTCGCGACCACGGTGCCGTCCGTGCCGACCGCGTCAGCGGCCAGCGTGCGGGCGAACACCGAGTTCTCGACGTTCGGGTCGCGGGTGAGGGTGCCGTCGGCGCCGACCGTCGCGATCGGCAGGTCGAGGCCCTTGGTCGTGCCGCAGTCGTCCTCACGGATGATGACATCCTGCGAGACGTCCACCAGACGACGGGTCAGGTAGCCCGAGTCCGCCGTACGGAGGGCCGTGTCGGCCAGACCCTTACGGGCACCGTGCGTCGCGATGAAGTACTCGGCCACCGACAGCCCCTCGCGGTACGAGGAGATGATCGGACGGGGGATGATCTCACCCTTCGGGTTGTTCACCAGACCACGCATACCGGCGATGTTGCGGACCTGCAGCCAGTTACCACGGGCACCGGACGTCACCATGCGGTTGATGGTGTTGTCCGCCGGGAAGTTGGCGCGCATGGCCTCGGCCACCTCGTTGGTCGCCTCGGTCCAGATCTTCACCAGCTCCTGGCGACGCTCGAGGTCGGTCGTCAGACCCTTCTCGAACTCGGAGGTGATCTTGGCGGCCTTCTTCTCGTAGCCGGCCACGATCTGCGCCTTGTTCGGCGGGGTCAGGATGTCGCTCAGCGACACCGTGACGCCCGAGCGGGTGCCCCAGTAGAAGCCGGCGTCCTTGATCCGGTCGAGCGCCGCGGCGACCTCCACCTTCGGGTATCGCTCGGCCAGGGCGTTCACGATCGACGAAATCGTGCCCTTGTCGGCGACATCCTCCACGTAGGGGTAGTCCGCCGGCAGCGTCTCGTTGAAGAGAGCGCGGCCCAGGGTGGTCTCCACGATCGCGGTGATCGGGGTGGCCCCGGTGTCGGCGGCGTCCGACGGCACGTAGTTGTCGAGACGGATCTTGACCTTGGCGTTCAGGTGCAGCGTGCCCTGGTCCTTCGCGAGGATCGCCTCGGAGACCGAGGAGAACGCGCGACCCTCGCCCACGGCGCCCTCGCGGACGGTGGTGAGGTGGTGCAGACCGATGATCATGTCCTGCGAGGGCAGGGTGACCGGGCGGCCGTCCGACGGCTTCAGGATGTTGTTCGAGGCGAGCATCAGGATGCGGGCCTCGGCCTGGGCCTCCACCGACAGCGGCAGGTGCACCGCCATCTGGTCGCCGTCGAAGTCCGCGTTGAACGCGGCGCAGACGAGCGGGTGGAGCTGGATGGCCTTGCCCTCGACGAGCTGCGGCTCGAACGCCTGGATGCCCAGACGGTGCAGGGTGGGTGCACGGTTCAGCAGCACGGGGCGCTCGCGGATGATCTCCTCGAGCACGTCCCAGACCTGCGGGCGCGAGCGCTCCACCATCCGCTTCGCGGCCTTGATGTTCTGAGCGTGGCTCAGGTCGATCAGGCGCTTGATGACGAACGGCTTGAACAGCTCCAGAGCCATCTGCTTGGGCAGACCGCACTGGTGCAGCTTGAGCTGCGGACCCACGATGATGACCGAACGGCCCGAGTAGTCCACGCGCTTTCCGAGCAGGTTCTGGCGGAAACGACCCTGCTTACCCTTCAGCATGTCGCTGAGGGACTTGAGGGCGCGGTTGCCGGTACCCGTGACGGGACGGCCGCGGCGGCCGTTGTCGAACAGCGCGTCGACGGCCTCCTGCAGCATGCGCTTCTCGTTGTTCACGATGATCTCGGGGGCGCCGAGATCGAGCAGACGACGGAGGCGGTTGTTGCGGTTGATCACGCGGCGGTACAGGTCGTTCAGGTCGCTGGTGGCGAAGCGGCCACCGTCGAGCTGGACCATCGGGCGCAGCTCCGGCGGGATGACCGGGACGACGTCGAGGACCATCGCGGCCGGCGAGTTGCCGGTCGCCAGGAACGACGACACCACGCGCAGACGCTTGATCGCGCGGATCTTCTTCTGGCCCTTGCCGGTGGCGATCTGCTCGCGGAGCAGCTCGGCCTCGGCGTTCAGGTCGAAGGCCTGCAGGCGGCGCTTGATCGCCTCGGCGCCCATGTAGGCCTCGAAGTACAGGCCGTAGCGGTCGAGGAGCTCGTTGAAGTCCGCGTCCTCCGGCTTGAGGTCGCCGACCTTGAGGGTGCGGAACGACTCCCACACGCGCTCGAGGCGGGCGATGTCCTCGTCGAACGACTTGCGGAGCTGGCCCATCTCCTTCTCGGCCGTGTCCTTGACACGGCGCTTCTGGTCGGCCTTGGCACCCTCCTCCTCGAGCGCCGCGAGGTCGGTCTCCAGGCGCTGCAGACGCTCGGCGACGCGGGCGTCGCGCTGGTCGGACAGCGTCTTGATCTCGAGGCGGAGCTCGTTCTCGAGGCCGGGAAGGTCGGCGTGGCGACCCTCCTCGTCGACCTCGATCACCATGTAGGCGGCGAAGTAGATGACCTTCTCGAGGTCCTTGGGCGCCATGTCGAGCAGGTAGCCGAGGCGGCTGGGCACACCCTTGAAGTACCAGATGTGCGTGACCGGGGCGGCGAGCTCGATGTGGCCCATGCGCTCACGACGGACGGAGGACTTGGTGACCTCCACGCCGCAGCGCTCGCAGACGATGCCCTTGAACCGGACGCGCTTGTACTTGCCGCACGAGCACTCCCAGTCGCGGGACGGTCCGAAGATCTGCTCGCCGAAGAGTCCATCCTTCTCCGGCTTCAGGGTCCGGTAGTTGATGGTCTCCGGCTTCTTGACCTCGCCGTAGCTCCAACGACGGATGTCGTCAGCGGTGGCCAGGCCGATACGCAGCTCGTCAAAAGTTGTTGCGTCGAGCAATGTGTTCACTCTCTCCTGTTTGAGATTCGTCAGTAGGTCTGGCTGCCGCTTAGATCTCGTCGATCGACGAGGACTCGAAGCGCGAGGAGATGTTGATGCCGAGCTCTTCCGCCGCGCGGAAGGCCTCGTCGTCCGAGTCGCGCAGGCTGACCGCCTGGCCGTCGGCCGAGAGCACCTCCACGTTCAGGCAGAGGGACTGCATCTCCTTGATGAGGACCTTGAAGGACTCCGGGATGCCCGGCTCCTGGATGTTCTCACCCTTGACGATGGCCTCGTAGACCTTGACGCGGCCGAGGATGTCATCCGACTTGATGGTCAGGAGCTCCTGCAGCGCGTACGCGGCACCGTAGGCCTCGAGGGCCCACACCTCCATCTCACCGAAGCGCTGACCACCGAACTGCGCCTTACCACCGAGCGGCTGCTGGGTGATCATCGAGTACGGGCCGGTCGAACGCGCGTGGATCTTGTCGTCGACCAGGTGGTGCAGCTTCAGGATGTACATGTAGCCGACCGAAACGGGGTCCGGGTACGGCTCGCCGGAGCGGCCGTCGAACAGCTGCGTCTTGCCGGAGGAGCCGATCAGGCGGTCGCCGTCGCGCGTCGGGAGCGTCGAGTCGAGCAGACCAGCGATCTCCTCCTCCTTCGCACCGTCGAACACCGGGGTCGCGACCTTCGTGTTCGGCGCGGCCGAGAAGGCCTGCTCCGGAAGCTCGGCGGCCCACTTCGGCTTGCCCTTGATCTCCCAGCCGTTCTTGGCGATCCACCCGAGGTGGATCTCCAGGACCTGACCGAAGTTCATTCGACCGGGGACACCCAGCGGGTTCAGGATGACGTCGACCGGCGTCCCGTCGGCGAGGAACGGCATGTCCTCGACCGGAAGGATCTTGGAGATGACGCCCTTGTTGCCGTGACGGCCGGCGAGCTTGTCACCCGCGGTGATCTTGCGCTTCTGGGCGATGTAGACCACCACGCGCTGGTTCACGCCGGAGCCGAGCTCGTCGTCGCCGTCCTGCGCGTCGAAGACCTTGACACCGATGACGGTGCCCTCCTCGCCGTGCGGGACCTTGAGGGAGGTGTCGCGCACCTCGCGGCTCTTCTCGTTGAAGATCGCGCGGAGCAGGCGCTCCTCGGCCGACAGCTCGGTCTCGCCCTTCGGCGTGACCTTGCCGACGAGGATGTCGCCGGGGCGCACCTCGGCGCCGATACGGATGATGCCGCGCTCGTCGAGGTCGGCCAGGAGGTCCGGGCTGACGTTCGGCAGGTCGCGGGTGATCTCCTCCTTGCCCAGCTTGGTGTCGCGGGCGTCGACCTCGTACTCCTCGATGTGGATCGAGGAGAGGGTGTCGTCCTTCACCAGGTTCTGGCTGAGGATGATCGCGTCCTCGAAGTTGTGACCCTCCCACGGCATGAACGCGACGAGCAGGTTCTTGCCGAGCGCGAGCTCGCCGTTCTCGGTCGCGGGACCGTCGGCGACGACCTCGCCCTGCTCGATGCGGTCACCCTCGTCGACGACCACGCGGTGGTTGTACGAGGTGCCCTGGTTCGAGCGGTCGAACTTGCGCAGGTAGTAGGTCTGGTACGTGCCGTCGTCGGCCATCACGGTGACCGCGTCGGCCGAGACCTCGCTGACCACACCGGACTTCTCCGCGGTGACCACGTCACCCGCGTCGATGGCCGCGTAGCCCTCCATACCGGTACCGACGACCGGGCTCTCCGAGCGGAGCAGCGGCACCGCCTGGCGCTGCATGTTCGCACCCATGAGGGCTCGGTTGGCGTCGTCGTGCTCGAGGAACGGGATCAGCGACGTACCGACCGACACCATCTGGCGCGGGGAGACGTCCATGTAGCCGATCTCGTCGGCGGGGATCAGGTCGACCTCGCCGCCCTTCTGACGGGCGAGCACGCGCTCCTCGACGAAGTGGCCGTTCGCGTCGAGCGGGGCGTTGGCCTGCGCGACGACGAAGTCGTCCTCCTCCGAAGCGGTGAGGTAGTCGATCTGGTCGGTGACCCGGCCCTCGACGACCTTGCGGTACGGCGTCTCGATGAAGCCGAAGGAGTTGATGCGCGCGAAGGACGCGAGCGAGCCGATCAGACCGATGTTCGGGCCTTCCGGCGTCTCGATCGGGCACATGCGGCCGTAGTGCGACGGGTGGACGTCACGGACCTCGACGCCGGCGCGCTCACGGCTCAGACCACCGGGGCCGAGCGCGGAGAGGCGGCGCTTGTGGGTCAGACCCGCGAGCGGGTTGTTCTGGTCCATGAACTGCGACAGCTGCGACGTTCCGAAGAACTCCTTGATCGCGGCGACGACGGGTCGCACGTTGATCAGGGTCTGCGGGGTGATCGCCTCGATGTCCTGCGTGGTCATGCGCTCGCGGACGACGCGCTCCATGCGGGAGAGACCGGTGCGGACCTGGTTCTGGATGAGCTCGCCGACGGCGCGGATACGACGGTTGCCGAAGTGGTCGATGTCGTCGATGTCGAGGCGGATGTCCGTCTCGACGCCGTTGCGGAGGCCCTTGAACGTGGTCTGGCCGTCGTGCAGGGCGACCAGGTACTTGATCGTGGCGATGATGTCCTGGACGGTCAGCACCGAGTCCGACAGCGGGGCCTCGAGGCCGAGCTTGCGGTTGATCTTGTAACGGCCGACCTTCGCGAGGTCGTAGCGCTTCGGGTTGAAGTAGAAGTTGTCGAGCAGCGCACGCGCGGCCTCGGCGGCGACCTGCTCGCCCGGACGCAGCTTGCGGTAGATGTCCTTGAGCGCCTCCTCCTTGGTGAGGATGGCGTCCTTCTCGAGGGTCAGCTCGATCGACTGGTACCCGGCGAACTCGGAGAGGATCTCCTCGCTCGTGAGGCCGAGGGCCTTGAGGAACACGGTGACCGACTGCTTGCGCTTGCGGTCGATGCGGACGCCGACCTGGTCGCGCTTGTCGATCTCGAACTCGAGCCACGCTCCACGGCTCGGGATCACGCGGGCCGAGAAGATGTCCTTGTCGGACGTCTTGTCGGGGGTGGCCTCGAAGTACACGCCCGGCGAGCGGACGAGCTGCGAGACGACGACGCGCTCGGTGCCGTTGATGATGAACGTGCCGCGCTCGGTCATGAGCGGGAAGTCGCCCATGAAGACCGTCTGCGTCTTGATCTCACCGGTGAGGTGGTTCATGAACTCGGCCTCGACGTAGAGCGGGGCCGCGTAGGTCTTGCCCTTCTCCTTGCACTCGTCGATCGAGTACTTCTTCTCTTCGAGGAAGGGGTTCGTGAACGAGAGCTGCATGGTCTCGCCGAGGTCCTCGATGGGAGAGATCTCCTCGAAGATCTCCTCGAGGCCCGTGTTGGCGGGCAGATCCTGACGACCCTGGGCCTCGGCCTCCGCGACGCGCGCCTTCCACGCGTCGTTTCCGACCAGCCAGTCGAAGCTCTCCGTCTGCAGTGCGAGCAGATCGGGAACGGTGAGGGTGTCCGTGATCTTTGCGAACGAGAGACGAGATGCGGCTCGTCCGTTCTTGGGTGTCTTGTCGGTGTTGGTTGCGTTGCGCGCAGCAGCCAAGGAAATAACCTCCGTGGGCCCGGTCGGCCCAGTTACTGTCGGTCGTGTAGTTGTCTGGACGAGAACTCCCAGTCGCGTCGCGCTGCCGTATATGACCCGAAAGGACGGGCCCAGGCACACGCGGAGAAGTCAGAGCCGACCGCAATATGAAGGCAGAAGTTTGACTGGGAGCGCAAAGAGCAACTATATGTCAATCAGACGCGCCGTGTCCAGTCTTTTCTTGACCGGAGGCGCGTACTGGGGTATAACCCGGCGAACGGCCGGATATTCCCGGTCGCTGCGGGCAGCTCGTGGCCCGATCAGGACCGGTGCGAGCGGTACGTCGGGAGGGTGTCGACGGTCGCGATGACGGCCTCCTCGCGGGTGCGCGGAGACCAGCCGAGCACTGTCTGCGCCTTGGCGGAGGTCGCCCGGCGCACCGACCCGAGGTCGGAGAGCGATCCGCGCACACGGCGGCTGAACGGCGCGGCGGCTTTGAGCATCCACATCGGCATGAGCTTCGTGCCGATGCGCCGGCCGGCGGCCTCGCCGAGGTGCCCGCGGATCAGGAGGGCGACCTCCTGGGCGCTCATCACATCGCCGGCGATCGCGAGGAAGCGCTGCCCGGCGGCCTCGGGCCGGGTCATGGCGAGAAGGTGCAGTTCGGCGACGTCGCGGACGTCGACGATGCCGAACCGGACGTCGGGCAGTCGCGGGAGGCGTCCCTCCTTCACCAGGCGGATCAGCTCGACCGAGGTGGAGACGTCGGGACCGAGCACCGGACCGAGGATCCCGACCGGGTTGACCGTGGCGAGCTCGAGCGGTGCACCGTCGGGGCGGGCGCCGTGCTCGGCGACGAAATCCCACGCCGCGCGCTCGGCGATCGTCTTCGACTGCACGTACGGGCTCACCGGGCGGCCGCTGTCGAGCTCCGTCCAGTCCTCCTCGGTGAAGGCCCGATCGGTCGGCGCGTGGCCGTAGCCGATGGCCGCGAAGGAGGAGGTGAGCACCACCCGCTCGACCCCGGCGTCGCGCGCTGCGCGGAGCACGCGGAGGGCCCCGTCGCGGGCGGGGCGGATCAGCTCGTCGGGGTCCTTGGGCTGCGTCGACGGGAACGGGGAGGCGACGTGCAGCACGAAGCGGCAGCCGGCCACCGCCTCCGCCCAGCCCTCGTCGGACGTCAGGTGGGCGATGGCGAACTCCAGGCGGTCGCCGGGGTCGTCGAGGCCGCCGGCCGCGAGCTGCGAGCGGACGTCGGCGGCGCGCGCGGGCGTCCGGATGGTGGTGCGCACGCGGTAGCCGGCGTTCAGCAGGGCGAGGACGCAGTGGGCGCCGAGGAAGCCGGAGCCGCCGGTGACGAGGACGCGGTCGGGGGTGGTGCTCGGATCGCTCACGGGTCCCATCCTTCTCCCGGTTGCGCGGCGGCGCTACCGCCGCGGGTGACTGCGGTCGTACGGAACGAGTGCGGGTGCGCGACGGGGCGCAGACGTTCCGCGACGCAGCAGTCGCGAGAAGCGGGCGGAGGGCGGAGGTTGGGCGGGCGGAGGGCGGAGGTGGGGCGGGGGCGGGTCAGGAGCGGACGAGGGCGATGGCCTGGGCGCGGTCGCGGACGGCGAGCTTGGCGAAGATCGCGTTGATGTGGGTCTTGACCGTGGCGACGCTGACGAAGAGGGTCGCGGCGATCTCGGCGTTGCTCAGGCCGTCGCCGACCAGGGCCAGCACCTCGGCCTCGCGGCGGGTCAGTGCGGGGAAGCGGTGCGTGAGCGCGGCGGCCGCGTCCGCGGGGCCGGCGGCGTCGGCGGGCGCCGCCGGGGCGCCGGCGCTGAAGGCGCCGATCACGCGCGCGCCGACCTCGGGGGCGAGCGTGGTCTGGCCGCTCGCGACCGCGCGGACGGCGGCGGCCAGCTCGGACCGGCCGGCGTCCTTGGTGAGGTAGCCGCGGGCTCCGGCGCGCAGCGCACCCATGATGGATGCGTCGTCGGCGTAGGTGGTCAGGATGAGCACCGCGGTTTCCGGCGCCTCGTCGCGCACCCGGGCGGTCGCGGCAGCCCCGTCGAGCACGGGCATGCGCAGGTCCATCAGCAGCACGTCGGGTCGCTCGGCGACGGCGAGCGCCACCGCCGCCTCCCCGTCGGCTGCTTCGCCGACGACCTCCATGTCGGGCAGCAGTCCGAGGACGGTGACCAGGCCGTCGCGGATGATCGCCTGGTCGTCGGCCACGGCGACGCGGATGCGGTCTGGCGCGGTCACTGCAGGACCGCCGTGACCGTGACGGTGAAACTGTCCGCCGTCTCGGCGACCTCGACGGACCCGCCCGCGGGCAGCGCCGCGAAACGCTCGCGCATGCCCTGCAGTCCGTGACCGCCGCCGGTCGCGGCGAGCGCCGAGGCCGCAGCTTCCGCGGCGGATACCGCGGCCGTGCCGTCCCCGGCGGATGCGGCGGCGAGCGGGTTGGAGATCGTGAGGCGCACGCGGTCATCCTGCCAGGCGAGGTCCAGCCGCACGGGCTGACCGGGCGCGTGCTTCCTGGCGTTGCTCAGCGCCTCCTGCGCCGCCCGCTGGAAGGCGGCGCTTTGCGCGGGGGTGACGGAGCGCGGAGTGCCCGTCACCGAGAGCTCGGCGCCGCCGCCCAGGGAGCGGTGCGTCGCCACGGCGTCGGCGAGGGCATCCTCGAGCGCGGGAGCAACGGTGGCCTCCCCCGCGACGGCCGGGTCGCGGAGCGCGGCGACCGCGCGCCGCGCCTCTCCCAGTCCCTCCGCCGCGAGGCCGCGGGCGGCGACGACCCGGGAGCGGGCGGAGGCGGTGTCGCCTGCCTCGAGCAGCGCATCCACCGCGTCTAGCTGGATCACGAGGCCGCCGAGGCTGTGCGCGAGCACGTCATGCAGATCGCGGGCGATCGCGACGCGGGACGCCTCCTCCCGCCTCTCCACCTCGCGCTCGCGCAGGAGGGCCGCCTGCTCCTCCGCCACGCGGAACTGGCGCCGGCTCAGGCCGCCGAAGACGCCCAGCAGCATCCCGCCCATCATCGCGAGCACGGCCAGCACCGGCGCTCCGACCGGCACCGCCCCGACGGCGACCAGGGCCGCACCGACGCCACCGAGGAGGAGCCCCTCCCACAGCGGCTCCCGCGGGTCGCCGAGGAGGGCGACCACGGCGACGGCGGCCGGCACGATCGTCAGTCCGTCGGTCACGGCGGCGATCGGAGCGGCGATCAGGACGATCACGACGGAGCAGACGGCCGCCGCGCGACCGAGGCCCGCCCGGGCGAGCAGGCCGCGCACGATCCAGAGGGCGACGCTCACGAGCCCGAGGGCGAGCGCCCAGGGCGGGCGCACCGACGAGTGCGTGGTGAGGAGCCCGTAGCCGACCGCCGCCGCGCCGACCGCGGTCAGCGCGAGGGACAGCCAGCTGGGACGGACGGAGTTCACTCGACCATCATGCAGCCAGGGCGCACGGGCGCGCCGTCACGCCGCCACCGCGGCGTGACGGTCGAGCCGCGCGGCGAAGACCGCCGTCCGCGCGGCGCGGTTCGCCGCGAACACCAGGAGGATGATGCCGGTCGATGCCACCAGGTGGGCCCCGGCCTGAGACGCCAGCACGTCGATCACGACACGGACGGCGATCACGGCCACCCACAGCACGAGCCCGAGCACACCGGTGCGCGACTCGTACACCGCGATGTCGGTCGGGTTCTTGCCCGCGACCACGGGCTCCGGGAGGCGGCGGAACCGGGCGATCGCGCCCATCCAGGCGCCGATGGCGAGCGACAGCACGATCTCGCCGGAGATGACGGCCAGGTCGAGCGCGGTGATGGTCGCCGGGTGCGCCTGCTGCACGAGCAGCACCGCACCGACGACCGCGAAGACGGCCGGCCCTCGCCACATCCGCGAGACGACGACCGGCCGCCACGTGAGCTGCCGGTAGCCGACCCACCCGATCAGCAGGAGGATGAGGATCGCGTTTCCGAGCGTCTGGACAGTCATGGGAGCCTTTCCGGCCGGAACATCCGGCACCCCTCCAGCGTCGCGCCGCGGCGCCCACACCCGGCACAGCCGACGGGTGGAGATGCGGGTGGAGATCCGGGTGGAGGAACGGGCCGGACGAGCGGGGCGGATGCCGCGACTAGGCTGCCGGTGTGCCTCAGAACCCGGCGTCGCAGCATCCCTCGGTCACGCTCTCGGAGAGCGGATACCTGGCGACGGTCGAGCCGGACCGGTTCGTCCCCGGCGCGTACCAGCTGGTGGTGGACGGCACACCGCAGTCGCACGTGAACCTCGACGACCCGACGCAGCTGTTCTTCGAGTACGTGCAGCGGATGGGTAACGTCATCGACCTCATCGGCGAGCCCGGCGAGCCGATCACCGCGGTGCACCTCGGCGCCGGGGCGCTCACCCTCCCGCGCTACATCGCGTACACCCGGCCGGGGTCGCGGCAGCAGGTGGTGGAGCTGGAGAGCCGCCTGGTGGACCTGGTGCGCGAGCACCTGCCGCTCCCCCGCTACGCGCAGATCCGCATCCGGCACGGGGATGCCCGCGAGGTCGTCGGCAAGCTGCCCGCCGGGCTGCGCGGCCAGGTCGACCTGCTCGTGGTGGACATCTTCAGCGGCTCCCGCACACCGGCGCACGTGACCAGCGTGGAGTTCTACCGCTCGGCGGTGTCACTGCTGAAGCCGGACGGCATCGTGCTCGTCAACGTCGCCGACGGACCGCCGCTCACCTTCGCGCGGAGCCAGGTGTCGACGCTGGGCGCGGTCGTCGAGAACGTCGCGGCGCTCGCCGAGACGCAGGTGCTGAAGGGCCGACGGTTCGGCAATGTGGTGCTGGTCGGCTCCAACTCGCCGCTACCGCTGGAGTGGCTGCCGCGGCTGCTGGCGAGCGGTCCGCATCCCGCCAAGGCCGTCGCGGGCGCGGAGCTGCGGACGTTCGCCGCGGGTGCTCCGATCGTGACGGATGCGACCAGCGTGCCGTCGCCGACGCCGGCGCGCAGCATCTTCCAGACCGGGACGCGGCGGGAGTGAAACCCCGCCCGCGCGCGCGGGCCGATGCGCGTCAGGCGTGCCGGAACCGCACCGGCTGGCCCGGGCGCAGCTGCCCGAACGCATCAAGCGACGAGTCGGCGACGACCGCGATCGCCGGGTAGCCGCCGGTCACCGGGTGGTCGGCGAGCAGCACGGTGGGACGGCCGTCCGGCGACACCTGCACACAGCCTGCGACCATGGGCTCGCTCGGCAGCTCGCCCACGACCGCACGTTCGAGTACCGGGACCTCCGGCACGGCGGGTGCGGTGTGGCGGCCGGTGGGCGGTGGGTCGAGCCGCACGCCGATGCGATCGCTGCGGTCGGCGGCGCGCCAGTCGAGCGTGAAGAAGGCGTCGAGAGCCGCCTCCGTGAACCAGTCCGCGCGCGGGCCCCGGTAGGCGCGCACCTCGACCCCGTCGGTCGTCGGCTCGGCGACCGGGACGAAGTCGAGCAGCGGGAGGTCGGTACCGGGATGCTCGCCGAGCGGCAGCACGTTGCCCGCTGCGAGCGGCGCCGGCCCGAGACCCGCCAGGGTGTCGCGCGACCGGGAGCCGAGGACGGGAGGCACGTCGATGCCGCCGAGGACGGCGAGGTAGCGGCGGGCTCCTGCGACGGCCGTGCCGATGCGAAGCGTCTGGCCGGCGCGGGCGCGGACCGCCTGGTGCGCATCCACCAGGCGGTCGTCGAGCAGCAGCGGGCCGGTCGCGCCGGTCACCGCGAACCACGTGTCGCGCTCGAACTCCACCGCGAGGCCGCCGAGCAGCGCCTCCACCCCGGCGTCGCTCTCGCGGTTGCCGAGAAGCCGGTTGGCGAGGCGCAGGGCACCGCGGTCGAGCGCGCCGGAGCGGCCGACCCCGACGACGGCGAGGCCCGGCCGCCCCAGATCCTGCACCAGGGCCAGCGGACCGGGGTCCAGGATGCGGACGCTCACGACGCCTCCCGGAAGCGCACGACGGTGCCCGGCCGGAGCAGTGCGGGAGGGTCGGCGGCCTCGTCCCAGAGCACCGCATCCGTGCGGCCGATCAGCTGCCAGCCGCCCGGGCTGGAGCGGGGGTAGACGCCGCTGAAGGCTCCGGCCAGCCCGACGGATCCGGCGGGGACGGAGGTGCGGGGCGTGCTGCGCCGCGGCACCTCGAGCGGCGCCGCGTGGGCATCGGCGACGAGGTACGCGAACCCCGGGGCGAAGCCGCCGAACGCCACCCGCCACGGCGTGCCGGTGTGCGCCGCGACCACGTCGCGCTCGGTCAGCCCGGTGATCCGCGCGACTTCCGAGAGGTCCTCGCCGTCGTACCTCACGGCCACGTCGACGATCCGCTCCTCGCCCGCCTCC